>JADGOB010000020.1 GCA_017883185.1 Acidobacteriota bacterium
CGTCCGCTGCCGCGTCGGCCCACCTTGCCCAGCCTCGTGGCTTTCCCGCGAATTGCCCCACGGTTGCCCCACGGCGGTCTTCGCGCACGGGGCTGTGTGGAGCCGCGGTCGCCGTAAGTGTCTGAAGGGGGTCGACTTAATGGTGCCGGAGGAGGGAGTCGAACCCTCACGAGGCGTGAGCCTCTCGGGATTTTGAGTCCCGCGCGTCTGCCAGTTTCGCCACTCCGGCACTCGGAGAGGAATGACAGTATACCGCGGCCGCGCGCATCGCCGAAACCCTTCAGTCAGAACCGTCCGTTCCCGACCCTTCATCGTCAGCCCCGACCCTTCATCGTCAGTACCGACTTACGACGTTCGATGCAGAACGAGGATCGCAGAACCCTACTAATGGGCCAGGCAGGAGAGAGAGCCCCAAGGACTTGCGAGCCGCGGAGCCGAGGCTCAACTTGTCGCTAAGTCGATACACACCAACAAGAAGCGGCCGACTCGAGCGTCCTGGGGGCTTCGGGTGTGCGGTTTCGGAAAGCGAACATAAGACGAACATCTTGGAATTGTGGCCAGTTCTCTTGCGATTTCTCGTGCCGTCCTGTATACTGATTGCCAGTCGAGATCCCATCGCCTCCTGATGAAACCCTTCCTAGAACGGGGGACACGTGACATTCCAGATCGGTGACAAGGTCATTTACCCGAATCACGGTCTCGGCGTCATCGAGCGTATCGAAGAAAAAACTATTCTCGGCACTACCTGCGGGTTCTATTCCCTCCGTATCACCTCGAACGAGACAACGGTGCTCGTGCCTGTTGGTAACGTTGAGTGCGTGGGCCTGCGCCGCGCCATTGGGGATACCGAAGTCGATCGCCTGTTTCGCCTCCTCGGCGACGGCAAGATCGACACCCAGCAGAACTGGAAGGGGCGGTTCAAGGATAACTCGGAAAAAATGCGCAGCGGCTTGGTCCACGACGTGGCCGACGTGCTGAAGAGCCTCACGCTCCTCAGCAAGTCGAAGAACCTGTCGTTCCGCGAGAAGCGCATGCTCGACCGCGCCAGGTTCCTGGTGGTCTCCGAGATCTCTGAAGTGCTCCATGAAGGCCAGCCGGTCATCGAGGCGCGCGTCGATCGCGCGCTCGACCGTTCGCTGACCGCGCGTATGCGCGTGGCCGCACGCGCCGTGGCCGCCAAGACGGTGTTGCGGGTTCCGGCTCCCGTCGTCGCGCGGCGCGCCATCCGGGCGTCGTAGACGAGAGATCGCCATCCCGGTCGGGGCAGAAGATGTTCTGCCCCGGCAGCTGAAAGGCCTGGATCCCCAGTCGGTCCGGGCCTTTCGTGTATCATGCGACTGATGACATTCAGGGCCGATTACCGTCCCACCGTGGTCGGTTCGGTAGCCGCCGTCCCAGTGCCGCTTCGCGGCATCCCGCTGATGGTCGCCGCCAGCCGGTCGCTCGCGACGTATGTCGCCATCTCGGCCTACACGCTGCTGGTGGGACCGCCAGGGCTGTTGATCGCGTGGCTCTTCAATCGTCCCGGTCTCCTCTACGTACTCTTACACGGCGGCGTCGGACTGGGCCTCGCCCTCTCCGGCATTACGCACCGAATCGTCGGCCAGGAGCGGCTGCCGCGGGGACGCACCGCCGTCTATTGCGCCAACCACACCAGCAACATCGATGCCCCGTTGCTGTTTCACATCCTGCACCCGCGCCTCCACGTGCTCTACAAGGTGGAGTTCGGCAAGATACCGATCCTCGGCCAGGCGGCCCAGATGGCCGGGTTCATCCCGGTGGAACGGCAGAACCCGGAACAGTCCCAGCAGGCGGTCGATCAGGCGGCGGCCTCAGTCGAGCGAGGCCACTCCTTCCTGGTGTTCCCGGAAGGCACGCGAAGCCGCACCGGCGAGCTGTTGCCGTTCAAGAAGGGCGGCTTCATCATGGCGATCAAGGCACAGGTGCCGCTCGTGCCTGTCGCGATTCTCGGGGGGAAGGCCGCTATGTACAAGGGTAGCCGCCTGATTCGGCCGGTGACGGTCGACGTTCGCATTGGCGAACCGATCGACACCACCGGGATGACGCTGGACGACCGCGACCGGCTGATTGCCATGGCGCGTGGGCAGATCGAGCGCATGATGCGCTGTCAGAGGGCTGACGCGGGGGATTGAGCGCGACACGTAGTTATCGGTTGCCAGTTGTCAGTTGCCAGTGAGACCGCGTGACGGACTGACCACTGACCACTGAAAACTGGTCACTGCCTGCCGAGAGCGCCTGGCGCCGATTGTGCAAAGCTGAAGAAGATCTCGAAGCCCTCGTGGCCCGCCAAGGACACTTATGCCGTCATCGACCGTCGCCTCGTCCGCTGCCGGTATCACTGGCAGACTCCTGGTTGCGACGCTGGCCGCCGCATTCGGGTCGCTCGTGCTGGCCCAGGGGCAGCAGCCGCCGACGCCACCCGCGACTCAGAAGCCTCCCGCCACCCAGGGGCAGGCGCCCCAGGAACAGCGCCCGGTTTTCCGCGCCGAAGCGAACTTCGTCCGCGTGGACGTCTATCCGACCGCCGGCGGGAAACCGATCGTCGACCTCCGGCAGGAGGAGTTCGAGGTGCTGGAGGACAACGTCCCGCAGCAGATCCAGACGTTCGAGCACGTCGTAGTCCAGGCGCCGACTCAGCAGGACAGAGCCCGCGCGCCAGAGCCGAATACCGTGACGCAGTCGCGCGAGATGGCCGCCGATTCGAAGGCGCGCCTCTTCGTCCTCTACCTCGACACGTATCACATCTCGCAATCGGGCGCGATGTCGGTGCGCGACGCGCTGATCCGGTTCCTGCAGCGGGCGCTCGGCCCGGACGATCTGATTGCCGTCACGACGCCGGAATTGCCGGCATCCACGGTCACGTTCGCCCGGCGCACGGCCAGCGTAGAGGAACTGGTGGACAAGTTCTACCGCTGGAGCCGGCGCGATTCGATCACACAGTTCGAACCGATCGAAGAGCAGTACATGCAGTGCTATCCGCAGGGGCTCGGCGAGACGGGCCGGATGTCGGCCATCGCGCGCGAGATGATCCAGCGGCGCCGCGAGCGGATCACGCTCGACTCACTCCAGGAACTGGTCGTCCACCTGGGAGGCATCCGCGAGGAACGGAAGGCGGTGCTGGCGGTCAGCGAGGGCTGGCTCCTGTATCAGCCGAATACCCAGCTCACGCGGACCACTGCCGGGCAGGCGAATGCCGGCTCTCAGTACCAGGCCCGCTGCGATGCCGACCGCTTCCGGTTGTCGCAGGAAGACCACGCCCGCGATTTCCGCACCATGCTCGATGACGCGAATCGGGCCAACGTCAGTTTCTACCCGCTCGACCCGCGCGGCCTCGTGGTGTTCGACACGTCGCTGGCCGACGAGATGATCGACCTGACGACCGACGCCAGCCGGTTGAGCTCCCGGCTGGACTCGCTGCAGACCCTCGCGGGCGCGACCGACGGCATCGCCATCGTCAACAGCAACGACATCGACCGCGGGCTGCGGCGGGTCATCGACGACCTGACGTCGTACTACCTGCTCGGCTACTACTCGACCAACACGAAGTTCGACGGGCGGTTCCGATCGATCAAGGTGCGCGTGAAGCGTCCCGGGGTCGATGTCCGTGCGCGGCGCGGATACCGTGCGGCGACGAAGGAAGAAGTGGCGTCGCGCGCCAGCGCCACGACGACGCCGGGGAGCCCGGCCTCGCCGGTGGCCGGGGCCGTGTCGGGGCTCGGGAAGATCCGCGCGGATGCGACGGTTCATGCGCAGGTGGGCTACACGTGGGTGGCGGGCGCGGACGGCGCCATGCGACCGACCCTGTGGCTCGTGGGCGAATGGGACCCGGCGATTGCGACGCGGGACGAGCAGTGGAAGGCAGGCGCCGAGGTGAACGTCACGGTGACGGCGCCCGACAAGGCCAACCTCGAGACCGCGCGCCAGACCCTGACGCGCGAGGCGCGGAGTTTTGTGATGCGCGTGGGGGTGCCGGCCGGTCAGACGGCGGGGGACTACACGCTGCGCGTGAGCAGCAAGCCGACCGGGACGACGCTGGGGAGCACGGAAACGCTGCACGTGACGGTGCCGAAGTGGCCGACGGCAGGAGCGGTGGCGATCGGCCAGCCGGTCATCTTCCGGCGCGGCCCGTTCAGCGGGCCGGCCTGGATGCCGGCCGGCGACCTGCGATTCCGGCGGCAGGAACGGGTGAAGGTGGAGGTAGTCGTCGCGGGACCGATGACGTCGAGCGCGGTGCGGTTGCTCGATCGCGCGGGTAACCCGCTGAGCCTGCCGGTCACCGCGAGCGAGCGCGACGAGGACGGCGCGAAGATCGTGTCGGGTGAAGTGACGCTGGCGCCGCTCAGCATCGGCGACTACGTACTGGAGACCACGATCATGCAGGGGACGACGACGCAGAAGGTGTTGGCCGCGTTCCGGATTGTCCCCTGACGGGCCCGTGGCACGGGCGAGACGTGCCTCGAATCGCCAAGAAACAGAAGAGCCGGTGCGGCTGACCCTCGCACCGGCTCTCTCCACTGACTCCCGTCTCCCGACTCCCGACTCCTGTGTTCTGTCTCCTGACTCCCGTCTCCCGACTCCTGTCTCCCGACTCCCGACTCCTGTGTTCTGACTCCTGACTCCTGTCTCCTGACTCCTGACTCCTGACTCCTGCTACATCACTGCCGTTGGCGGAGCCGGCTCATCGGCATCGCCCGCCTTGCGCAGCGGCACCGCAATCAGGTACCAGACCAGGAACGCCAGCACGGGGATGGCCATCCAGGGCACCAGGCTCTCGAAGCCCGATGCGTGCCAGAATTTGTGCTCGGCTCGAAGCCCGACTACGGCCGCGATGAACAGCCCGACCAGGGCTTCTCCGGCGATCAGGCCCGACGCCGCCAGTACCCCGGCGTTCTCGACGCGCGCCTTCTGCGCCGCGTTGTAACCACGCTTGTCGCGCATCTTGTCCACGATCCCGCGCACGAGGCCGCCGACGAAGATGGCCGCGGTCGTCTCGAGCGGGAGGTACATGCCCACCGAGAACAGCATGGGGCTCCGGACCTTGATCAGGATGAACGAGAAGCCCATCGCGATGCCGACCAGCACCAGCGGCCACGCCATCTCGCCGCCCACGATGCCGGACGACAGCGCCGCCATCAAGCCGGCTTGCGGGGCCGCGTAGGTCTTGCCGCCGAAGCCGCCTACCGCTTCGCCGAACTGCGCGATGTCCGAGGTGTGCATCAGGTAGAGCGGGAAGAACATCACGGCGCCCGCGAAGATGACGCCGATGACGTCGCCCACTTGCATCTTCCAGGGCGTGCCGCCCAGGATGTGGCCGACCTTCAAGTCCTGCAGCATCTCGCCCGCCACGGCCGAGGAGACGCAGCCAATCGCGGCGACCGCGAGCACCGCGAGCACGCCCTCATCCCCCTTCGCGCCCACGATGACCATCGTCAGCGCCGCGACGACCACGGTGGCCAGCGTCAGGCCCGACAGCGGGTTGTTCGACGATCCGATCATCCCGACGAGGTTGCCTGAGACCGCCGCGAAGAAGAACCCGGTGACGAACATGACCAGCGCGGCGACGCCCGCGGACAGGAGCGAGCGCGTGAAATAGAAGTACAGGGTCACCATGAGGGCCACGATGACCGCGATGGCGAGGCCGACGATCCTCAGCGACAGGTCCTGCTGCGTCCGCTGCGTGGCCGCCTGGGCCGCCGACGATTTCTTCACGTCGGCAATGCCGCGCTTGATGCCGAGGATCAGGTTCTTCCGCATCTTGAACAGCGTGAAGCAGGCGCCGACGAGCATCCCGCCCACCGCGATCGGACGGACGATGAAGCGGTAGAGGTGTGCGACGATGCCGGCCCACGCAGCCGCCTCGTTGCCGTTGTTGAGCGCCAGGTACTGATCGATCAGCGTCGGCCCGACGAAGTAGACGAGCAGTGGCACGAACAGGCCCCACGCAAGCAGGCCGCCGGCGAAGTTCAACGCGCCCAGCTCGGGCCCGATGATGTAACCGACGCCCAGGTAGGCGGGCGTGACCGCGGGTGCCGAAAAGCTGGTAATCCCGCCGGTCGGCACCTTCACTGCCGCATCGGTCAGGCCGAGCTTCACGAAGCTCTGCTTGAGCGTGCCGATCCCGACTGCGAAGTCGTTCGACGAGCGGAAGATGCCGAACCCGTCGAGGAACCGCACGACCGCGCCCACGCCCATCGCGCGGAACAGTTGCAGCGCCGCCTCGGCTCCCTTCTGGCCGGCCTTGTGGATCTCGCCCGCGGCCACCGATTCGGGGAAGGGCAGGCCCGGGTCTTCCACCATCACGCGGCGGAGGATCGTGACGAACATGATCCCGAGGAGGCCGCCGAGGATCATCAGGCACGAGGCCAGGATGTATTCCTGGAACATGTGCGCCGAGTCGAACTTCCAGAGCTTCAGCATGACGAATGCCGGAATGGTGAAGATGGCGCCGGCGGCCACCGACTCGCCGATCGAGCCGACCGTCCGGGCGAAGTTCTCTTCGAGCACGCTGCCCTTGAAGAGGCGCAGGACGGCCATTCCGATCACGGCCGCGGGATAGGTGGCGGCGATCGTCATGCCCGCCCGAAGGCCCAGGTACGCGTTGGCGGCCCCGAGCACGACGCACATCACGAGACCCAGCACCAGCGCCCGGAACGTGAACTCGCTCATCGTCGAATTGTCGGGCACGAGCGGCTGGAAGCCGGATTGACCCTTCTGGTCGGAAGATGGCTGTGTCATGAGGGCGCATCTTAGCACGCGCCTGCCTGATTTTGGCGAGCGAACGCCAGGCGGGCGGCCCGCGAGGAACGGCGCTTGACCTAAGGCGAACGCGTTCCGTACAATCGCGACAACCTTGTGACACCACAGAGCAAGAACCGAACGGCCAGCGAACACGTGTCCGAGCTGACCACCAATCGTCTTTCTATCTACGTGCGCTGTCTGGGTCAGTTGGCCGCCAGCGGCGTCAGGACCGTCTCGTCGCATGCGATCGCCGCGCAGTTTCACCTGAACGCGGCCCAGATCCGCAAGGACCTGGCGTGGTTCGGCGAGTTCGGCGTCCGCGGCGTCGGCTACTCGGTGGACGGCCTGGCCGCGCATCTTCGGAAGGTTCTCGGCCTCGGCGATCCCATCCGGGTCGCGGTGATTGGCGCCGGCAACCTCGGGCAGGCGCTCGCCGACTATCCCGGCTTCCCGAGGGACGGCTTCGTGCCGGTGGCCCTGTTCGACCGCGCGGCGGCCAAGGTCGGGACCGAGTCGCGCGGTGGAGTGCCGATCTTCGACATCCGGCGGTTGCCAACCGTCGTCCGCAAGGAAGGCATCCGCATTGCGATGATTGCCGTGCCCGCGAATGTCGCGCAACAGGTGGTGAACGTCGCGGTGGCGGCGGGACTGCGGGCCATCCTCAACTTTGCGCCGGGCACGGTGACGGTGCCGCCGGGGATCAAGCTGAAGAACGTCGATCTCACCGTCTTCCTCGACGGGCTCGCCTACTATTTGGCGAATACAGCCAATGGCAAAACGAAGTAAGTCCCCGACCACACGTCTGTCGCACGTCGATGCCGAGGGCCGTATCCGGATGGTGGACGTGACCAAGAAGGCCACGACCGCCCGGGAGGCAGTCGCGCGGGGGCACATCGCCATCGCCCCCGCGGCGCTGGCGTCGATTCGCGCCGGACGCATCGCCAAGGGCGACCCGCTGCAGACGGCGCGCCTGGCCGGGATCATGGCGGCCAAGCGCACTGCCGACTTGATCCCGCTGTGCCACCCGCTCCCGCTGACGCACGTGGACATCGTGCTGACGCCGACGCGAGGTGGCTACGACATCGAAGCCCGCGCCCGCACCAGCGCACAGACCGGGGTCGAGATGGAGGCGTTGACGGCCGTGTCGGTCGCGGCGCTGACCATCTACGACATGGTCAAGGCCGTGGACAAGACGATGGTGATCGGCGAGATCAGGCTGATGGAGAAGCGGGGCGGCAGGTCCGGAGAGTGGCGCAGGGGATGAAGGTCGTCACCTCGATCTACTCGGACCCCGCCTGGACGCTCCCTCTTCCCGAGGTCGATCGCCTGCAGCGCCTGTTCCCGCAGATCACGGTTGTCAACGCGCCTTCTCTGGCCGATCGGCTGCGCGAATTGCCGGACGCCGACATCGCCTTTCTCTCGCGCCTGAAGCCGGACGAATTTGCCGCCGCGACCAGGCTTCGATGGATCCAGAGCCCGGCGGCCGGGGTGGCGGGCCTGCTGTTCCCGGAACTGCGGGCCAGCGCGGTGGTGCTCACCAACGCGCGCGGCATCCACGGCGACGCGATGGCGGAGCATGTCATCGCGGTAGCCATCGTGCTGTTCCGGCAGATCCACCTGGCCATCCGGCGCCAGGCTGACCGCAGCTGGACGAAGGAGGGGCAGGCGAAGTTCCGCCTGCTTCGCGGGCGACGGATGGGCGTCATCGGACTCGGCGCGATCGGCAGCGCGATTGCGCAGCTCGCATTCGCGATCGGCATGGACGTGGTGGCCGTCCGCCGGAACGTGCTGGCCCGGCGTCCTTCCTGCGTGTCGGTCGTCTATCCCCACACGGAACTGGGCGCGTTGCTCGGGCAGTCCGACGTGGTGGTGCTGGCAGCGCCCCTGACCGGCGACACGCGCGGGTTGATCGGCACGGATCAGCTGCGGCGAATGAAGCCCGATGCCGTGTTCATCAATGTCTCGCGAGGCAAACTCGTGCGGGAGGACGAACTCGCGGTCGAGCTTGCGCGCGGAACCATCGCCGGGGCGGCTCTCGACGTGTTCGAGCACGAGCCGCTGCCCTCATCGAGCCCGCTTTGGGATTTGCCGAACGTCCTGATTACGCCGCATACGTCGGCGTTCCGCGACGACTACTGGACCCTGGCGGTGGGTCTGCTGGCGGAAAACCTCGGCCGCTACCTGCGCGGCGAGGCGCTGACGAACGTAGTGGACAAGGACGCTGGGTACTGAGTAGAATCCGCATTCGTGTGAAAACCAACGACCAGCTCACATTGGCTGACTTGCCCTTCCGTTGCGTGGAGTTGTTCGCCAAGCCGGACTTCGTGTGCCGCTGCGAGGAGAACGGCTCCCGTCAGCTGTCTACCCAACAGTTCTTCGACCAGACGCGCGCGCTGAGCCTGGGCCTCAGCGCCCTGGGCCTTCAGCCGGGAGACCGCGTCGCCCTCGTCAGCGAGAGCCGGCCCGAGTGGGTCATCAGCGACCTGGCCGTCCTGACCGCCGGCGCCGTGACCGTCCCCGTCTACCCGACGCTCTCCGCGCCGCAGATGTGGTTCATCCTCGCCGAGAGCGCGTCGCGGTTTGCCATCGTCTCCAACGCGGCGCAGGTCGCGAAGATCATGGAGGTGACCGCCGGCGTCCACGACCTCCAGGCGGTGATCGTGATGGACGGGGACGCCGAGGGCGGGCCGTTCCGCGTGCTGACGATTGCCGAGATGATCGCGTCCGGCGAGAAGATGCTGGCCACCGACCCGGGCGCGGCGGACCGCTACCGTGAGACGGCCGCACGTGTCCAGCCGAACTCGCTGGCGACGATCGTCTACACCTCGGGCACGACCGGCGATCCGAAAGGGGTCATGCTGACCCACCGGAACATCATCTCCAACGTCATCGCGACAAAGGGGTGGATTGGCCTCGACCCGTCCGACCGGCTCCTGTCGTTCCTGCCGCTCAGCCACGTGTTCGAGCGGGTGGTCCTGTTCCGCAGCCTGTTCGACGGCGTCAGCGTCTACTTCGCCGAGACGATGACCAGCGTTGCGCGCGACCTCCAGCGCGTGAAGCCGACGGTCATGACCGGTGTGCCGCGGGCGTGGGAGAAGTTCGATGACGCGATCCATGAAGGGCTGAGCAAGCTGACTGGAGTGCGGAAGGCGCTGGCGACGTGGGCGATCGGCGTGGGTTACGACTACACGCGCATCTGGTTTGCTGGTGGCAAGCCGTCGGCGCTGCTGGGCGTGAAACGCGCGATTGCCGACCGCCTGGTCTTTGCCAAGATCCGTGAGCGCACCGGCGGCCGCCTCCGCTTTCTCGTGTCGGGCAGCGCGCCGCTCTCGCCGAAGATCGGCGAGTTCTTCTTCGCCATCAACCTGCCAATCCTCGAGGCCTACGGCCTGACGGAAAGCTCGCCCGGCATCACGGCGAACCCGCCCGACGCGCCGCGGCTCGGAACCGTGGGCAAGCCGCTCCCGGGCGTGGAGGTCCGCATCGGTTCCGACGGCGAGATCCTCGTGCGCGGGCCCAATGTCATGCAGGGCTACTACCAACGCACCGAAGCCACGGCCGAGGCGCTCGTCGGCGGCTGGCTCCACACCGGCGACATCGGGCAGCTCAGCGACGACGGGTACCTGACGATCACCGACCGCAAGAAAGACCTGATCGTGACGTCGGGAGGCAAGAAGATTGCCCCGCAGCCGCTCGAAAACCTGCTGAAAGCCGACCCGCTCGTGTCCGAGGCTGTGCTGATCGGCGAACAGCGGAAGTTTCCGGCCGCCCTGCTCGTGCCCGACTTCGCGAAGCTCGAGGCGCGGTTCGAAGCGATGAAGCTGCACGCGGCGTCACGCGAGGAACTGGTGCGCCACCCCGAGGTGTTGCGGCTCTATCAGGAGGTGCTCGACCGGCTGAACGGCAGTCTCGCGCAGTTCGAGCGGGTGAAGCGCTTCGCGCTCCTGCCCACCGAATTCACGATGGAGCGTGGAGAACTGACGCCGACGATGAAGGTCCGTCGGCAGGTGGTGGAGCAGCGCTGGCGGTCGGTGATCGACACGATCTACGCCTAATTGAACACCCTCGCCTCGGGAAGCGGCCACCACCGCACCTGCACTTTGCCGATGATGTACTTCTTCGGCACCATCCCCCAGTGGCGGCTGTCGGAGCTGTTGTTCCGGTGGTCGCCCATCACGAAGTAGTACCCCTCCGGGATCATCAGCGGTCCGAAGTCGTCGTGGCTGCGGAACTCGCTCGGCACGTAGTCGTCCTCGAGCGGCACGTCGTTCACGTAGACGCGGCCGTCGACAATGCGGACCAGGTCGTTTTCCTCCGCGATCACCCGCTTCACGAACGACTTGTCCGGGTTCACCGGGTAATAGAGCATCACGATGTCGCCCTTGCGCGGGGAACTGATCCGGTAGATCAACTTGTTGACAATCAACCGGTCCTGATCCTCGAGCGTGGGCGCCATGCTCATCCCCTCGACCCTCGCCACCTGGAACCCGAACGTGACGATGAGGACCGCGTAGACGGCTGCCGACGCGACGGTCTTGACCCACGCCCAGATCTCTTCGCGGATGCGCGTCAGCGTCACCGCGCGGGAGACGGTTCCACGCTTCGGCCACGGTCGCGTGCTGCGGACGGACGGGGCGATGACCGGCGTAAGGGCAGACGACCACTCCGGCGGGGAGGACGCCCACGGCAGCCAGGGCTCGGGTTGTATCGGGCGGGCGGACGGCTCCGGTGTCGGGGGCGGCGCCTGGACCGGCGTCGGCAACGCCTCATCGGCGACTACAGTTTCAGGTACTCCCGCAGCCGCTTGGTCTGCGACCGGCTCACCGGGATTTCCGTGCCCTTCCCGTCCTTCATCCTGAGGATGTAATTCCTGCTGAACCAGGGGACTATCTCCTTGATTTTGTTGATGTTGACGAGATGAGAGCGGTGCACCCTCCAGAAGACGTCCGGGTCGAGGCGCGCCTGCAGCTCGTCGAGCGTCCGGTAATTCGAGGTTCCGGACACTTGTCCCGTCACTATAGATATCGTATCTCCATTCAAGGACGCGTAGATCATATCATCGGTCTGGACCAGCAGAAATCGTTCTCCCACCTTGACGGCAACCTGTCCCCGCCACTGCTGCCGGTCACCCACAAGTTTGACGATTTTCTCGATGTGCTCGTTCAACGGGGCTTTCGCGTCGATCCTCCGGCGGGCACGCTGGAGGGCCTGTTCGAGGCGGGCCGGCTCCACCGGCTTCAGGAGGTAGTCGACCGCGTTGACTTCGAACGCTTCGAGGGCGTACTGGTCGAAGGCCGTCACGAACACGATGTGGGTGCTCAGGCCGAGGGCCACCACGCGCCTGGCCACCTCGAACCCGCTCAACCCGGGCATCTGGATATCGAGGAAGACGACGTCCGGGCGGAGCCGCTCGATGGCGTCAATCGCCTCGACCCCGTTCCCCGCCTGTCCGGCAATCTCTACGCCGCCGAGCTGTTCCAGCTGGAAGCAGAGCTCGTCCCGGGCCAGTTGCTCGTCATCGACCACCAGGGCTCGAAGGTCCATGTCGTTCCTCGATCGAGCGTCAGGCGCTGACCCGTTGGACGGCCGCCTGGAGGGGAATCTCGATGCGCGCGCAGGTTCCCGTGTCCGCGGCGCTCGTCAGTTTCAGCTGGTGGTTGGCGCCGTAGGTGACGCTCAGGCGCTCATTGACGTTGCTCAGCCCGATGCCCGCCGACAGCGCCTTCTGCAACTGCTCCGCCGACATCCCGAACCCGTCATCCGCGACCTCGATGATCATCTGGTCGTTGGAGCGGAAGCTTCGGAGCGTGACGGTGCCGCCGCCGAGCTTGGCCGTCAGGCCGTGCTTGATCGAGTTCTCGATCAGCGGCTGCAGGATCATCGACGGCACTCTCAGGTCGAGGGTGTCGGGGCTGATGTCCTTCTCGACGTGGAGCTGCGGTCCGAACCGCACCACCTCGATGTCCAGGTACTGATCGATTGACTGGAGCTCCTCGCGCAGCGTGACGAAATGGTCCCGGCTCTTGAGGCGCCGGCGGAGCAGGTTCGAGAGCTTGCCGATCAGCATCCGCGCGGTCTCGGGCTTCGACCGGATGAGCGAAGAGATCGAGTTGAGCGTGTTGAACAGGAAATGCGGGTTGATCTGGCTCGACAGCGCCTCGACCCGGGCGGCCATCAGCAGCTTCTCCTGCTCGATGAGCTGGTGCTCGATCCGGGCAGTGTTCCAGATCCTGATCGGGATGGCGATGGCCAGCACGGTGGCGATGATCAGCAGGATCGTCGTCCAGTCGTTGGTGGCTTCCAGGTAGAAGAGGCGGTGCACTCCGAAGCGATGTCCGATGGCCAAGCGGATGGCCTCCATGCCGATCGGCGCGAGGACGAGCACCACCTGCCAGTCGACCTGGAGCGTCCGCATCGAGTGCCACACCCGACGATGAAGGCTCGTGAAGACGAACGGCGAAAAATGCCAGATGTCCGGCTTGGGGCACAGCTCGCGAAGACCGCCGCCCGCGAAGCCGCAGCCGACCGCGAAGGGAAGGGAGCCGAATTCCCCGGCAAAGATCGGCGGCAGGCCGCACATCAGGCCCACGAGCGCGCCGGCGTAGGGGCCGGCAATCAGCCCGGCCAGAAACGTCGCCTCGAGCGTCAGGTCGGCCGCCTTGTACCCCAGCAGCAGACGAGCGACGACACCGGCGCCCATCGGGATGCCGAGGCTGAGCGCGAACACGAGCCGGTCTGGCCAGGCACGGCGCTCGGTCAGCAGGATGGCTCGGAACCGGTGATACCGGACGAGGACGATGGCGATCAGTGCGATGACCGCGAGCTTGACGACCAGCGTGGTCATCAGGATCTGCTGATCGGTGAGGCCGTGCGATTCCTGTGGCACCGGGAGGATAGCTTGCGTCACCGCTCGGGCTCGTGTCAAACCGTCCAGGGCGGAAGTGTTATCATGCCCCCAGGAGGCCCCTTAGGATGGTCAAGGCGCTCTTGGTCGGATTTGCGACCACGCTCCGGTATATCTTCACGAAGCCCGTCACGGTCAACTACCCCGAGCAGAAGGTGCCGGTGTTTCCGAAATATCGCGGGAAGCAGGTGCTCATGCGGGACGAGAAGGGACTCGAGAAGTGCGTGGCCTGCGGGTTGTGCGCCGTGGCCTGCCCGGCCGACGCGATCTACCTGGAAGCGGCCGAGAACGACGGCACGGTCCAGGCGGGGCCGCGCTACGCCAGGATCTACCAGATCCACAAGATGCGCTGCATCTTCTGCGGCTACTGCGAGGAAGCCTGCCCGGTGTCGGCGATTTTCATGGGCAAGGACTACGAGCTGGCCGTCTACAGCAAGACTGACTTCATCTGGGACAAGACCGACCTCCTCGTGGCCGCGAACTGACGGCGGCCACCGCCGATATGCTCCGTCCCTTCCTCGACGAAATCGATCACCGCGTGCTCGTGTGCGACGGCGGCATGGGCACGATGCTCTACTCGAAGGGCGTGTTCGTCAACCGCTGCTTCGAGTCGCTGAACCTCTCCGAGCCCGACCTCGTCGCGGAAGTCCACCTGAACTACGTGCGGGCGGGCGCCGACGTCCTCGAGACGAATACCTTCGGCGCCAACCGCATCAAGCTCGCGTCGTTCGGCCTCTCCGAGAAAGTCCGGGCCATCAACATCGCGGGGGCGCGGACCGCGAGGCACGCGGCCCGCGACCAGGCCTACGTGGCCGGCGCGATCGGGCCGCTCGGCATTCGCATCGAGCCGTGGGGCAAGACCGGCGTGGATGAGGCGGAGGAGTACTTTCGCGAACAGGTCTCGGCGCTCCTCGAAGGACCGGTGGATCTGTTCATCCTCGAGACGTTCCGCGACCTGAACGAGATGGGCGCGGCCATCGCCGCGGTTCGCAGCCTCTGCAAGTTGCCCATCGTCGCTCAGATGGCGATCGAGGATCACGGCAGCACGCTCGACGGGACGCCGCCCGAGAAGTTCGGTCCCGAGCTTGTCCGTCGCGGCGCCCACGTCGTGGGGGTCAACTGCAGCGTCGGGCCGGCCGCGATGCTCGAAACCGTTGAGCGCCTTGCCGCAACCACCGATGTGCCGCTCTCGGCCCAGCCCAATGCCGGCAAGCCCCGCCACATCGAGGGGCGGACGATTTACCTGTCGTCGCCCGAGTACATGGCCTCGTACGCCCGGCGGTTCAGCTCGAAGGGCGTGCGGTTGGTCGGCGGCTGCTGCGGGACGACTCCCGAGCACATTCGGCAGATCAGGCTGGCGGTGGGTTCGGCCTCGGCCGCGCCGCGCGCGGGCACGGCGCGTGTCAGCCCCGTGGCGGTGGGGGAGCCGACGGTATCGCCGGTGCCCCGCGAGCGAAAGTCGCGGCTGGCCTACGCGATGGCGCACGGCACGTTCGTGCACCTCGTGGAACTGACGCCACCCAGGGGGCACGAGTTCTTCCCGACCATCGAGGAAGCACGCACGCTGAAGATCCACGGCGTGGATGCGATCAACATCCCCGACGGACCGCTGGCCGCTGCCCGGATGAGCGCCATATCGATGGCCGTCCTGATCGAGCAGCAGGCCGGGATCGAGACCGTTCTTCACTACGCCTGCCGCGACCGCAACCTGCTCGGCATGGAGTCGGATCTCCTTGGCGCGCACGCCATGGGAATCCGAAACCTGCTGCTGGTGACGGGCGACCCGCCACGTCGCGGCGACTATGCCTTCGCCACCGGGGTCTACGACGTCGATTCCATCGGCCTGACCAACGTGGTCAACCGGCTGAACCAGGGCGTGGACATCGGCGGCGAGGCGCTGACGCGGCAGACGGCGTACCACATCGGCGTGGCCGCCAATCCCACGGCGCTGAACCTGGACGACGAGGTGCGCCGCTTCGAGTTCAAGGTCGAGGCGGGCGCGGAGTTCGCCATCACGCAGGCGGTCTTCGACCTCGACGCCTTCGACGCGTTCACCAAGCGCGTCGCCCACCTCCAGGTGCCGATCATTGCCGGGCTGTGGCCGTTCGACAGCCTGTTGAACGCCGAGTTCCTGGCCAACGAAGTGCCGGGCGTGCGGGTGCCCGACGAGTACCTGCGGAGGATGCGGGCGGTCGAGCCGGGCGACGCGGCCGCCGCCGAAGGCGTGGCGATTGCACGGGAGATCGCAGCCAACGTGAGGGATCGCGTCCAGGGCGTTCAGTTGTCGAACGCGACCGGGCGGATTCAGATCGCGCTCCAGGTGCTCGACGGGCTCCGGTAAGGGGCGGTTCCCGCTTGTCGGTTGATCTGAGCCGGTAGTACAGTAACGACGCTGGCTGCATCCAAACCAAGTGAAACGGGGCTGGACCGACGGCCACGGAGAGGTTGATGGCGCTATTCGAACGGAGAGAGTCGGACCGCACGCAGGAGTACTTCTCCTCGCTCGACGCCGCCAGCCGGGCGCTGTCGGTCACGGCCGTCGAGAACGACTTCGTCGAGGACGTCTACGGCAAACTGGCGTCCGTCTACGACTGGACCTTCGGCCCCGCGCTGCATCCTGGTCGCCTGCGGGCGATTCAGCGCATGGGGCTGAGGCCGGGCGATCACATCCTCGAAGTGGGCGTGGGCACCGGGATCAACGCGTCGCTCTACCCCCGCGAGTGCACGGTGACCGGCGTGGACTTTTCCTCCTCGATGCTCGAGAAGGCCCGGGACCGCATCGCGCGGAAGGGAATGACGAATGTCCGCCTCCTCGAGATGGACGCGGCCGCGCTCAAGTTCGCCGATGACTCGTTCGACATCGTCTACGCGTCCTACGTGATCAGCGTCGTGCCAGACCCTGTCCAGGTGGCCGCGGAGATGCGCCGCGTGTGCCGGCCGGGAGGGCGGATTGTCTTCCTCAATCACTTCCGCAGCTCGAACTTCCTGCTCTCCCGGATCGAGCGGATGATCTCGCCGTTCACGATCCACGTCGGGTTCAGGGCCGACATCGATCTGCCCGCGTTCCTTGCCCAGACGGGCATTCACGGCGCGTCGATCGAGAAGGTGAACATCCCGCGCATCTGGTCGCTCGTGACTTGCGTGAAGGCATAGCCCGGCCCGCTAGAGCTTCCCAATTATCTCATCGGCTGCCACCGCCGCCCCCGTGACGTCTGCCGGCTCCGGACGATCCTGCGACAGCAGTTCCTCCAGGTAGGGGCGCCACTCGCCGGCGAAGAGCGCGTCCTGCGGGATGAACTGCGATCGCACGTAACGCGGCATCTCCTGCACGAGCACCTCGTACTCGATGAAGTGCCCGCGCGAGGTGTAGAGCAGGGCGGTCTGGTGTGCCGCGCACTCGGCGATGATGCCGTATCCAGGCTTGGTCGCCACGACGTCCACCGCGGCGACCAGGTCCTCGTACCGCCAGCCCGCGTCGTACAGCCCCTGCTCGTCGAACTCGATCACGCCGCGACGGCTCTCGCGCGCCGCCTGTGACATCTCCAGGTGGCCAGTCAGCACCGCGACGTACTCGTCACCAAAGCTGTCGAACGCCGCCGGCGACAGCCCTTTGAGCCCGTGCCCGCCGAACGACAGCAGCACCAGTGTCTTGTCGCACGGAAGACCGAGCGCCCGCCGCGTCTCCATCGGGTCCCGCGTCGAGCGGCGCGCGACGAGCGGCAGGTCGGTTGTGACCTCGGGCCGTGCCATCTCGAAGCCGCCCCACATCGGCAGCCGGAAGAACAGGTCGGCATGGGCGCAGGCTTCGGCTATCCGTTCCACGAGCCAGGGCGCTCCGAACCGCTCCGGTTCGTAGCCGTCGTAGATCCAGTCCCAGGTGAAGTTGGCGATCGCGATTGACGGAATCCCCGCAGCGTGCGCGGCCGCAAACGCCAGCGGCGGCACGTCGCCGACGACCAGCGCGGGCCCAATCGACGCCAGACAGGCGCGTTCGGCCTCGACCCTCGCCGGAAAGTCCGCGTAGAAGGCCGCGGCCCTGCGGATGGTCTCGGCCTCGTCCAGTCGGAGGCTGTCGATCTGCACCACCCCGGTGTCGCACTCGGTCGGCTGGAAGTCCACCGGCGAACGCAAGGTCAGATCGAAGATCCACCGCTTCGCGCCAGTTCGGATGACGATCGGGATGTCGGGGCGCCGATCGCGGAGCGCGTTGATGATCTCGATCTCGCGCGAGGCGTGACCGAACCCGTGACCGGATATGTACCAGACGATGGGATGCATCGGGCTTCTAACTAGTTGCTAGTTGCTGGTTGCTGGTTGCTGGTTAGTGGTTGCCAGCGGTCGATGCGTCGACACGTGTGATTGACTAGCCACTGACAACTGGGAACTGACCACTCGCGTCTACTGTTCATTCCACCACTCCACGCGCTGGCGTTCAGGCCGGCGGAAGACGAAGACGCCCACCAATCCCACGACGAACCCCGCGACGTGTGCCCAGAAGGCGATGCCTCCCTGCGAGCTGGTGGTGCGGGCGATCGAGCCGGCCCCGCTGAACAGCTGCATCAGGAACCAGAAGCCGAGGAAGAACACGGCGGGGATTTCGATGATCTCGACGAAGATGAACAGCGGGATCAGCGTCAGCACGCGCGAGTGCGGGTAGAGGACGAAGTACGCGCCCATGACCCCGGCGATCGCACCGCTGGCGCCGATTGTGGGCATGTAGGAGCCGGGGTTGACGAGCGTCTGGGCCAGACCGGCCATCGCGCCGCACAGGAGGTAGAACACGAGGTAGCGCCCGTGCCCGAGGCGATCCTCGACGTTGTCGCCGAAGATCCACAAGTACCACAGGTTCCCGATCGCGTGGAGCCACCCGCCATGGAGGAACATCGAGGAGAGCAGGGTGGACCACGCGAACGTCGCGGGCACGATGCCGTACTCCCGGAGGAAGATCTGGAGCGCCGGCGGCGACAGCGAGAGCTCGAAGCAGAAGGCGAGCGCGTTCACCGCGATGATCCCCATCGTCACGAAGGGCGTCGTGCGGGAAGGGATGATGTCGCGAAGCGGGATCATGCCGTGAGTATAAGAGATCCGGCTCTCATCGCGCCCGGTGTGGTCGTCTGGCGGTTTCCCGAGCCCGAGGTTTATAATCGAGGCACATGGATTGATCGATGACTTGCAAGCACTGCGGAACCGAGATTGCTGACAAGGCGCTGGTGTGCTTTCGCTGCGGCCACGCCACATTCGAACCCCAGATCCGGTCCGGCCAGGTCCCGAAGCGGGGCAGCCGCGTTCCTGTGATTGCGGCACTGCTGATCCTGATCCTCTGTGCGCTGTTCATGTCGCAGGCGGCCGTCGGGCAGGCGCCCCGGCTCGTGTCGTGGGTCGTGGCCGGTCTGGCGGTCGTCGTGTTCGTGTGGCAGTTCTGGCGAGGGCGCCGGTAAGGCCAGCGGCGCTCTCTTTCGTGGAGATCTTCATGCCTGACGCTCTGCTCGAGATCAGCGACGAATCCGGACCGCGCTACGTGCCGATCGACAAGGATCTGTTCACGCTCGGGCGACGGACCGGCAACGATCTTCGGCTGGTCGGCGCCGACATCTCGCGGGAGCACGCGGAGGTGGCGCGGGACGGGGAACAGTACGTCCTCCGGGACCGCCAGTCGCGATTCGGGACATTCGTGAACAACGCGCAGGTGAAGGAGCAGCCGCTCAAGCACGGCGACCTGATCAGGTTGGGCCAGAACGGCGGCGTCGAGATGGTGTTCCTGTGCGAAGGCGAACCGCCAGGTGAACTCCGGAAGGCTGAGCCGCTCACCGATCGCACGTTGACCTCGGCCGGCAGCGAACTCCGGCAGGTGGCCGCGCTGCTCGAGGGGCTGCGCGCGCTGGGCTCCGCCCGTGTCCTGGACGAGGTGTTGGCCCTGGTGATCGACTCGGCCGTCGAGCTGAGCGGCGCCGAGCGCGGGTTCATCATGATGGCGGGCGCCGATGGGCGCCTGGAGTTCAAACTCGCGCGGTTCCGCGGGCACATCACCCTCTCGGGCAAGTCGTTCGAGACGAGCCGGAAGATTCCCGAGGAGGTATTCCAGACGGGCGAAACGCGCGTGGTTGCGGACCTGCTCGACGGTGACCTGCACGCGGTGCACACCGGGACGATCGCCCTTGGGATCCGCCAAGTGTTCTGCATTCCGCTCCGGCTGGTTCGCTACGTGGACAAGGCCGACGGCTTGGCCGAGCAGAAGCGGATCGGCGTCCTGTACCTGGATAGCCGGGAACGGGGGACCCTCGCCTCCGGCGCCGTGCGCGCCGGAGTCGAAACGCTGGCGACGGAAGCGGCCGTGGCCATCGAGAACGCCCGCCTCTATCGTGAAACGATGGAGAAGACGAAGATGGAGCAGGAGCTGCGCATCGCGGCCGAGCTCCAGCAGGCCCTGCTGCCGCCGCCCGAATGGTCGTCGGATCATTTCGAGGCCCTCGGTCGCACGGTGCCGTGCCGCGCGATTGGCGGTGACTTCTACGAATACCTGACGCTCGTGGATGATTCGGCGGGATTTGTCGTGGCCGATGTGTCGGGCAAGGGCGCGCCCGCGGCGCTGCTGGCCGCGGTCACCCAGGGCGTGCTGGCGACGCAGACCTCCTTCGGCGGCGGCCCGGCGGCCGCGCTGTCGCGCGTCAACAAGATCCTCATCCGTCGCGCCACCGGCTCACGGTTCGTCACCGCCTTCTTCGGCGCGCTCTCGAAGGACGGCCGGCTGACGTGCTGCAATGCCGGGCACAACCCGCCATTCCTCGTCAGCGGGTCGGTCGTGCGGCGGATGACCGTCGGCGGCTTGATCTGCGGCTTGTTCGAGCAGGCGACCTACGAGGAAGAGACGGCCCAGCTCGCGCCGGGCGACATGCTGATCATGTTCAGCGACGGCATCTCGGAAGCGTTGAACGCCGCGGGGGAGGAGTTTGGCGACGATCGGATCCTGGAGAGCATCACGAAGACCGCCCGGGGGAGCGCCAGCCAGGTGCTCGAATGCCTGGTTCGGGCGGTGAACGAATTTGCCGCCGGCACCATTCAGGGCGACGACATGACGGCCGTGGTGATGCGCTACGGAAGCCGGGCGTGAGCCGGGATGATGGACGTCGCGCGCGTTGGGTTCGGCGCGGCGTGGCCATCGCCTGGATCGCCGGCGCGGTGGTGACCTGGAACGCCGTGTTCGACGCGCACATCGTCGCGGGCGCCAGGGGCTACGTGGACGGGCAGCAGATGTTCATCGACGGGCGCGGCCCGCACGTGGACATCGAGCAGGCGATGGACTCGGCCAAGGCGTCGGGCCTTTGCGCCGCGTGGCGCTGGACGGCCGTAGAACTGGCGCCGGGCGTCGCGCTGGCCGCCGTTTGGCGGTGGCGGCAATCCCGCCGGCGTCGTCACTCCTAGAAGCCGGCGCCGCGTCCCGGGCGCGCTGTCAACCGCTTCTCGATAGCCGGCAAGGCTTCCAGCAGGACATCTCCCACAATCTGCAGGCTCCGGGCGCTCACCTTGTCGAGGGTGTCGCCGGCGGTGTGCCACGGCGGATAGTCCTCGGGGCCGTCGATGACGTCCACCGCCGGGACGCCGGCATTCAGGAAGGGGACGTGATCGTCCTCGATCTGGGTCGCGATGTCGAGGAACACGTCGGAGTGCTGCAGGCGCTTCGCGGCCGCCCAAATCGTGTCGGTGAGCCAGGAGGTCGAGAAAAGTTCCCGCCGGATGTGCAGGTCGCGGTCGCCGATCATGTCCACCAGGATCAGCGCGCGGAGGCCGGCCAACGCCTTCTCGCGCTGCGCGACCTCGACGTAGTGCCGGCTGCCGTAGGTGTGGTCCGTGCCAGGGACCCAGTCCGGCAACGTCGCTTCTTCGCCGTCGAGGAAGAGCAACTCGATCGTGAACGGGCTCTTGCGCGCCTTCATCACGCGCCCCCACTCGATCAGGAAGGCGGTGCTCGACCCGGCGTCGTTCGCCCCCACGAACCTGAACTCACGATAGAGCTTCGTGTCGTAGTGGCCCGCGAAGACCACACGCTCGGGGGACGCGCCAGGGATCCTGGCGACCAGGTTCACCATGTGAATGCGGCCGATCGGCGTGTCGGCGTCGAACGGCTGCTCGGTCACCTGGATGCCGATGTCGGCCAGCTGCTTCTTGATGTACTGCCGGGTGGACTCGAGGGCAGGCGAGCCGGCCGGCCGTGGGCCGAACGCGACGACCTGGCGCACGTGCTCGTAGGCACGATTGCCGTCGAAGGTCGGCGGCTGCGCCACCCCGGCCATGGCGATGGCCGAGGCCACACCCAGCAGCAGGATCAGGAGGACACTACCGCTCATCGCTCTCATCGTCATCGCGCGGCTCCTTGAATGGCTCGTCCGGGACCCGGTAGTCGCCGTCCACCCATTTCGCCAAGTCCAGCATCTTACAGCGCGCGCTGCAGAAGGGACGCCATCGGGGTTCGATCGGCTGCTTGCGGCAGAACACGCACAGCGGGGCGCTCACGCCACCATTATGAGGCAGGAGTGGGGATTCAGAATTTAGAATTCAGGATTCTGACTTCTCACTTCAGGGTTCGAGGTTCTGAGCGTGCCTGACGTCTTTCGCCGACACGACGAAAATGATGTCCTCGGCGATGTTGGTGGCGTGGTCGCCGATCCGTTCGAGGTGGCGTGAAATCAGGATCAATTCCAGTCCGGCTTCGATCGTGGTCGGGTCCTGGAGCATGTAGGTCAGAAGTTCCCGGAAGATCTGCGTCTTATAGTTGTCCAGCAGATCGTCCCGCACGAGGACGGATTGCGCCAGGTCGACGTCGCGCTTGACGAAGGCATCGAGCGCATCACGCAGCATGGTCTGGGCGATCTCCGCCATGCGGGGCAGATCGAGGAGCGGCTTGACTGGGGGCAGCGCAAGATACCGGTGCGCCGCCTCTGCGATGTTGACGGCCATGTCGCCGACGCGTTCGAGGTCGCTGTTGATCTTCAGGGCCGCCACGATCACCCGCAGGTCCGACGCCATCGGCTGGTGCAGGGCCAGCAGGCGGAACGCGAGTCCGTCGATCTCGACGTGCAGTTGGTTGATCGGCTCGTCACCCTTCAGCACCCCATCGAGGCGTACCGGGTCGCGTGAGACAAGGCCGTCAACCGCCGACTGGACCCGGTCTTCGGCAAGGCCCCCCATCGCGAGGATGCGGGCTTTCAGCTGCCCGAGTTCTTCCTGGAAGTGCCTGACCGGCTCCCTCTTCTCCATCGGCGTTTCCTCCCACGCGTTCGTCCCGCCCCGGCGCCCCTGGCCGCCCGGACGACCCTACCCGAACCTTCCCGTCACGTAGTCCTCGGTCAGCTTCTCGCCGGGCGCCGTGAAGATCCTCTCGGTCCTCTCGTGTTCGATCAGCCGTCCCAGCCAGAAGAACGCGGTGTAGTCCGAGACCCGCGCGGCCTGCTGCATGTTGTGCGTGACGATCACGATGGTGTAGTCGGTCTTGAGCTGGTAGATGAGATCTTCGATGCGCTGGGTGGCGATTGGATCGAGCGCCGACGCCGGCTCGTCCATCAACAGGATCTCGGGGCGGACGGCGAGGGCGCGGGCGATGCACAGGCGCTGCTGCTGGCCGCCCGAGAGGGACAGCGCCGACTCGCGCAGCCGGTCCTTCACTTCGTCCCAGAGCGCCGCCGACTTCAGGCTCTCTTCGACCCGTCCGTGCAGGTCCGCGCGGCTCGACGCGAGGCCGTTGACCCGAATCCCGTACGCCACGTTCTCGAAGATCGATTTCGGGAACGGGTTCGACTTCTGGAACACCATGCCGACGCGCCGCCGCAGGTCCACGACATCGGTCGAGGGGCTGTAGATGTTCACGCCATCGATCTCGACGCGACCGTGCAGCCGGGCGCCCGGAATCGTGTCGTTCAACCGGTTGAAGGCGCGGAGCAGCGTGCTCTTGCCGCAGCCTGACGGGCCGATGAACGCGGTGACCAGATTCGCCGGGATGTCGAGCGAGATGTCGAAGAGGGCCTGCTTCGCGCCATAGAAGAAGCTGGCCTGGCTGACGTGAATCTGAGACGGGGAGAGCTCGGGCGTCTCCCTGCTCTCGGCCGCGCGCGCGATGCCCGCAAACGCGGGCATCGGGACCGGCACGGCGTGTATGCCGCCTGCCGAGAAGAGCGCCTGTGACATGCCAGCAGCATAGCGGCCGTCCGTTGCTGCCGGGTTTCCAGCGTGTTAATTCGGCGTTTCGTCGTGCGGTGCGGTGCTAGACGCTAGGCGACCGTGCCTTCGGGGACCACACCCCACTTGGGCACGATGATGATGCCGTTACGGATGTGGTAGCCGTCGCCGTCGGCGTTCTCCACGCCCGACTCGTTGGTCAGCCGGACCCCGCGGCCAATCCGCGCGTTCTTGTCCACGATCACGCGGTCGAGGATCGAGCCGGCGCCAATGCCCATCTCCGGGCCGCCCCCGTCGTGGATCGGGGCATCGTCGTCGTGCTCGTAGAAGTCGGCGCCGAGCAGCACCGACCGGCTGATCCGGCAGCCGTCGCCGACGCGGGTGCGGATGCCGACGATCGACTGCGAGACCGTGGACTTGTCCACGTAGCACCCTTCGGCGATCACCGCCTGATCCACCGTGCACTCGTTGAGATGGGAACCGGGCAGGAACCGGGGACGGGTGAAGACGGGTCTGTGCGGATCGTAGAAGCTGAACGGCGCGCGGTGGCGCGTCAGCATGATGTTCGCGTCGTAGAACGACTCGACCGTTCCAACGTCCTGCCAGTAGTCGCGGAACAGGTACGCGTTGACGCGGCGCGCGCCGAGCGCGGCCGGGATGATCTCGTGGCCGAAGTCCACGCCCGCGTGGCGTTCGATCGATTCGAGCAGCACGTCGCGGGTGAAGACGTAGACCCCCATCGACGCGACGAACGGCTTGTCCGGGGCCGTCTGCATGAACCGCGATCCGGCCGGAATGCTCGAACCGATCGTGTTCAACCGCTCCGCGCTGGGCTTTTCCTCGAACCCCACGATCTGGCCGCCGGCGTCGAACCTGAAGATCCCCATCGCCTGGGCCTCGCCGGGCGTCACCGGCTGCGCCGCGATCGTGATGTCGGCGCGCCGATCCACGTGTTCCTCGATCATCGCCGTGTAGTCCATGCGGTAGATCTGATCGCCGGCGAGGATTAGGTAGTACTCGGCGTCGTGATAGATGAAGTGACGGGCGGCCTGGCGGACGGCATCCGCCGTCCCCTGGAACCAGTTAGGATTGTCAGGCGTCTGTTCCGCGGCCAGGATCTCGACGAACCCGCGCGAGAACAGATCCATCCGGTACGTCTCCGCGACGTGCCGGTTGAGCGACGCGGAGTTGAACTGGGTCAGCACGTAGATCCGGCGGATATCCGCGTGGAGGCAATTGCTGATCGGAACGTCAATCAGCCGGTACTTGCCGGCGATCGGAACGGCCGGCTTGGCCCGGAGGTGGGTGAGGGGAAAGAGACGGGCGCCCCGCCCGCCGCCGAGGATGAGTGCGAGGACCTGTTTCATGATCTTCTAGGGTATGGCGAGACGCCCGCTCGGGCAAGACTAACCGAGCGGAAGGCTGATCGTGAACACCGCGCCGCCTTCCGGCCGGTTGGCCGCCCAGACCTGTCCGCCCAGTACGTCGATGAGGTGCTTGACGATCGACAGCCCGAGCCCGGTCCCGCCCGACTCGCGCGAACGGGCCTTGTCGACGCGGTAAAACCGCTCGAAGACCCGCTCGAGATCCGATTCGGGAATGCCAGGGCCTTCGTCCGACACCGTGATGGCGACGCGGTCGCCGTTCTGCCGGGCGTCCAGGCGGATGCGTGTCCCTTCCGGTGAGTAGTTGACCGCGTTCTCGACCAGGTTCCGGATGGCGTCCTGCAGTTTCTGGGGGTCGGTGCGGACCGTCGTCACCTCCGGGGCCACGCCAATCGTCACCTCCTGGCGTCGCGACTCGATGATCGTGGCCAGGTCCGCAATCGCGCCAGCCAGCAGCCCCGGCAGCGGACACGTCGATTGCTCGACCGGTTCCTGCCGCGCGTCGAGTCCGGCCAAGCGGAGGAGGTCGCGGACCAGGCGCTCCATCCGGCTGACGTGGCGTGCGATGACGTCGAGGAACCGGGCGCGATCCTCGACGCTCGCAGGGTCGTCGGTCAGCGCCTCGACGTAACCTCTGATGGCCGTCAGCGGCGTGCGCAACTCGTGCGAGACATTCGCGACGAAATCGCGGCGGACCTGGTCGGCGCGGCGCAGGTCTGTGATGTCGTGGAGGACGAGCACGGCGCCGGTCACCGAGGGCGCCGACACCGGTGTCGCGCGGGCCACGAGCCGCCGTCCGGGGGTTCTCGCGGGCGACAGCTCGAGGTGGGGTGGCTGCCGGCCCTCGAGTGTGTCGGTCAGCAGCGCCGCAATGCCCGGGTGACGCACCGATTCCAGGTAGTGTCCGCCGACCGTCGCGTCGTCGAGCGCGAGCATCGCGCGCGCCGCTCGATTCACCAACTGGACGCGGCCCTGGCTGTTGACCACCATCACGCCTTCGACCATGCCCGTGAGGATCGCGTCGGTACGCGCCCGATCCTGCCGCAGTTCATCGACGCGGCTGGCGAGCTCGCGCACGGTGTCGTCCAGCACGCGGGCCACCGTGCCCAGCTCGTCCCGCTCGTAGTCGCGCACCCGCTGCGACAGGTCGCCCGACGCGAAGCGGCGCGCGGCGCTCGCGATGGCCTGCAGCCGTCGGCCGAGCAGGACGGAGGCGATCCACGCGAGGGCCAGGGCGCCCACGAGCGCGACGCCGAGCGCCACCAGTGTCATGTGCCGTACGGACGCCACCTGCTGCTGGACCTCGGTCAGCGGCAGCGCGAGCCGGACCATCGTCATCCGTGGATGGTCGATGGTGACCGCGACGTACAGCATGTCGGTCTGGATCGTGTGGCTGTAGCGGCGGGAGATGCCAACCCCCGTCGCCTTCGCCTGGAGCACTTCCGGCCGCGTGGCGTGGTTCTCGAGTGTGGAGAGGGTCGCGCCGCTCACCATGGAATCGCCGACGACGGTGCCGTCGGCCGCGATCAGCGTCACCCGTGCCGACAGGGTCTTCCCGATTCGGCCGGCTTCGGACTCGATGGCGCCGGAAGGGAGATCGCGTTCGTGCGTGGAGAGGACGTCGGCGACGAGATGCGCTTCGGAGACCAGCGACTGCTCGATCCGCCGGTACGTCTGTTCCGGGAGGGACAGGGACACGAGCGTCGCCACCAGCAGGAGGCACGCGGCCGCGACGCCGAAGATCGCGACGAATATCTTCCCCCGAAACCCGAGGTGCATCGATCGTCTCCTGGCACGCGCCACGCCTACCCCTCGTCGTCTCCCGCTGGCGGGTCGGCAAGCTTGTAGCCGAATTGCTTGACCGTGACGAGCGCCTCGGCCAGGAGGGGAATCTTCTCCCGCAGCCGGCGAACGTGCACATCCACCGTGCGCGTCCCGCCCGTGTATTGATAGCCCCAGACGTCCGACAGCAGACGGTCGCGTGACAGCACCCGTCCCCGGTGCTGGATGAAGAACTCCAGCAGGAGGAACTCCTTGGCGGTGAGCACTACCTCCCGGCCGTTGTCCTTCACGACATGCTGCTCGCGGTCGATCGCGATCCCCTCGTAGGTCGTGCGGCCGTCGCCCACCGTTCCTCCCCTCGACGCCCTCCGCAGGAGCGCGCCGATACGGGCGACCAGCTCTTTCGGGCTGAACGGCTTGGTCAGGTAGTCGTCGGCGCCCAGCTCGAGGCCGGCCACGCGGTCCGACTCTTCTGCCCGGGCGGTGACGACGATGATCGGCAGGTCCACGGTCGCGGGATCGCGCCGCAGCGCCTGGCAGATCTCCAGGCCGTGGAGACCCGGCAGCATCAGGTCCAGCACGAGCAGGTCCGGTCGTCGGGCGCGCACTCTCGGCAGGGCCTGGGTGCCCGACGCCAGCACCTCCGCGGTGTGGCCGGCCTTCACCACGTAATGCCGGATCAACTCGGCGATGTCCCGGTCGTCTTCGACGATGAGGATATGGCTCACAACAGCGTCTGTTCGGCGTCAATCCTCTCAGCCCGTCCGCTCGCTGTCAACTGCTTCCCGCGCTCGTAACACCCATTTAACAGCGCCGACACGCCGGCGAAACGTCGCCTGCCTAGACTGCAGAGCGTGATGAGACTGCGGACATGAGGGGGATCCTGTCGGTCGTCGCGACGCGGCTGCGGAGGGGCGACGCCGTGGCGCACGCGTTCACCTTTGTCTTCGGCGCCACCGTGGTTGGCGTGACCGGCCTGCTCGCATGGGAACTCTGGCGCAACTCGGCCCTCGCACGGCAGCAGTTCGGGTGGGGGTTCCTCGTCTCCCAGACATGGGACCCGGTGGCCGGGCAATTCGGCGCCGCGGCATTCGTGTACGGCACGCTGATGACGTCGGCCCTCGCGCTGATCATCGCGGTGCCGCTTGGCGTGGGCGTCGCGATATTCCTGGCGGAGCTCGCGCCGCCGCGGCTCTCCGCGGTGGCCGGGATGCTGCTCGAGTTGCTGGCGGCCATTCCAAGCGTCATCTACGGCCTGATCGGCATCGCCGTCCTGGTGCCGGCGATGCGGCAGTGGGTGCAGCCGATCCTGAAGACGGCCACCGGGGGATTCCCGCTGTTCAGTGGCCCTGCCTACGGGATCGGCCTCCTCACGGCCGGAATCGTCCTCGCCATCATGATCGTGCCATTCATCGTCTCGGTCGGGCGCGAGGTGCTGCTCTCCGTGCCGCGCGAGCAGCGCGAGGCGGCGCTGGCGCTTGGATCCACGCGCTGGGAGAGTACCTGGAAGGTCGTGCTCCCGTACGCCCGTCCCGGGCTCTACGGCGCGATCTTCCTCGCGCTCGGCCGCGCGCTCGGTGAAACGATGGCCGTGACGATGGTCATCGGCAACCGGCCGGAGATCGCCGCGTCGCTGTTCGCGCCGGCCTACTCGATGGCGGCCGTGATCGCGAACGAGTTCAGTGAGGCCACCGAGGAGCTGTACCTGCATTCGCTCATCGAGGTCGGCCTCGTCCTCTTCTTTTTGACGATGATCATCAACATGGTCGCCCGGGGACTGATAGCCGCCACCGCGGGACCAGGTACCGCGCGATGACCCTCCTGTTCCGGAACCAACGCCGGAAAATCGTGAACGTGGTGATGCTCGGCATGACGGCGTTCTCCACGCTGCTGAGCGTCTCGGTGCTGTTCTTCGTCCTCGTCTACCTGATCGTCAAGGGCGGCAGTTCCCTGAACGTGGCGTTCTTCACCGAACTTCCGAAACCGGTCGGCGAGAGCGGCGGCGGGATGGCCAATGCGCTCGTGGGGAGTGCGAAGATGCTGGGGATCGCGGCGATCACCGGGCTGCCCGTCGGCCTGCTGGCCGGCCTCTATCTGAGCGAGTTCGCGGGCCGGACGATGGCGGGCGCCGTCCGCTACGCGGCGGACCTGCTGAACGGGATGCCGTCGATCGTCGTCGGGATCTTCGTCTACACCCTCGTGGTGCTGCCGATGAAGCAGTTCTCCACGCTGGCCGGCGGGCTGGCGCTCGGGATCATGATGATCCCGATCATGACGCGCAGCACCGAGGAATTCCTGCGCGCGGTGCCGGTGTCGCTGCGCGAGGCGTCGCTGGCGCTGGGTGCGTCCCTCACGCTGACGATCGTTCGGGTGGTTGTCCCGGCGGCCACCCGCGGTATCGTCACGGCGGCCATGCTCGGCCTCGCCCGCGTGGCCGGAGAAACGGCGCCTCTGCTGTTCACTTCGCTCGGCAACGCGTTCTGGAGCCCGGGCGTCCTGCACCCGACCGCCTCGCTGCCGGTCATGATTTACAACTACGCGGTCTCTCCCTACGACGACTGGCACCGCCAGGCATGGGCTGCCGGCCTGGTCCTGCTGACGCTCGTCCTGCTCGCCAACCTCGGCGCCCGCTCCCTCCTCGGCGGACGTCGCCACGCCTGATCGCTCGCCGGGACCCCCGTTTGCGGAAGGTCCCCAGGTGTTCCGTCACGGCCCCGGTCGAATCTGATACAATTCGGCGGCTCTGAAGTGCCGAAGGGGGATAGTGTGGCGTTCCGGCTGATTCCAAAGGAAGAGAAGTTCTACCAGGATTTTCTGGCGATTGCGGACGAGCTGAAGCACGGCGCCCGTTTGCTCGAGGAGATGCTGGCGACCGATCCGCCCGCGTGGGACAAGGCCGCGGAAATCAAGGAAGTGGAGCATAAGTGCGACTTCCTGAGCCACGAGGTGTACCAGCGGCTGCACCGCACGTTCGTCACTCCCCTGGACCGTGAGGACATCCACGCCCTGGCTGGATCGCTCGACGACGTGATGGACGAGATCGACGCGACAGCCGGCTACGTGAGCCTGTACCGCGTCCCTGTCGTCCGCTACGGCGCGCGCGAGCTGGCCCGTATCATCACCGACTCGACCAAGGCGGTCCGGCTCGCGATGGGGGGGCTGGAGTTGCGGAAGGGCGTGTCGGAACCGCTCGTCGAGATCAACCGGCTGGAGAACGAGGCGGACCGCATGCACCTCGAGGCGGTCAAGAAGCTGCTGGACGAGGAGACGGACGCGATCCTGGTGTTCAAGTGGAAGGAAATCCTCGACCGCCTCGAGGACGCGACCGATCGCTGCGAGGACGTCGCCGACGTGATCGAAGGCGTCGTGCTCAAGAACTCGTGAGGCCGGCATGGACCTCTTCGTCGTCATCCTGCTCATCACCGTCGCCCTGGCCTTCGACTACATCAACGGTTTCCACGACGCCGCCAACTCGATCGCGACGGTCGTGTCTACCCGGGTCCTTTCGCCGGGGAAGGCGGTCATCTGGGCGGCGTTCTTCAACTTCGTCGCCGCGTTCGCCTTCGGAACGGCGGTCGCGAGGACGATCGGCTCGGGGATGATCGACATCCACGCGGTCACCTTTGCCGTGATCTTCGCGGGGCTGGTGGGCGCCATCGCATGGGACCTGATCACCTGGTACTGGGGCCTGCCGACCAGTTCGTCGCACGCCTTGATCGGCGGGTACGCCGGGGCGGCCATCACCAAGGCTGGATTCTCCGTGATCATCCCCTCGGGGTGGACGAAAACGCTGGTCTTCACCGTGGTCTCCCCGGTGATCGGCCTGGTCGCGGGACTCGTGTTGATGGTCCTCATCTACTGGGTCTGCGCGCCAATGGCGCCGGCGCGGGTGGACAAGTGGTTCCGTCGTTTGCAGTTGCTCTCCGCTGCCTTCTTCAGCCTGAATCACGGCGCGAACGATGCCCAAAAAACGATGGGGATCATCGCGGGCGTGCTGTTCACCGCCGGCTATCTGCAGGGGGAATTTCGCGTGCCGATCTGGGTGGTGCTGCTGGCGCACGCGGCGATCAGCCTTGGCACCCTGTCCGGGGGCTGGCGGATCATCCACACGATGGGATCGCGAATCACGAAGCTGCAGCCGGTCAACGGGTTCGCGGCCGAGACGGGAGCGGCGTCGGCCCTCCTCCTGGCCACGTCCTTCGGGATCCCGGTGAGCACCACGCACGCGATCACGGGGGCCATTGTCGGCGTCGGTGCCACGCGTCGCTGGTCGGCGGTGCGTTGGGGTGTGGCAGGACAGATCGTGTGGGCCTGGCTGCTGACGATCCCCGCCGCTGCGGCGATCGGCGCCGGGACCTACATCGTGCTCCGTTTCTTCGGCTTCGCCTGACCGGCCGCTCGACAGCGCCTGCCCGCGTCGAAGATCGTGCGCGCCCACAGATGACGCGCGTCAGACGCGCGTCAGGTGGGTGTTCGGCGGCGCGTCGAGCGTGGCGCACAGGTCGATCATCTCGAGTGCGGTAGCTGCCGCGTCGAACCCCTTGTTGCCGGCCTTCGTGCCCGCCCGCTCCATCGCCTGATCGAGCGTCTCGGCGGTGATCACGCCGAAGATGACCGGGACTCCCGAGTCGAGCGAAACCTGTGCGATACCTTTCGTCACCTCTCCCGCGATGTACTGGAAGTGCGGCGTGTCGCCCTGAATCAGGCAACCCAGGCACACCACCGCGCCGTACCGGCCACTGCGTGCCAGGCGCTGGGCCGCCAGCGGCATCTCGAAGCTCCCAGGCACCCACGCGACATCCACGTCCGCGTCAGCCACCCCGTGCCGGCGGAGGCAATCCTGGGCACCCGCCAGCAGCTCCTTGGTGAAGAAGTCATTGAACCGGGAGGCCACCAGCGCCACCTTCCGCCCACGCGCATCGAACCGTCCCTCGAATACCTGTCCCATCTCATCCCTCCCGTCATTCCGCGTGGGGGTCAGGAGACCTGACCCCAAGAGTGGCCGTGTCAGATCTGCCCCAGTAAGTGACCGAGCTTCGACTTCTTCGTTCGCAAGTACTCGATGTTGCGGCCGTTGGGCGCCACCTCGAGGGGGATCCGCTCGGTGACTTCCAGACCGTGGCTGTTGAGGCCGACGATCTTCCGCGGGTTGTTCGTCAACAGCGCCATGCGGCCGACGCCGAGGTCGTGCAGGATCTGCGCCCCAATCCCGTACTCGCGAAGGTCGTCGGGAAAACCCAGCTGGCGGTTCGCTTCAACCGTGTCGCTGCCCGCCTCCTGCAGCGAATAGGCCTTGAGCTTGTTGAGCAGGCCGATACCCCGTCCCTCTTGCCGCATGTAGAGGAAGACGCCGGAGCCGCGTGTCTCGAGTGCCGCCAGCGCCGCCTCCATCTGTTCTCCACAGTCGCACCGGAGCGAGTGGAAGACGTCTCCGGTCATGCACTCGGAGTGCACGCGGACGAGCACGGTGGCCTCGCGCGTGATGTCGCCTTTCACCAGCGCGAGGTGCAGCGCCTGATCGACCGTCGTGCTGTAAGCAACCAGGCGGAACTGGCCGTACCTCGTCGGCAACGCGATCTCGATCTCCCGGCGAACGAGCTTCTCGTGACGTCGCCGGTAGGCGATGAGGTCGGCAATCGACACGATCACGAGGTCGAACGCGTTGGCGATGGCGCCCAGCCGCGGCAACCGCGCCATGCTGCCGTCCTCGTCCATGATCTCGCAGAGGACGCCGGCAGGGTAGAGACCCGCGATGCGGCAGAGATCGACCACGGCTTCGGTGTGCCCGGCACGCTGCAGGACACCGCCCGGTTGCGCCTCGAGCGGGAACACGTGACCGGGTCGCGCCAGGTCGCGAGACCTCGAAGCCGGGTCGATGAAGACCCGCACGGTGTGGGCCCGGTCGTGAGCCGAGATCCCCGTCGCGATCCCGGCCGCCGCGTCGATCGACACGGTGAACGACGTGCCGAGCGCCGCGGTGTTCTCCGTCACCATCGGCTGCAGTTCGAGCGAACGAAGACGATCCCGGGTGGCCGCCAGGCACACCAGGCCGCGGCCCTGCTTGCTGAGAAAGTTGATTGCGTCCGGCGTCACCTTCTCTGCCGCGATCACGAAGTCTCCCTCGTTCTCGCGGTCTTCGTCGTCCACGACGATGATGGGCTCGCCGCGGCGCAGCGCCGCCAGGGCGTCCTGAATCGTATCGAGCGTCGTCTGATCCAGCATGGTTCTATCTGCTCCAGCCGCGGGCAAGGATGGCGCCGATCGTCTGATGCGTGGCAGGTCGCGCGTCCCGGGCGGCGCCTGCCATGGCCGCTTTCGAGAGGATGTCAATCTCGAGGTTCACCCGATCGCCGGCGCGCAGGGTGTCGAAGCGGGTCTCCCGGAGCGTGTGCGGCACGATCGTCACCGTGAATGTGCGGTCGAACGGGCCGTCGTCGAGCGTCAGGCTCACGCCGTCAACCGCGATCGAACCCTTGGGCACCAGCTGCGCGCGCAGGGCGGGCGACGCGAACATCGAGAGCGCGCGCGTGCCTCGTTCCCGCCGGATGCGTGCCACCTGCCCGATGCCGTCCACGTGCCCGAGCACGAAGTGGCCGCCTAGCGGATCACCGGAGCGGAGCGCCGGCTCGAGGTGAAGGGCCTGGCCCACGCGCCAGTCCGCCAGGGTTGTCACGCGACGCGTCTCGGCGGATGCGTCCACGCGCACGCGGTCCGCGGTCATCGTGGTGATGGTCAGGCAGATGCCGTTCACGGCCAGGCTGTCGCCGATCGCGAGACCGCTGGCGACAACCTTTGGTGCCGCGATCTCGAGCACCGTGAGCCCCGAGACGCTGCGTTGCGACCGCAAGCGTCCGACTTCGCGAACGAGCCCCGTGAACATCAGCGACTCCCTGCATGCGTGTCCGAGAGGCGCGCGACGGTCTCGGGGAAGGACTGGCGATCGAACACCGACTTGAGATCCGGCCCCACCGCGTGCGACCTGGTGAGGTGGTACGAGGAGCGGGACGCGGGTTCGCCGGTTGTCGGACCGACGTCCGCTCGATCCACCGCTGCCAGGCAGCCGGGCCAAGTCACCCCCGCGCCGAGTACGATCGGCGCCACATACGACACCCACCGGTCGACCACGTTCGCCCGAAGGAACGCGGCTGCCAGCGTCGGGCCCCCTTCGACCATCAGGCAGTGGCCCCCACGGCGCTGGAATTCGGCGACCAGGGAAGCTGGCGCCACGTGCCCGTCGAGTTCCTGGCACAGAACCACCGTCCCCTCCAGCCGTTCAATCCCATGTTGTTGCGTGGCCGACGCACAACGGGCGCCTGCGAAGATCCAGTGGGGCTTCGCCCACGCCTGCTGCAGGCTCAGGTCGGTGTCCACGTAGGCGGGCAGCGGCTCCGCGCCGGGGCAGGAATCGCCTTCCGGAACCATGCGTCCATCGAGGCGCGGATGGTCAGCCTGCATCGTCCGTTCGCCGACGACCACCATGTCGCACCAGCGGCGGAGACGGTGGACGTCCTGCCTGGCCGCCGGCCCGGTCAGGAAGGTGGGTTCGCCGGGCGGAGCGCCCTGATGGTGCGGGGCGAAGAAGCCATCCAGGGAGGTGGCGGTCTTGAGCAGCACGAACGGGCGCTCGAACGCCCGGGTGACGACGAACGGCCAGATCAGTTCCAGCGCGTCCTCTCCCATGACGCCAGAGTGAACTTCGACGCCCGCCTCGCGAACGCGCGCAAGCCCGCCGCCGCACACGGCGGGGTTCGGGTCGGCGACGCCGACCACGAGCCTTGTGATGCCGCTGCTCGCGACCAGGGGAGCGCAGGGCGGTGTGCGACCGTGATGGTTACACGGTTCCAGCGTGCAGTAGAGTGTGGCGCCCAGGGCGCGCGGCCCGGCCTCCCGGAGGGCGATCACTTCGGCATGGTCCGCCCCGGCGCCGTGGTGCGCGCCGCGGCCGACCACCTGATGGTCGCGGACGACGAGCGCCCCGACGGGAGGGTTCGGCCACGGCCGGCGCGGGATGCGGGCGGCGAGGCGGAGCGCCTCCGCCATGAACGATGTGTCTTCCGGTTTCGCTGGGCAATCCACCGCGTCCTCGAACGGGGCGGCGGGGAGAAGGCAGGCGTACGACAGGCTCGTGTCACGGCAGGCGAGCGCAGCCGAAGCCCCCAACTTCTCCCATCCAGACTCTCACTGTCGGCCCCGGAGTCTCACCGGGTCCTGCCCTTGCGGGCTCGCGGGCTGTACCGCCGGTGGGGACTTGCACCCCGCCCCGAAGTTGTGGCTGTTCAACGATAGCCACGTCGGTCGCGGGGTGTCAAGTGACACGCGCAGGATTTTGCTAGAGTCTGATCTTCTTCAGGGCTTCCATCTCGAGCTTGACCACGCTGTCGGGAAGCGGCGCGTAGCCGAGGCCGGCGGCGAGTTTCTGCCCGTCGGTCAGCGCCCAGTTCATGAACTCCACCATGGTCTTCGCCGCGGCCTTGTCCTTCGGGTTCTCGTAGAACAGGAGCCAGGTGAACGACGAGATCGGGTAGACCGCGTCGCCGGGCGCGTTGGTGATGGAGACGCGGAAGTCGGCGGGCATTGCCGCGCTTGCTGCCGCGGCGGCCGCTGTCACGGCATCCACCGACGCACCGACGAACTTCCCGGCGCTGTTCTGCACAAAGCCGTAGGCAATCTTGTTCTGCAGCGCGTAGATGAGCTCGACGTACCCGAACGCGCCCGGCGTCTGCTTGACGAGACCGGCCACGCCCTCGTTGCCCTTGCCGCCCAGGCCGACCGGCCAGTTCACCGCCGTCGAGACGCCCACGCGTTTCTTCCACTCCGGCGACACCTTGCCCAGGTAGTCCGCGAAGATGTAGGTCGTGCCCGATCCGTCGGACCGGTGCACCACGGTAATGTCCAGCCCGGGAAGATTCACGCCGGCGTTGAGCCTGGTGATCGCCGGGTCGTTCCACTTCGTAATCTTGCCCAGGAAGATATCGGCCAGGACGGTGCCGCTGAACTTGAGTTCGGTCTTGACGCCATCGACGTTGTACACGGGCACGACCGCGCCCAGGACGGTGGGGAAGTGCAGCACGCTGCCGGGCGTCGCGAGGAGCTGTTCCTTCGTCATCGGGCCGTCAGTGGCGCCGAAGAACACCGTCTGCGCGGTGAGTTGCCGAATGCCGCCGCCCGACCCGATCGACTGGTAGTTGATCTGGACCTTGGGGTTGAGCTTGTTGTACTCGCTGAACCACTTGGCGTAGATCGGGTACGGGAAGCTGGCGCCGGCGCCGTTGATCTGCTGCGCCTGTGCCGCGACGACGGCTCCGAGCACGCCAACGGCCAGGAGGACCACCAGGATTGTGAGCGAGCGGACACCGTGGATTGCACGAAGAACCGACTTCATCGAACTCTCCTTCTGTGGGCCGGGCACAGGGCCGGCCCGGATGAAACCTAGAAGCTGACGAGGGAGTGCAGGAAAATCTTCTGCTGCGTCGGCTTGGCGGTCGCGTAGTCGGTGAACGTCACGTTCTCGACGTCGAACAGCAGTGCAAACGCCACGCTTCCAATCTTCGGGAACCAGTAGGCGATGCCACCGATGGTCCGCTTGTCGATGCCCTTGCCCGCGACAGTGCTGGCACCGATCGTCGTGATCTCGTTGTTCGGCTCCATGTAGTCGTAGCGCAACAACGCCTCCACCGACGACCCGTTGGCGAACACCTTCTTCGGCGTGCCCCAGATCGACCAGCCCTTCCCGTGCAGGTTCTGGGAGCCGGGTTTCGCCGATGACTGATCGTGGGTGTTCAGGTAGTCGAAGCCGATGTTGAGGTACGGGTGTTCGAACGTCGTGTTGAACACGGCGCGCGTCCGTTCGGCGTTCGACTGCACGCTGTCCGCGGTGTAGAACCCCTGCAGTCGCCAGCTCTTGAGGACCGGGTGCCGCGGAAGCGGCTTGAAGCCGACGCGGACCATCAAGGCCTTCTGGCTGTTGGCCTCCGCCTTCGAATACCCTTCACCGTTGTACACGCCGACGTGAATGTCGCCGTAGTTGTTCGGGAAGGTCGTTCGGAACGACACGCCTGCGTCGGCCGACGACATGTAACCGGCGCGCTCCGGGAAGACCGTGCCCTGGAACCGATACCGGTAGATGCCATCGACGCTGTCGATGAAGGGAGTCTGCTGGATGCCGAGCCGGATCCACGAACCTTTCGGGAGCCAGTCGTCCAGGTTGATCTGGGCGTACGCGTACTTCAGCCGGAAGGTCATGCTGCCGTTCAGCGAACTCCCGGTACCGCTCTCGCGCGTCACGTCCGGGGTGATACGGAACGCGACGAGGTGCGAGATGTTGCCGGTCACGTTGATGTAGCTGCGCGCGACGTTGAACGAGTTCGAGTGAATCTCGTTGCCGTCCGCATCCTTCACGGTCGGTTTCTGCTGGAACGTGTAGTCCGCGAAGACGACGGCACCGATCTTGATCGACGGCGTGTCGTCGGGCGGCGTGTAGCCGGCCGCGGGTGTCACTTGTGCCTGTGCAGCCTGGCCGGCCACGAGGAGGAAGGCCACGGCCGCCATCGCGACGGCAACCAGGCGCACACGGTGTGCGAACAGCGCGTTGTGGGTATTCACCTGAGTCTCCTTTGGTCTGCGCGAACCTCGTGCGGATCAACCGAGCCTCAGAATACGAACCTGTTGTGTCAGCCAGTGGTCGGCTGCGTTACAACAGGGTTAATTTCGCCCGACCGCCACCGCCGAGGTGGTTCAGCCGGAGGCAGGCGGTTCGTTGGCGCCGAGGAAGGCGCCGATCTGGTTCCGCAGGTTCTTCTGAATCCGGTCGACCGACTGCCGCGCGTCCAGCGTCCGGAAGCCGAACTCTTCGCCGAGGGAGTTGTACTCGCGCAGCAGCTTGGCCTGGTAGGTGCGGAAGCTCTCGTAGATATCGTCGCCCAGCTTCAGGTCCATGCCGGATTCCCAGAAGTCCATCCCCCCCGACTGGAGCACGCGTTTGATCAGGGCGTCCACGTCGAGCTTGAGGTAGAAGACGAGGTGCGGCGCGATGGCGAAGCCGTACAGGTTCCGGAGCCAGGCGCGATCCACGCCCCGAACCCTCGCCCGCGCGAGCGCGGTGAAGATGTAACGGTCGGCCAGCACGATGAAGCCGGCCTTCAAGGCAGGAATGATCTCCTCCTCGAGGCGGTCGGCGAAATCGGTGGCGTAGAGCAGCACGAAGGTGAGCTTGTTCAGCGTGTTGCTGGCCTTGGCCATGTCGATCGTCGGCTGCATCAGCACGGAGCGGGTCCAGCCCGTTTCGATCACGCCGTAACCCTGGACTTCCAGCCACTCGCGCAGCAGGTGGATCTGCGTGGATCGACCCACGCCATCGGTCCCCTCGATCGCGATGATCTTCCCCGGGTAGTGCTCCAAGCCGACGTAGGGCAGGCCTGCGCCATAGAAGTGGCCCGGCTGCACTCGATCCGTCACCTGCGCCTCGCGAGGTTCGCTAACCATTGGTCCGCTCCAGTTCGCGTGCGACCAGCTTCCTCACCCGGCGCTGCTGGTCCGGGATGCCGTCAGTCGCGTCGATGACCTCCAGTCCGAACTCCTCGACGAGCCGGTCGTACTCGTCGAGCACCTTGCCCTGGAACAGCCGGAAGCTCTCGTTGACGTCGCCGCTCCAGCCCATGTCCATGCCGGCCTCGTAGAACTTCAGCTTCACGCGGCGCGCGAGCAGCCGCTCGAGCGACGTTTCGATCGGCACGCGGAAGTAGAGGGCGAGGTCGGGCCTGGCCGCGAAGCCGTAGAGGTCGCGCACCCACTGGCGATCGACGCCGCGGGCCACGTCGCGCGCGAACGCGGTGTACGTGTAGCGGTCGGCCAGCACGATCATGCCGGCCTTGAGGGGCGGGATGATCTTGTAGAGCAGCCGGTCGGCAAAGTCGGTCGCGTGCAGCAGGCTGAACGTGGTTGGAGTCAGCAGGTTCTTCTTCTTGCCGGCCTTGGTCGCCGCCTTCACGAGCGTCGAGGAGTTCCACTCAGTGACGATGACGGGGCGGCCGGCCGAGGCCAGCCACTTCGCGAGAAGACCGAGCTGCGTGGTCTTGCCCGAGCCGTCGATGCCCTCGACGACGATCAGCCGCCCGGGATACTGGTGTGGAGTCGTCAGTGTGTTCAGCATGATTCGCGTCAGCCGCTTCGATCACCACCGTCTTGCCCAGGAGTCTCTCCAGCGGCTCCGCCTGCCGCGCGGAGGCCCACCGCTCGAGTTCGACCGGACCATGGGCGCGGAGTACCAGGCGATACCGGTCGCCGGCCGCCTGCAGTTCCACCTGGTCTACCACCTGCCCGTGACTGCGATCAAGGCTCTCCGCCATGCGCAGCAAGGCCGCTCCGACGCGGACGGCGCGCCGCGCCTGGGGCGGCAGCGACGAGAGCTGCCGATTCGACTTCTTCGGCCGACCCCGTCGGTGAGACCGCGCCATCAGCGCGATGGCTTCCACTTCCTCTGGCTCGAACCCCCGCAACCCGCCGTTGTGGATCAGGTAGTACGAGTGCCGGTGATGGCCGATGTACGAAATGTGGCCGCCGATGTCGTGCAGCAGCCCGGCAAATTCCAGCCACTCGCGGGCGCGGTCGCCCAACTCGTGAAGGCCGCGCGTCTGATCGAACAGCGAGAGCGCCAGGCGCGCGACCTGCTCGGAGTGCTCCTGGTACCAGCGGCACCGCTCGCCCAGCTCCACGACGCTGCGGCGGCGGATGTCGGGATAGCGCTCGATGCTGGCGATCTGCTTGCGATTGCGGTCGATGAAGTCCAGCACCAGCCCCTCGCGGAGCGCGAGATCCGACAGCGTGATTTCCCTTGCGCCGAGCAGACGGACGACCGTGTCGAGCAGGACGGCGCCAGCGACCACGAGATCGGCGCGCCGCGAGTCGAGGCCGGGCAGCTTGAGCCGGCGTGCCATATCGAGCGCGACCACCTGCTTGCGTGCCCGGTGCAGCGTCTTGGCCGGGATCCGGGTGTGATGGATGGTATCGCTGTCGAAGAGCCGATGGCCCGCCATCGCCACCTCGCCCAGGCTCAGGCTCGTGCCCGACGTGACGATAACCCGGCTGAAGCCTGCCGCGGTGAGTTGCCGGGCGAAGTCGCCGAACTCTGAGCGGATGTGCTTCACGAGCCGACGTTCGTCGCCCTTCGAGAGCGGATCGCTGGAGACGTACTTGTCGGTCAGCCGGATGGCCCCGAGCGTGAAGCTCCGAGCCAGGTGCGTCTCGGTGGCCGTGCCCAGCGTCACTTCCATCGATCCCCCGCCGATATCCACGACCACCGTCGTGCCGCTGGTGGCATCGACGCCGTAGACCGCGGCCTTGTGGATCAGGCGGGCTTCCTCGACCCCCGAGATGACCCTCGCACGGATCCCGGTGCGCGCTTCCACCGCGGCGAGGAACTCGCCACCGTTTCGGGCTTCTCGGACGGCGCTGGTGGCCGTGGCGAGGATCTCGTCCACCTGCCGCGAGTCGGCCAGTTGCTTGAAGCGGACGAGCGCTTCGAGCGCCGCCTCGACGGCAGTCGGCGCGAGGGCGCGGCCGCCGAGACCGCCCGCCCCGAGCCGGACCATCTCCTTCTCCCGATCGACAATCTCGAACGAGAGGTCCGCCTTCACCTGGACTACGATCATGTGGATCGAGTTGGTGCCGATGTCGATGGCAGCGAGGCGCATGAAAAGCGAAACCTCCTGGCCCTCAGGGTGACGATCCGAACGCTGTCATGTTACCGTAAACTGTCTCAACGTTGCCCGACTGCATGACGCGCCGGGCCGATTCATTCTGACGACCATGCGCTTGCTGCCGGTTCAGCGCGCGTTCGTACGCCGCGCCCGCGCGCTCGATCGTGACCTGCCCGCCGCCGTCGAAGACGACGTCGAGGCGCTGCACCACGCCCGGGTGGCTTCCCGGCGCCTGCGCGAGATCCTGCCCCTGGTGGGACCTGCGGGCGGCCATCGAGGCGATGGCGAGCTCCGCGCGGTCCGACGGCGCGTGCGGAGGCTCACGCGCGCCCTCGGCGGCGTCCGGGAACTGGACGTGGCGCTGGGCATCCTGGATGCTCTCCGTCAGACTCATCCTGACCTGGCCGAGGCCATCGGCGCTGCGTGCTTGGCCGTCGAGGCGGACCGCCGTCGGCGACGGGAAGAGATGGCGCGGCAGCTGGACGACCTCGACGCCAGGGACCTGGCCGGCGATTTGACCGAGCTGGCACAGCATGTCGGTCAGGGTTCTCCGGTGGAACACGCGATGCGGCTGCGGCATCGCCTGGAGCGGCGCGTCGATCGGCTCGATGCCGCGATCGACGAGGCCGGCGCGCTCTATGCGTTCGACCGGCTCCACCTCGTCCGGATCGCGGTCAA
>JADGOB010000219.1 GCA_017883185.1 Acidobacteriota bacterium
CAGCGGGGCTGTGGCGGCCTCGACCGCGACTTCCGCGATCCCAAGGCGCTCCTCGAGGCGCTGAACGCCCCGGTGGCCGTCTATAATAAAAAGATATGTCCATCTTGAAGGTCGCGCACATGGGGCATCCCGTGCTCCGACAGGTCGCCCGCAAGGTCGATCCGGCCGAGATCAAGACGCCCGCCTTCCAGTTGCTCGTCGACGACATGATCGAGACGATGCGCGAGTACGAAGGCATTGGCCTGGCCGCTCCACAGGTCCACGAAAGCATCCGCCTCGCGATGATCGGGATACAAGACGGCGGCGGCGACGACCGCACGCTCCGGCTACTGCCCGTCGTCAATCCGGTGGCCAAGCCGACCGGCAAGAGCACGGCAGAGGACTGGGAAGGCTGCCTGAGCCTTCCGAGGCTGCGCGGCCGCGTCGTGCGTCCCGACCGGATCTCGGTCAAGGCGCTCGACCGGCGCGGCAATCGTGTCGAGTTCGATCTCGAAGGCTATCCGGCGCGGGTGGCGCAGCACGAGATCGATCACCTCGACGGCGTCCTCTTCGTCGACCGGATGAAGTCGTTCGAGACGCTGTGCTTCCTCGACGAATACTCCAAGTACTGGACCGACGACTAACCCGGATTGGCACGGGCGACGGCAGGTGTTGTGTCAGAAGAGCCCGTCGTGGCGGCGGGCGCGAACTGATTGGGACAAAGAGAGAGACCCATGATCTACATCTTCGGCAAGGACACGTGACCCTACACGCTGGCCGCCCGTGAGGACCATGTCAGGCGGCGTGTCGAGTTCGAGTACGTCAACGTCAAGAAGGATCGAGCGTCGCTCGATCGCATGCTCGCCGTGACCAGGGGGCGCCGGGACGTGCCGGTCATCCTCGACGGCGACGAAGTGACGATCGGGTTCGGCGGCACGTGAGGCGTCTAGAGAGCTGCCGGGGGCAGCCGTTCCGACCTGAACCCCACCATAACCCGGTCGAGCCGGGACGAAAGAGGCTCGGCCGGGCTATGAGGGGACCAACTGCAGCCCGCCCGCTTTGGAGCCGATTAACCGTGTACCGGGTTCGGGCGGGGACTATCTCTGCCCGGCTGGGACGGCGCGGCACGCGCCCTGGACCCCGCAGAATGGCGACCATCGAGAACGGCAAGCACAGCCCGCACCCTTGGGAGACCGACCGGGCGTTCAGGACGCTCTTTGCCGAGTCGGCCGAGGCTTGCCTGCTCCTCATCGACAACGTCATCGTGGACTGCAACAAGGCGGCCTTGTCACTGCTCGGGTCCACGAAAGACCAGATCGTCGGCCTCTCGCCCGTGGACCTGTCGCCCGTCCAGCAACCGGACGGGCTCGTGTCGGCGATGAAAGCGCGCCAGCTGATTGGCCACGCCCTGGAGACAGGCGGGTCGCGGTTCGAATGGATCCACCGCCGGCTGAACGGCTCGGAGTTCTGGGTCGAGACGGTGCTGACGCCGATTCCGCTCGGGGAAGAGCGGGCGCTGTTCGTCACCTGGCGCGACATCACCGAGCGGAAGCAGATCGAGATGTCGCTCGCCGCCGATCGGAACCTGCTCCAGGCGCTCATCAACGCGGTGCCCGATTGCATCTACGCGAAGGATGTCCTCAGCCAGTTCACTCTGAACAACCGCGCGCACCTCGACGTGCTCGGCGCCGCCACCCAGCAGGACGCGCTGGGAAAGACGGACGCCGATTTCCGGACGCCCGAGGTGGCCGCGAGGTGCCTGGCCGACGACCAGTTCGTGCTGACCACGGGCGAGTCGATCGTCAATCGCGAGGAGATGATCCCGCTGCCCGACGGCTCGCGGAGTTACGTGCTCGCGACCAAGGTTCCCCTCTACGACCGGAACGGCCGCATCGTCGGTCTTGTCGGGGTGAGCCGGGACATCACCGCGCGCAAGCGGGCGGAGGAGGCGCTGCAGCGAACCAACCAACAGCTCGAAGAGACGACGCGCGAGGCCACGCGGTTGGCGGCGGCGGCCGCGCAGGCAAGCGTGGCGAAGAGCGAGTTCCTCGCCAATATGAGCCACGAAATCCGGACGCCGATGAACGGGGTCATCGGTATGACCGGGCTGCTGCTCGACACCGACCTTTCGGCGGAGCAGCGCCAGTTTGCCGAGATCGTGCGGGCGAGCGCCGATTCGCTGCTGTCGGTGATCAACGACATCCTCGACTTCTCGAAGATCGAAGCGCGCAAGTTGGAGCTCGAGCGCCTCGACTTCGACCTCCGTTCGACAATCGAGGGCGCTGCCGAGATGCTGTCCACCAAGGCGCACGAGAAGGGGCTGCGACTGGCGGGGCTGATTGCGCCCGACGTGCCGGGGTGGCTCAGGGGCGACCCGGGCCGGCTCCGGCAGGTGCTCGTCAACCTTGCCGGCAATGCCGTGAAGTTCACCGAACGGGGCGAGGTGATCGTCCGGGCCGACCTCGAACACGAGGACGAGCGGACGGTGACGCTGAAGTTCTCGGTGACCGATACCGGCATCGGTATTCCGAAGCATCACCTCGAGCGATTGTTCAAGCCGTTCACTCAGGTGGATGGCTCGACCACCAGGCGGTTCGGCGGCACCGGTCTTGGACTGGTCATCTCCAAGCAACTGGTCGAGTTGATGGGGGGGAAGATCGGCGCTGAGAGCGCCGAGGGGAAGGGCTCGACGTTCTCTTTCACGTCGGTGATGGAGAAACAGCCCGAGGACGTCCCGCGCCCCGTGTTCCCGGTCGCCGACGTATCGGGCAGCAGGATCCTCGTCGTTGACGACTTCGTCGCCAACCGGCAATTGGTCGTCGCGCTGCTGTCTGGCTGGGGCTGCCGACCAGTGGAAGCCCTGAACGCGGAAGCCGCGCTGCGGCTTCTCAGGGAAGCCGCCGCGGCGGGCGACCCGATCGACGCGGCGCTGCTCGACATGCAGATGCCCGACACGGACGGCCTGACGCTGGGGCGCCAGATCAAGGCTGACCCGCTGGTTGCGAAGACGGCCCTGGTCATGATGACGTCGCTCGGCCAGCAGGGTGACGCCCGAAATGCCCACGGCGTCGGATTCGCGGCTTACCTGACTAAGCCCGTCCGCCACCAGCAACTTCACGACTGTCTCGCGCTCGCGCTGGGTCGGCCCAGCGATCCCGGGGTCCAGGCGACGCTCATCACGCGCCATACAATCGCCGAGACCCAGTCGAAGCGCAGCCGCATTCGGGTCCTGCTGGCGGAGGACAACGCCGTCAACCAGCGCGTCGCGCTCGCGATGCTCCGGAAGATCGGCTACCAGGCTGACGCGGTCAAGAACGGGAGGGAAGTCCTTTCAGCGCTGGATAGTGCCAGCTACGACCTGGTGTTGATGGACTGCCAGATGCCGGAGATGGATGGATACGAGGCGACTCGTGAGATCCGCCGGCTCACGACGGCCGCGCGCGACATTCCGATCATCGCCCTCACCGCCAACGCCATGGAAGGCGACCGCACCCAGTGCCTCGCGGCCGGCATGAACGGGTACATCGCAAAGCCGGTGACTGCGGGCGCTATCGCGGACGTGTTGGAGCGCTGGCTCCCCTCGAAGTAGGTTGCGCGACCCACGCCATCACGAAGTAGACGCCGCACAGCGCCCAGAGCGTCAACCACTCCTGTCGTACATGGGCCAGGGAGGCGCGCGCGATCAGTTCCTTGCCGGTTCGGCCCACCAACTCCGTGCCCGACCCGGGCAGCGCTATCGGCCGCCCGAAGCGCGCCTCGTAAAGGGGGCGAGTCCGCGCGCTGGTCTCGAGGCGGCCAGATCAGACACAATAGGGCACGGATCTCAACACGTCCTGACACCACCGATCGGAGCCGCCCATGAATTCTGCCGTGATCGATTTCATCAACACCAACCGTGACCGGTACCTGGAAGAGCTCACCCAGTACATCGCGATCCCGAGCGTCAGCGCGCTGCCCGAACACGCGGGCGACATGCGCCGCTGCGCGGAATGGACCGCGGAGCAGTTGAAGACCATCGGCCTGCAGAACGTGCGCGTCATCGAGACGCCTGGCCACCCGGTGGTCTACGGCGACTGGCTGAACGCCCCGGGGGCGCCGACCGTGCTCTTCTACGGCCACTACGACGTGCAGCCGGTGGATCCGCTGGACCAGTGGATCTCGCCGCCCTTCGAGGCGACGGTCCGCGACAACGAGCTGTTCGCGCGCGGGGCCACCGACGACAAGGGCCAGCTGTTCATCCACGTGAAGGCCCTCGAGGCGCACCTGAGTCAGACGGGGACGCTGCCGATCAACGCGCGCGTCATCTTCGAGGGCGAAGAGGAAATCGGCAGCCCGAACCTCGACCAGTTCATCCGTGAGCACAAGGACGAGCTGTCGTGCGATGTCGTCGTGATTTCCGACTCGGCGATGTTCGACAAGGGCGTGCCGTCGATCTGCTACGGCCTGCGCGGCCTGTCGTACTTCCAGATCGATCTTCGCGGGACCTCGACCGACCTGCACTCCGGGTCGTTTGGCGGCGCGGTCGCCAACCCGGCGTTCGTGCTCGCGCAGGTGCTGTCGCAGATGAAGGACCGCGGCGGCCACGTGAAGATTCCCGGGTTCTACGACGATGTGCGCGAGCTGACCGAGCCGGAGCGCGAAGAGTTCAAGCGGCTGCCGTTCAACCAGAAGCAGTACCGCAAGGGCCTCGGCGCGCCAAAGCTACACGGCGAGACGGGCTACTCGACGCTGGAGCGCACGTGGGCGAGACCGACGTTCGAGGTGAACGGGGTGCTGGGCGGCTTCACCGGGGAGGGTGCCAAGACGGTGATCCCCGCCACCGCGATGGCGAAGGTCAGCATGCGCCTGGTGCCGAACCAGGACCCCGACAAGATTGCGGCGCTCTTCGAAGAATACGTCAAGAAGGTGACGCCGAAATCGGTGGAGCTGAAGGTGACGCGGATGCACGGCGGCAAGCCGTGGATGACCGAGATCGACAACGCCTTCGTGAAGGCCGCCGTCCGGGCGATCGAGCAGGGGTTCAACCGCTCGCCGGTCTACACGCGCGAGGGCGGATCGATCCCTGTCGTGGCCACGTTCCAGTCCGAGCTGAACGCGCCGACCGTGCTGTTCGGCGTTGGCCTGCCGGACGAGAACGCGCACGCGCCGAACGAGAAGCTGGACCTCGACAACTTCTACAACGGCATCATCGCGTCGGCCTATCTGTACAACGAGATTGGCGCGATCCGGAAGTAGTCGGCGCGCGTCAGCGTGATGCCTCTTCGTTCGAGCGTCTCCTGGAAGATGCGGAGGTGGAGAGGCTCGGTGCCGGCGAGCACGCCGTTCACCTGGTCTTCTCCCCCGCCCGGATCGCCGCCGGCAGCCGATTTTCCTTCGGAGGATACGGGCAGTCGTAGGTGGGATTGTAGTAGCAGTAGGGGTTGTACGCGCGGTTGAAGTCCACGACGTAAATCCCGGTCGAGGACCTGGCGATCTCGAGGTAGCGTCCTGCCTGGTAGGTTTCCTTGCCCGTCGTCAGATCGGTGAACGGCACGAACAGCCGGTCGGCTGACTCGCCGACCTCGACGAACGCCGCGAGGCTGAGAGGCTGTCCGTGCAGCGTGAACTGAAGCGCGCCCATCCTCTCCATCTGGCGACGCTCGTCGGTCGATGTCTGGAATTCGACGCGCTGCCGAGATCCGGGCGGAAGCTCCCTGAAGGCGGCAGGAACCGCGTACGACGGATCCACGGGGAAGTAGGCGAGCGGCAGGAACTTGTTCCGCGAGCCGCCGGGCACCGGAGACCCGGCGGCTCGGAACGACGCGTCCTTTGCCGCGCGGGCCGACGCGATTTCATCCAGGTAGTGCGACTCGTCTGGCGGGCGCGAACTGCAGGCGGTTGCCAGCACGAGTGCGACGATCACGACTCCCGCTCGAAACATCCTCTGCCTCTCTTCATAACCCGGCCGCGCCTGAGACAGATTCCAGGGACCCACAGAAACTTGCTTCATTCGTTACGATCTCGGCCCTGGAAGATGTCTATGGGAGAGGAGGTCCTCGATCGCGTCGGCCACCTCGGAGAGATGGCC
>JADGOB010000077.1 GCA_017883185.1 Acidobacteriota bacterium
GTGCGGACGATTGTGGATCTCGAGCGGCGCCTGAACGAACCGGGCTTCTGAGCAGACGGGTTGAACCACCGGGGAGACACGACGATGAGTGCTCTGCGCCGCGGCGAGCGGGATTCAGCCCCGGTGGACGATCTCGTTCGGCAGATCACGGGCGATGCCCATGGCGACGACGAGAAACTCCAAGCGTTCCGCCAGGCTTTCGAGGACCATGCCGCGGCCCCCTGCGACGGCTTCGTCGTCGGTGAACCGATTTCGGTCATCGCGTTCGACTACGATGGGAACGAGCGCCGCGGGCTGACCGCGAGGTGTCGCCATCGGGACGGTACCGAGCACGTCGTCGCGGCCTGTGACGTCGAGCTTCCTCCCCACACTGAGGGCGGACGCCTCGTGGCTGCGTACCGCAGATGGCTGGGGCTCGACCCGTACCCGTCAGCGAGTCCCATCGGCGGGCGGCCTCGCCGTCAGCACAAGGCAGTGTCGGCTGACGTTGACCTGTGTGCTCCTGTCGAATTGGTCGCCCTCTCCCTGACTGAGAGAGCTGCACGCTGCCGACTGGTGGGCAGCGACCGGACGATCACCCTGCGCGCAACCCGACTCTGGGACGTCGTGCCCCCCCGGAGAGATCGTTGTCGTGCAGCCGCACAAACAGTGGAGCTACGCCGGCCACCCGTATCTGTCCGGCGAAATCGCATCCACCCGGCTGGGCGCGAACGCGCTGGGTGTCGTGCCGCTGCGGCTCCAGGACCAAGGCACGTGGGACCCAGCCGACGAGTGCTGGGGCGAAGCCGACGAGCCGATCGAGGCGTGGGCAATGCCGGTCATTGCGCGCGGTCCGCGGCCGGCGTTCGAGATGGAACAGGTGCTGTCCGGGGCGGACCCCGACGATTCCGACTCCGACCCCATCACGGAGTCCAACGACCTCAAGGACTCAGGCGACGCGCGTCAAGCCTACAAGATCCTGATGAAGCTCTGTCGGTCGGATCTGCGATGCCTCGATGCCCCAGCCGGTTCCTCAGATCGATGTCCTGCCAGCGGAGTCCCTTGATCTCGCACGCACGCAGACCGCAATAGAAGGAGAGTGTGGCCGCAATGTCGGCGTACATCTATCCAGCCGGGCCGGATCCGCGCCATCTCGAACAGGTGTCGCTGTTCCTCCGGCGTCAGCGCCCGGCCGACTGGCGCCTTCCGGTTTCGCAGCGTGGTGTACGTCGTCGAACCGGTACCAGAGCTTGGCGTGCTTCAGGATCTGCCGCAGCACCGACAGTTCGCCGTTGATCGTCTTCGGCGCCCGGCCCGCGTCGGTGCGGGCATTCTGGTACGCGGCCACGAGTGCTGGTCGGATTTCGCGGAGTTTCATGTCCTTAAAGAACGCGCCGAGCGGTCGAGCGTTCTCGAGCGAGTACGCGGCCATGCGAGCCGACACCTGCGCGCCACTCCTTGGCGTACGTGGCAATCGCGGTTGCCACGTCCATCGTCGCGTAGGTCAGGCTCGCCGGCGACGGCACCGACGCCCGCGTCTCGAGCTGCTCGACCAAGGCGCCTCGCTTCACGCCATTCGGTCGTGCCGAGCGGTTCTCGGTACCGGTGACCACGCACCTTGGCGTCGAGACAACCCCCTTCCCTTGACGCACATCCGATCTCGTTCCATACTGCGCCCGATCGCCCGATCGTGGCGCTTCGACCCGGGCACTTTGCCCGAGTCCGGTTTGGCTCCCGTCACGTCACCTCGTGATCCGCCCCGCCCTTGCCGCAAGTGGCCGGTGCAGCGGGGCACGGAGGAGAACCGATGGTCATCACTGCGCGTCGTGCTGCAATCGAGCAGCTCCTTCTGCTCGCCGCCGCTATCTTCGTCCTCCTGCCGTCGCTCGCCTCTGCACAGTCAACCGGTCGCATCCGTGGCGTCGTCAGCGACGCGCAGGGCGGCGTCGTGCCGGGCGCCACCATCGTCGTTCGCAACCAGGCGACCGGCGAGGAGCGCACCATCGTCTCCGATAAGCAGGGCGAGTATCAGGTGCCCGCGTTGTCCGTTGGCGTCTATCGAATCGAAGTGCGGCTCCAGGGCTTCCAGTCGAGGGTGGTGACCGATCTGCGCCTGGAGGTGGCCCAGACGGTCGTGCAGAATGTGCAGTTGACGCTGGGGAACCTCACCGAGGAGGTGGCCGTCGTCGGCTCGGCGCCCGTGATCGAGACCGCCACGACGTCGGTTGGCCAGGTCATCGATCAGAAGATGGTGCAGGAGATGCCGCTCAACGGCCGGCACTTCGTGGACCTGGGCCTCCTGATTCCCGGGTCGGTGGCCCCGCCGCAGAACGGCTTCCTCACCGCACCGCTCCGCGGGCAGGGTTCGCTCGCCTTCAACACGGCGGGCAACCGGGAGGACACCGTCAACTTCATGATCAACGGCATCAACCTGAACGACATGGTGCAGAACCAGATCACGTTCCAGCCGCCGATCAGCACCGTGCAGGAGTTCAAGGTGGACAACTCCACGATGAGCGCCGAGTACGGCCGGAACTCGGGGGCGGTGGTGAATATTGCGACGCGATCGGGGACCAACGACTTCCACGGCGAGGCGTTCGAGTTCTTCCGCGACCAGAGAATGGATGCCATGAACTCCTTCGCGACCGTCAAGAACCCGTTCAAGCGGAACCAGTTCGGCGGCAGCCTGGGCGGCCCGATCCAGAAGGACAAGATGTTCTTCTTTGGCAGCTACGAAGGGCTGCGGCAAAGCCAGGGGCTCCCGTTGAACAGCGGCGTGCTGACCGACGCTCAGCGGGCCGCGGTCACCGACCCGGTCGTGCGGGGCCTGCTGCAGTACATTCCCACGGCGAACGCGACCGGCGCGAGTGGAGAGGGGCGGTTCGTCGGGTCAGCAACGGCGCCGGTGAACATCGACCAGGTGACGGCCGACGTGAACCGCGAGCTGAGTGCGAAGGACCGGTTGAAGTTCTACTGGGCGTTCCAGAAGGACAAGCGGAAGGAGCCGATACTCCAGGGAAACACGGTGCCCGGGTTCGGGGACACGCGAACCGGCAAGCGGCAGATCATGACGCTGAACGAGACGCGGATCTTCGGGCCGACGCTGGTCAACGAGGCGCGGTTCGGGTTCAACCGGATCGTCATCGACTTCATGCCCGACGCGCCGCTCAACCCGTCCACGCTGGGCATCAACAACGGCATCACCACCGTGCTGGCGCTGCCGCAGATCACGATCTCGTCGCTTGGCCTCAACATCGGCGGACCGGCAGGGTTCCCGCAGGGACGCACCGACATGACCTTCGTCTTCTCGGACACGCTCAGCTACCTGCGCGGCCGCCACTCGGTCAAGTTCGGCGCCGAGTTCCGGCGGTTCAGCAACGTCAACTTCGGTAACAGCGCCGGCACGTTCACCTTCACGAACATCGCCGACTTCCAGGCGGGGCGGGCGAGCAACTTCGGCGTGCAGCTGGGCAACTCGAACAGCGACGTCGTGCAGAAAGCCTTCGGCGTCTTCGCGCAGGACAACCTGAAGCTGGCCTCGAACCTCACGATGGAACTCGGATTCCGCTACGAGCTGAACGAGGCGCCTGTGGAGGCCGACGGTCGCTTCGTGTACTTCGATCCGGCCACCTCGTCGCTGCAGCGAGTGGGGCAGGGCGGACGGGACACGATCTACCCGAACACGTCCAACTACCAGCCGCGCGTTGGTATCGTGTGGGTTCCGACCAGCGATGGTCGAACGTCGGTGCGCGCCGCGTACGCGATTCTCGCTGACCAGCCGGTCACCAACCTCGTCACGCCGACCGCGGCAAACCCGCCGCTGGTGACCAACCTCGTCTACTCGGGCGCGATTCGCCTCGACAACGCGCTGGCCATCGCCGGCCCCGCGGGTCTCGCGCCTAACACGGTGGACGCCGCCTTCCGGAGCCCGCGTCTTCAGAGCTGGAACGTGAACGTGCAACGCGAGGTCTGGCAAAACATGGCGGTGAGCGTCGGCTACATCGGATCGAAGGGGGAGCACCTACGGGTCTCGCGCAACCTCAATCAGTTCGTTGACGGCACGCGGCTCTACCCGCGGCTGTCGGCGTCCAGCCCGATTCTCCCGGGGTCCGCGCTCGGGAACATCACCGCGGTCACCAGCCTTGGCCGGTCGCGCTACAACGGCCTCTGGATGTCGGTGAGCCAACGCCTGTCGCGCGGCTTGCAGTTCAACGCCTCGTACACGCTCTCGAAGTCGGAAGACACCAACTCGTTGAACTCACAAGGGGTGGTCGTTCAGGACAGCAACAACGTCGGTGGAGATTACGCGTTGTCCGACTACGACGCGCGGCACCGCTACGTCATCAGTGCGATCTGGGTATTGCCCTTCAAGGGGAACCGGGCCGTCGAGGGCTGGCAGGTGGCGTTGACCACGCAGGGGCAAAGCGGCAATCCCGTCAACATCCTCACCAACATCGGGACCTTCACGGGCAATACGAACCTGCGGACGGACCTCATCGGGGACCTGCAGACACTGGGGACGGTGAACCAGTGGTTCAGCAATTCGGTCTGCGATCCACGTGTCGCCGGATCGTGCACCTCGTCTTCCGTGTTCGCGTACCCCGTGTCCGCCTCGGGGGTCTTCCACTTCGGCAACCTGGGACGCAACGTCGTGATCGGTCCGGCGTTCTTCAACACGGACCTGTCGGTGTCCAAGAAGACGCGCGTGGGCCGGACGACGGTAGAAGTGCGCTTCGAGGCATTCAACCTGTTCGGCAACAACAACTTCGGACAGCCAGGCCGCATCGCGACGGTGGGGAGCACGTCGTTCGGGGTGATCACGAACACCCGCTTTGCGCCGGGCGATTCCGGGTCGTCCCGCCAAAGCCAACTGGCGATCAAGTTCAGTTTCTGAGGAAGGGAGGCCCTGGGGCCAAACGGAGAACTGGGAACGGAAAACCGAAAACGGAGAACTGAAAGATTGCAGAACGTGGCAGGGGCGACGCATGCGCCGCCCCTGCGGTCTGGCTTTCTGTTCGACGTTTTCCGTTGGTGGACCGATTCTTCGCGTTCGGTCATGGAGATAAGGAAAACACATCCAACGCGTCACACCTCACTGATGGGCCAAGTGCGGAAATCGTCGGAGAATAGCCACGGATGGGGTGTGACGCAGCTTGCGACCCAACCGCCTCGACTCCGTTGAGGCCATCGTGAGACTGCTGACGCCGGAAAACCGTCGGCTGCTAAGTGTGATCCGGGACCTGAAGCCGCAGTCGGTGGCAGAACTCGTTCAGGCGACCGGACGAGCCCAGCCGAACCTCACCCGCACCCTGGCGAAGTTGGAGGCAGCTGGCTTCGTCATCATGACGGCCAATGGCCGCCGGAAGACGCCGACCCTCGCCGTCAAACGGATCATCGTGGAGATCGACCCGTGCGCGGCGCGGGACCGCCTGCGGGTCGCGTAGCGTCCGCGCCCTACCACACCACCGACCACGGGTAACCGGCCCACCGCGTCTCGTGGACGATCGTCCCAGTCGAACTCAGGCGCCTGGACGCCGTAGCCGACGAACACGACCTCCGAGTTGTCGATGCTGCTCTTCTCGGTAAACCGCTTGGACCAGACAACGACGTCGTCGCGGAACTTCAGCTTCCCTTCCTTCGGGCCTTTCTTCAGCGTCAGCACGGCGCTCGGATCCGGCGTGATAGCGCCACCATTCCACCGGCAATCCGCTTGCACTCCTGACGGGGCGCCTGGCGGCCAGGCGATCCGTCGTCGGTGCCGGCGCCCGTCGCGAGCGCCGGCACGCCCTGCATCGCAGTCACCCAACCGTCGCCTAAGCGCGAGATCGCCAATTCATCTGTTTGTCCGTCTCCTCGAGCGGCCGCCTGCCGACATCGCTCGCCTACGCGCCTACCGCGAGGAACGGGTCGCCCTTGTTGATGGCCAGCGACGTGACCAGGAACAGCACCTTACCGTCGGCCGGTGAGATGGCCGTCTGCAGTACCTTGCCCTCGTAGTCCGTCACGCACCCCAGGTTCTGACCGGCCCTCACCGCGTCGTCAACCGCCACTGCCGGATACCAGAACCCGTCCTGCTCGCTGCGGAGCCAGAGGAACTGATCCAGCAGAGTGCAGGGCACCGGCTCGGGGGCGGCGCCGGGGATCATCTTCAGGTGGCGCATCAGCCGGTCGAGGCCCGTGCTGAGGCGCGCGACGTCTTCCGGTGGCCAGATGCCCTGGCCGCCGGACTCGGCGAGGATCGAGGGAACGCCCTCGCGCGTCGCGGAGGCATAGACCGACCCGGCCGTCTCGCTGCGCACGAGGTAGTGGATGCCGAACACCTTTGCCATTTCCAGCGAGGTGCGGTCCACCGAGTCGTTGCCCGAGCGGAAGATGATGGTGAACGGGACGAGGGCCTCGATCAGATCGCCGCCGTGCAGGTCCACGTAGTAGTTCGCCTGCTTGATCAAGTTCCTGAAGATCCAGTCGGCGATCTGCTCCGACGCCGTTCCATCGGCGTTCCCCGGAAAGACGCGGTTCAGGTTCTTGCCGTCGAGCGGACAGAGGTAGATCGAGCGGACCCCGAAACCGGCGATGTTCATCACCGGCAGGACGATGGCCCGACCGCGCAAGGTGCGCGGATCGAGCGTGCGGCCCAGGTCGAGGGCCGCGGCGATGCTGGAGTACTCGGCGGCGTGCACCCCGCCCGTGACGACCAGCGTGGGACCTTCTTCGGTGCCATTGACCAGCCACATCGGGAGGCGATGCGGCTGACCCTGCACCATGAACTCATTGACGCCGAACGTCTTCTCGCCCGGTTTCGCAGCAAGTGTGCCGACCGTCATCACGTGATTTGACATTGACAGCCCTTCCTTCTTCAGAAGACTCGGGTTTCAGCCTGAAACCCACCGCTACACGCTCCAACTCCAGTCCGCGAACCTACAACTGCGTCAGGCCGGCCTTTGACGCGCCCAAGGCCGCCAGCGGGCCGACGGATCCGACCGGCGGCAGTTTCACCTGCCGAAATTCCTCGATGAACTCCGCCAGGTAGTTCGCCAGGCCTTCCAGGATTGTCTCGCCGATCTCTTTCCTCGCGACGGTGGGCGGGATCGTGAAGTCCTTGGCCGCCGTCATCCCGTACTCCATCATCGCGCCGTCGTCGGTGATGTCCGTCATGATCAGGTTGACTGCCAGGTGCGCCCCCTTAAAGCGGGCCGCGCGCAGGTCGTCGAGTGCGATCTGGCCAGTCAGCGGTTTGTTGACGGCGAGCACTGCAGCCGACATGTCGGGCAGCGACTCGTCGAGTGCGAGGATCGCCGAGGTCTCCACGTAGTCCGCGTGGCCGAGCGCCAGCCACTCGGGGTTGACCACGTGCGTCATCTCCCACCAGCACGACACCGCCGCCGGCACGCAACGCTCACGCAGCCATTCGCCACAGCGACGCAGTGCGACCATGTTGCCGCCGTGGCCGTTCACGAACAGAAAGTGGGTCGCGCCGTAGCGCACCAGGTTCCCACAGATCTCGATGAGGGCGCGCGTCAGCGTCTCCTCGCTGAGCGACAGCGTGCCGGGGAAGACGGCATGGTACTGCGCGTACCCGATTGGCAAGGTCGGCGTGACGATGACGTTGGCGCGGCCGCCGACACGGCGCGCCAGCTCCTTCGCGAGAAGGAAATCGGTGCCGAGCGGCAGGTGCGGTCCGTGCTGTTCCGTCGAGCCGAGCGGTAGGACGACGAACGACGTGCGCTTGAATGCAGCCTGAGCCTGAGGCCAGGTCATGCGCTCGAGCAGGAATCCTTCTGCCATCGTGATCTCCTTTCGTGGTGCCAAGGGAGGGGACCGAGCGTTCAGCCGTGCATCATGATAGTCTCCAAACCGCGCCCGCGCGACCCGGCGACCCGATGCCGAAGATCGAGCACCGGTTCGACGACGCCACCCTCGCGCGCGAGGGACGGGTCCAGAAACACATCGTCGACGTGTTCGAGGATCCGGCACGACAGGGACTACTCTATACCGGGACCGAGATCTGCGCGAACCCGGCAAGGCGTGGCGGCGAATGCTACCACGCCTTGTCACATCCCGGGAGGATCGTTGCCATGACCGACAACCGGGTGCCACCCGAGGTGGTCGCCAAACCCGAACCGAGCCGCTGGTATCGCTGGATCGTTCTCCTGGGGATGAGCGTCGCGGTGTACGGCAGCTACTATTCGTTCGACTACATTGGTCCGCTGGCCCCGCTCCTCAGCCGGCAGCTGCACTTCTCGGACTCCCAGATCGGACTGCTGCAGGCGGTCTACAGCTTCCCGAACATCGTCACGATGCTGGTGTGCGGGGTCGTCATCGACCGGATCGGCACGAGGAAGTCGATGTTGATCTTCGGGACGATGGTGTTCGTGGGGCTGGTTGTCACGGCGCTCAGTCCCAGCATCGCCGTGATGGCGAGCGGCCGCCTCCTGGTCGGAACCGGTGCGGAGGCCCTTGCGCTTGCCTCGAACGTCGCCATTGCCCGCTGGTTCTGGCGCGGCGAGCTGAGCCTGGGGTTCGGCATCAGGTCGTCGTTCTGCAGGCTGGGATCGTTCAGCGCGCAGGTGTCGCCGACGTGGGCGGCTGGCGCGTATGTCTACTGGCAGTGGCCGCTACTGATTGGGGTTGGGTTCGGCGTGTTCTGCATCATTGGCGCGATTCTCTATTGGGTGCTCGACTCGAGGGGGGAAAGGCGATTTGAGCTGGGTCACGTCGCCCATGGCGGGAAGGTCGTGCTCCGCGATGTGTTCGGGTTCGGTCGGTCGTTCTGGCTGATCGCAGCACTGTGTGTCACCTTTTACGGCTGCATCTTCCCATTCCAGACGTTCGGACAGAAACTCCTGATCGAATCGCGGCACGTATCGCCGCAGACTGCGTCGCTGCTCGTGGGCATGGAGCCCCTGTTCTCGATGATCGGCATGCCACTGTTCGGCTACCTCGTCGACCGCTACGGCAGGCGCTCGCTCTTCATGATGTACGGGTCGCTGTTGATCGTGCCGGTGTTCCTCATGCTGGCCTACACGGACATCCCGCCGGTGATTCCGATGGCCATGATGGGCATCGCCTTCGCGCTGGTCCCGGCGGTCATGTGGCCGGCCCTCGCCTACGTCGTCGACCGGTCCCGCCTGGGCTCCGCCAATGGCATGCTCGACGCGATCCAGCAACTCGGGCTGGTTGTGATCAACTTGCTGATCGGGTGGTCGAACGACCACTGGCTGGCGAGCGCGGTGAACCCGGCGGGCTACCGTCCGAGCATGTGGATATTCTCGACCATCGCGCTCGCGGCGGTGGCGTTCGCGTATCTGCTCCTCCGCGTCGAAACGGGACCTCACGCGCGGGGGTTGGAGACCATCACGACGGAACACCAGTAAGACTGTCGGTGCGCCGTGAACTCGTCGAGCCGGCGGGACAGCGCTACAGTCTTACTGGTAAGATTGTGTGGAGGTGTCCTGAATGGAGAACGTCGAAACGACGCGGATGTCGTCGAAGGGGCAGGTGGTCATTCCGGAGGCGGTTCGCAACCGGCTTGGGCTGAAGGCAGGTGCGCAGTTCGTTGTCATGGGAGATCGCGACGTGGTGATTCTCAAGACGATTGCGGCACCCGCGCGCGGCGAGTTCGCGGCCATCGCGGCCAAGGCGCGCCGACAGGCGCGCAACGCAGGGCTGCACGGGGCCGATATTGCCCGGGTCGTCCGGAAGGTCCGGGGTGATCGGTGAAGGTCGGGCTGGACACGAATGTCCTCGTGTCGAGCATTCTGTTCACCGGTCCTTCGCGCCGCGAGGGCGGGTGTTGAAACCGGTTACTGGGAGAATAGCGACCATGAAACGACTCGCGCTGACTTCGTCGGCCCTCGTTGCTGCGTGCGGATTGCTGCTGTCGGCACAGGGCAAGCGCCCGGCGGCGCCGGGCGCGCCGCCACCGCCGCCGTTCACGATCGTGGAGGCGACCATCCCCGAGATGCGCGCGTCGCTCGAGCAGGGCCGTGTCACGTCGAAGGAACTAGTGCGCCAGTGCCTGACTCGCATTGCTACCTACGGCAAGCGCCTCAACGCCGTCATCGCGGTGAACGCCAAGGCCCTCGAGGAGGCCGAGGCCCTCGACCGCGATCGCGCCCAGAAGAAGATCCGCGGCCCGCTCCACGGGATTCCCGTGGCGCTCAAGGACAACATCCACACGACCGACATGCCGACCACCGGCGGGGCCCTCGCCTTCGAAGGCCTGGTGCCGCCGTACGAGGCGACGCTGACGAAGAACCTGAAGGATGCGGGCGCGATCATCATCGCGAAGACGGTGATGACGGAGCTGGCCAACTGGGTGGCAACCGGCATGCCGGGCAACTACAGCGCGCTGGGCGGCTACGGGATGAACCCGTACGACCCGCGGCGCGACCCCCGTGAGGCGAGCGGAGACGGGCGTCCGGTGCTGGGCACGGGCGGGTCGAGTTCGGGCATCGGCACGGCGGCGAGCTTCTGGGCGGCCAACGTGGGCACGGAGACGTCAGGGTCGATCCTCAGCCCGGCTAACGCAAACATGCTGGTTGGCATCAAGCCAACCGTGGGCCGCATCAGCCGGTACGGCGTCATTCCGATCACAGCCGACCAGGACACGCCGGGGCCGATGGCGCGCACGGTGACGGATGCCGCCATCATGCTGGGCGCGCTCGAGGGCGCGACACCGGATCCGAACGACGCCGCCACGAAGACGTGCGCGCCACCGCCGGGGCGTGACTACACGAAGTTCCTGAACGCGGGCGGCTTGAAGGGCGCGCGTATCGGCGTCCCACGCGCGTATTTCTTCGATCGGTTCGCCGCGCCGGGGGCAGCGCAGCCGCGCGGCGGCCTCAACGCCGAGCAGGCGAAGGTCATGGCGGAGGCCGTCGAGACGCTGAAGCAGCAGGGGGCGGTCATCGTGGACCCGGCAGACATTCCCAGCGTCGTGACCAAGGAGCGCGACGACAGTTTCCTGCTCTGGTCCACGTGCGGCGGCCTCGACAACGCGAAGGGCAAGGACGCCGACTGTTCGATCGTCTTCAAGTACGGCATGAAGCGCGACTTCAACGCGTGGCTGGCAACGCTTGGCGCCGCGGCGCCGGTCAGGACACTGACGGAACTGCGCCGCTGGAATTTCGATCATCAGCGCGCCGGCGCCATCAAGTACGGGCAGGCGCTGCTCGACATCTCCGACGAGATGGACGTGCGCGCCGACCGCGCCCGCTACCAGGCGGATCGGGAGAAAGACATCCGGCTGAGCGCGACGCAGGGCATCGATGCCGTGATGAAGGCGAACCAGCTGGATGCGCTGCTGTTCCCCGGGGCCAGCGGCGCGGCCATCGCGGCCAAGCCCGGGTATCCGACAGTGATCGTGCCGTACGGGTTCGTGGCGAACGTGCCGTTCGGCAGCGGCGGGCCGGGCGGCGGCGCGCCGCAGACGTACCCGGACGGCTTCAACCCGAAGCCGGCGCCCTACGGCGTGAGTTTCACGGGCATGGCCTGCAGCGAGCCGCGGCTCATCGAGATCGCGTACGCGTTCGAGCAGGCCACCAGGAAGCGCGTGGCACCGAAGCTTTAGCCCGATTCATCACGGCAGGCCGGGAGCGCGGCGCGCCGAGGCGGCGCGGCCGGCCGTGCCGCCTCCCGCGGTCATCCCCGGAGGTGCTTGTCGAAGAACGCACTCACCCTCGCCCAGGCGTCCCTGAGCACGTGCTCGCGCGTGAAGTAGTGGAACTCGCCCGGGTACGCCATGAACTCGACGAGCGGACCCTTGCCCTTCTTCAGCAGTTCGTCGATCAGCCGCACCGAGTGGAGGTACGGCACATTGACATCGGCCGTGCCGTGCAGGATGAGCAGAGGGCGCACCAGCTTGTCGACGTGAGACAGAGGTGAAGCCTGCGCGTACACCCTGGGATTCTGGTCCGGCGTGCCGATCCGGCTCACGGTCCACCCACCGTGGTAGGGGTCTTCGTAGTACATGGCGTAGTCGGCGACGCCTGCCACGTCGACCGCGGCGCGAAACACGGCCGGCATCTCGGTCACTCCAAGCAGGGTGAAGAAGCCGCCGTAGCTCAGCCCCCAGACGCCAATGCGTCCGGAATCGACATACGGAAGCGTCTTCAGGTAGGTCGCGCTCAGGGCTGCGTCCCGAAAGTCCTTGCCGCCGACGTCCATGTAGACGCCCTCTCGCCACGCCGAGCCGTAACCAATACTCCCGCGATAGTCCGGCGCGATGACGACATATCCCTGTTGCAGCAGGTACTGGTGGAAGCTGTAGTAGACGGCGTAGTTTCGCTCGACGTGCCAGCCGTCGTAGTTCTGGTTGACGCCATCGCCGTGGATCCAGACGATGGCCGGGTGTTTCTTCGCCCGGTCGAGGCCCTTCGGCACGAACAGGTACGCCGGGACGGGAGCGCCATCCGCGCCGGGATAATGCACGAGCTGAGGCTCGACGAAGGCGGCGCGGTCGATCCCGGGTGGCATCGAATCGGTCAGCCGCATCGGCTTTGCGCCGGCCATCGTTGCATCGACGACCCACAGGTCGGCCGAGTTCTGCGGATCGGTGTGCTGGTAGATCAGTTTCTTGCCGTCCGGCGACCACTGGGCCGTCGTGTCGGCACCGCGGCCGCTCGTGATCATCGTCACCTTCGCGGGCAATGGATCCGTGCCGATCGTCGCTACGTAGAGGTGTCGGGACCCAGGGTTCAGAGCATCGTTCGCATCAAATGCGATCTGCGATCCATCGGGCGACCACGCCGGCCGCCAGGCCTCGAACTGGCCCTTCGTGATCTGCACCGCCTCGCCGCCGGCCGCAGGCAGCACGTAGAGATGATCCCAGCCGTCGCGGTCGCTGAGCAGTGCGATCCACTTCCCGTTCGGCGACGCCTGCGGCCCGCCCTGCGCCGCGCCGGTCATGCTCCAAAACGTCGGCTTGACCTCCCGGTGCACCAGCTTCGGCTCGCCACCCGTGGTGTCGCCGACGTAGATTTCCCGCCGCTTGAAGTCAACCACGCGCTCGGAGAGGAAGTGCGAGGCGTCGAGCCACCGGCTTGCCGCGCCGCCGCGGCCGCCCAATCCGCCCGTCGGGCCGGCGTCGAACGGGCGGGGGCTGCCACCCGACGCTGGGACGATGTAGGTCTGCGCGGATCGTGGCGGTACCGTTTCGGTGATCGTATAGATGATCTTCGCGCCGGAATACGCCGGCGTCTGCTCGTGCCGGATCACTTGCGGGCCTGGCCCGCCGAAGAAGGTCAGGGACTCGCCGTCCCCCGACCACGCGATTCCGCTGACGGGACCATCGACGCTCGCGATGAGACGGTCGGTGCCGTCGGCGAGCGACCGGATCCGGATCTCGGTTGGGCCGGCAGGCCGTGGCGCACCCTCGCCGCCAGGGGCGCCGCCTGGAACGCGCTCGCCGCGTCCGCCGCCGCCAGGCCCGCCACTCAGGTACGCCACGCGGGTGCCATCGCGTGACGGCGTCAGGTTCCGGCCCGCGGCCTGCGCCCACACCGGTCGCGGCGGCTCTCTGCCGTCTGCGGGCACCTGCATCAACGTTGCGACCCGCATGAAGTGGACGGTGCGGCTGTCAGCACTCCAGAAGATGCCCGTTGTGGGTTCGCCGTCGGTTGTGAGTGGGATGGGCCTGGCCGATCCGTCAGCAGGGACCAAGTAGAGGTTCGCCACGCCGGCGCGCTCCCAGATGAACGCGACAAGGCGGCTGTCGCGTGACCACACCGGAGTTGACGGGTGCCTGATGTCGACCAGCGTGTCGATCGTCAGCCTGCCGCGTGCGTCGCCGGGGCGCGGGGCGGCTTGCGGTCGCGGCGGTTGGGCGATGCCGGCCATCGTCCAGCCAACGAGGGTGCTGGCCACGGCCAGCGACGCGAATCTGACTCGAGGGGTCATGACACAACTCCACGACAGGACGGCCGAGTCACGGGCGTCTCGCCGTGCGTGCCGGCCGCCTGAAACCGATGACAGACGGCGCGGGCCTGGTCTGACGGCGACGGAAGCCCAGGGCCTCGGGAAAGTCCGATGAAGGGACGCACTGCCGGGGCGGCAGGCATCGAGATGCCTGCCGCCACCGGGGGTTGACGCGTCGCGGCCGTTCCGGCTCAGAACTTGAACGCGGCCCCGAAGCGTGCGATCCGCGGCCCCAGGACATTCGTGGGCGTTTCGAACTGCGGGAACGTGTTCAGCTGGCCGTTCGGATCACCAGCCTGGCGGAAGCTGATGCGGCCCGTCAGCGAGCGGACCGCCCAGGTCGTGTTGGCGTTGGTGACATTGTCGACCATGGCGAACAGGGTCAGCGCGCGTTTGCCGAACCGCAGGTTCTTCGACGCCTGGATGCCGAGCGTCGTCAGGCTCGGCATCCGGCGGCTGTCGTACGGCTCGACGCTGATCGTGGTGCTGCCGGTCAGCGTCAGCGGCACAGTGAACTGTCGGCTGTACGGCGTGCCGCTCTGGGAGCGGAGATTTGCCGCAAGCGCGACGTCCCACGGCAGGATGTAGGTACCGGTCAGTTTGAACTGGACCGGCACGTCGGTGGTGATCGGCCCGGTCGTGTTGATCAGCGAATCCGGGCTGGCTGCCAGGCTGAGATTCTCCTGGTAGGAGCGCGACAGGGTCAGCCCGGCCAGGAGTTGCCACCGGTTCGCCATGCGCTTGGTCAGCGTGAACTCCAACCCGCGGTAGCTCTGGAGCCAGTTGGGATCATTCGTGATGAGCGTCTGCGTGGCGGACACCGTGCGATCGAAGTAGCTGACCGTGCTGTCATCGCCGGTGCCGACGAGGCCATCCGGGCCGGGATCGACAGCGATCCGGGACGGCCAGACGCTGAAGGGAGCCGCCGTGTTGATGCTCACCTGCTGGAACCGTTCGGCGCGGTAGGTGAACACGGTGCTGAACTTCACGTTCTGCACCAGTTCACGGTCGAAGCCGAGCGTGAACTCGTTGGTATACGGCCGACGGAATCCTGGATCGAACGACGTCTGCGCGGCACTGCCGACAACGGCAGTTCCGGTCTGCTCGCCGGCCTGGTACTGCAGGTCTCCGTTCAGGTCCTTCCAGTTGTAGTTTTCGCTGTAGGTCGCGTTCAGGTTGACGCTGTTGGCGGCCGTCGAGGCCAGGACGTAGAAGTAGCGGGCCGCCGAGCCCCGGATGGTCGTCTTCCCGTTGCCGGTCACGTCGAGGACGAAACTGATCCGCGGCGCGAAGTTGTGCCACAACACGACGTTGTTTTGGTCCCCGAACGATCGCGGGAGCGCCGCGAAGCCCCCGATATTCGCCGCGGCCCACTGCGTGGGCGGGCTCGACTGGGCTGGCAGGTAGGTGTTGAGGCGCTCCCACCGAAGGCCGGCGGTCACGGTCAGGTGCTTCACGCTGTACGCGTCCTGAAGGAACAGCGAGGTCACATCCGACACGGACTTCCAGGTGACGGGCGTGTTGTAGAGCGTCACCGTCGTCGGGCCGGCCGGGGTGTTCCCGCTCGGCAGGCTGCGATAGCTGAGGGCGACATCACCCCACCGGTCGGTTTCCTGCTGGACTGGCGCGTGCGTGTGATCGAACCCCCAGCGGAACTCGTGACGGCCGCCGAGGGCCCGTTCGAGATAGTAGTTGAAGGTCGCATTGATGCCAAGCCGCCGGCGGATGGCCAGCGACTGGGACGCCTCGTTGTTGAGGACGATGCCGGTCGAGACGTCGGTCAGCGACTGCTCCGTGCCGTTGAACTTGAGCGGGAAGTTGATGTTGTTGTAGCTCACCCGGGCGTCCATGAACAGGCGGGGCGTGATGATCGAGTTCCACAACCCCTGCACGACATCGAACACGTCGTCCTCCATCGAGATCGAGTCGGCCGTGAAGTTGGTCGAGGGCACCGTCGTGGTCGTCAGGAACCGGTGCGGCTTCTTGTAGTACTGGCGGCTGTAGAAACCGGTCACCTTGTTCTTGTTGTTCACCTGGTAGGTGAGGTTGACGAGCCCGGAGGTCATGTCCGTGTTGTCCACGACCGTCTGCGACAGCGCGGCAGGCGTGTTGACGTGGACGCGCCAGTCGCGGAACGACGTGAAGAGGCGCAGCTTGTTCTTCACGAGCGGTCCGCCGAATTGCAGCGTCCCGTCCGACACGAAGTTCACCGCGCCGGTGATCGGCCGGAACCCATACGCCAGCAGCGTGTCGTCGACGTTCCCGCTTTGGAGCCGCGCGCCTTCGTAGTAGAACGAGGCCTGCCCGGCCCAGGTGTCACCGCCGCTCTTGGTGACCATGTTCAGGAAGACGCCCGAGGTGGGCACCGTGATATCGTGAGCACCGGTCGACACCTGGATGTCCTCGAACGCGTCGAAGTCATAGTAGAACCCCGCCGCGCCGATGGCTGCCGGGTCGCCGACGTTGATGCCGTTCAGGTACTGAGTGTTCTGGGCGGAGGTCGTGCCGCGCGCGGTGTAGGTGCCCTGCAGGCCCCCTGAGGTGCCGCCGACATCGGGTCGGCTCATGACGAGTCCCGGCACTTTGAACTCGGCCACCGCCCAGATATCCCGGCCGCCAGGAGTGGCTTGCAGCAACTGGCTGCTCAGCGTCACGTTCACATTCGCGCTGGTCGTGTCAATCGTCGGCGATTCACCCGACACGGTGACCGTTTCGGCAACCTTCGCCACCGTCAAGGCGAAGTCGAGCGGCGTCGTCTGCCCGACGCTGACAATCACGGTGGTTCGGACGATCGACTGGAAGCCCTGGAGATCGATCTTCACGCTGTAGGTGCCAGGAGTCAGCGACGGGAAACGATAGATGCCGAGGGCATCCGTCGTGCCGACCACCTGGCCAACCACCAGGACCGAGCCGGTCAGCGTGACCGTCACTCCAGGCACGACGGCACGCTGCTGGTCGGCGACCCTGATGAGGATGCTCCCTGTCTGGACCTGGGCCGCGGCGGGCGCGGCTGCTGGAAGAACCATGACGAACAGCATGGCTGCAAGCGCGAGACGTTTGCTCATGGACAACTCCTCCTGACAAAGAGCCACAACCGCCTGAGGAAGCGCGTGGATCCGGGGCCCAGGGGGGCGACGAGGAAACGCCGAGGTTCGCTATGTGGATGAGATTTAACACCCGGATGGCGAACGCGTCAAGGCTCAACTCGGTCTGACGGTGGCACACCCATGGCTGGTGTACGCCGAACTGGTCCACCGGGGCGAGCCCCGAGCGCTCGAGGCGGCAGACCCCCTTCGCGAACAGCCGCACAGGGAAAGAGGAGGCCGAACATGTCGATCGGGAATTCACGAGTAACGATGGGGGCCATCAGGCCTCGATTCAATCGGGTCGTTGCATGGACGCTCTGCATCCTCGGGTTTGTTCCGCTCTCTGGTCAGGCGGATCACACGGGGCGCGCCTCGTCGAACGTGCGGCCTGCTCGCGCGGACCAAGTGG
>JADGOB010000220.1 GCA_017883185.1 Acidobacteriota bacterium
CTCGTTCCTGATGACGAGGCCGAGCCGCTTGCCGTTCTGGAACCCCCGCACGAGCACGTCGAGGTCTTCCTTCATCGACTTCAGCGTCACGCCTTCTTCCTGCAGGTAGACGCGTTCCGCGCCGGTCGCCAGCCCGCTCATCAACGCGAGATACCCGCACCGCCAGCCCATCACCTCCACGACGTAGCAGCGGCGCTCGGCGACGGCCGACGGCTTGATCTTGTCGACGACGGTGACGATGGGGGATACGCCGCATGTCTCGGCGCTCGGCGCGAAGCGCGCGGGCCGGGCCGCGTAGCGATCCGACCCTGCGAAATCAACTTCCGGTCGCGCTCGGCGCGTCGGACGTCAGATGCGTCCCAAAGAACCGCTCGACGCGCTGCCAGGCATCCCGGAGCACGTGCGTGCGCTGGAAGTAGTGGAACTCGCCGGGATACACCATGAACTCGAAGGCTTTCCCGGTCTTCAGGAGCCGATCGACGAGCCGCACCGACTCGATGTAGGGAACGTTGACGTCCGCGGTGCCATGGAGCACGAGGAGGGGGCGCGCGAGCCGCTCGATGCGATCGATTGGCGCGGCCTGACGGTACACCGCGGGGTTCTTCTCCGGCGTGCCCATGCGCGCCGTGACCCACGGGCCGCCCGGATCCACGTACCACATCCCGAAGTCGGGGACGCCGGCCACGTCCACGCCGCACCGGAAGGTCGTCGGCCGCTCGGTCATCGCCAAGAGCGTGAAGAACCCTCCGTAGCTCAGGCCCCAGACGCCGATCCGTTCCGAGTCGACGTAGGCCAGGGTCTTCAGGTAGTCGGCGCCCGCCGCCGCGTCGCGGGCGTCCTTGCCGCCGACGTCTAGATACACGCCCTGCCGCCACTCACGCCCGTAGCCGATGCTGCCGCGATAGTCGGGCGCGAGCACGACGTAGCCGCGTTGGAGCAGGTACTGGTGGAAGGAGTAGTAGACGGCGTAGTTGCGCTCGACGTGCCACCCGTCGTAGTTCTGGTTGATGCCGTCACCGTGAATCCAGATGATCGCGGGGTGCTTCGTCGCCCGGTTCAGTCCTTTCGGCACGAACAGGTACGCCGGCACCTGGCCGCCGTCGGGCGCCGCGTCGCGTCAACTGGATGCTCCGGATTCTCAGAGTAAAGCCGCACGCGTGCCGTCGCGCCACCCCTGGCGCGCCGGCCAGGGGCTTCGGAGCTTCGGACCTATTGCGAGACGCACCCCTCCCGCGCGGGTGCCCGGCGGGCGCGACTCGTTCAAGAGATTGGCGGCTTCGGTCTGCGAGGTTGCATCAATTGAGGCATGTTGATTGGCGCCGTGATCGAGCACTGTTCGAGTACTCTCAACACTGCGCTGGCCGACGTTCAGCATCGATGGCACCGACACCGACAAGGACAGGTGCTGACGACGATGGCAGCGACACCAACACCGACGACGACGACGCCGACTTGTCTCGAGACGAAGCGGCGGGCACGCTGACGGTGCGGTTGCACCACTTCACCAACCGCACGTCGGATGAGGCCGCGCGGTATCTGGCCGAACAGCTCAGTGCGCCGAAGACCGAGTATCCAGGCACGAAGTTGGGCGTCGTCTACAGACTGGTCTCAGATTGAGATCTCCCGAATCAGGAGTCCTGACCACCGACACACCACTGGCCATGCCCTGCTACCTGCTGCCTACCTGTTATCCATGTGCTACCCACGGAAGGAAACGGCGAGCCGTCTGGACGCTAACAGGCGTTAAAGGCTAACGAGGCTCGACAGGGGCTGTTGCGGCATCTCGCCGGTGTTGCCGCCAGGTGTTATCCTGTGCCGACATCGTTCTCTGGAGTATTCTGCGGGTGGTCGGTGCCACGGCCGGCGGGGATGGACATGACGGGCTTTGCTATCGCGCTCGCCACGCTGAACGAGATGAAGGCCGCTGGCGTCTTGAGCGACTACGCCGTCGGCGGCGCGATGGCGCTGGTCTTCTGGACCGAGCCGGTGCCCACGTACGACCTGGACGTGCTGGTCTGGTTGCCAACCCGGGAAGGCCCGATCGTCAGCCTCAGCGAGGTCTACGACTGGTTGGCGGCACGGGGGTGGGCAGCCCACGCGGAACACGTCCTGGTTGCCGGCATTCCCGTTCAGTTCCTTCCCGCACACGATGCCCTCGCGGACGAGGCGCTCACGACTGCGGCCATGCTGGACTACTCCGGCGTTCCTGTTCGCGTCGTGCGCCCCGAGTACCTGGTGGCGCTCTACCTCGAGCCACAGGCCCGGACGGCCAAGCGCCGAGAGCGGGCGGCCGCTCTCGGCGAGGGCGCTCTCTTTGACCACCAGCGACTGCAGGACATCATGCTGCGATTTCACCTGACGTGGTGACGCGATGGCCAGTCCAACCCAACCAGGACGCCCGACCCCGGAACTGCTGGCTGCACTCCGGCAGGGAAAGGCCACGCTACGTCACGAGCGGCACACGCTGTCGCTTCCGGAGAAGGTGCGCGCGGTCATCGAACTGCAGCAGGCCTGCCTGCCGCTCCTGGCGCGGCAACGGGGCCTCCGGCCGTGGGAGCGGGTCTGGGACACGGACGCGTAGGCCGCGAACCGGGTTGCGCGAAGGGACGTGGTCCGCATGGTCGGGACCGCCCTGAGGCAACCATCCCATCCTCGGAAAGGCCGGCAAAGGCCTCAGGCTCACGGTCGAAAACACCTGCTGGTGCATCCGCACCTGGGTCCACGGCCCTTCTTGCTCGAATTCCTTCACCCGCTTTTCATCCTTGGCGGCCTTGGCTTTGTTGTACTCCTCCCGAAGCAAGAGGTGCGCTTGCTCCTGCTCGGTCGAGCGATGGTAGGCCAGCGCCACGACGCGCGAGTCGTAGATCCCGACCTTGACGACCGGCCGGGCCTGTTTCGCCTCGAGGCCAGGTCTTCCGGCAAACGCGAGGGCCACGGCTCCCAGCAGGAGTCCGGCAACCAGCATTCGGCGATTCATGAAGACGCTCCTTCTTCTTCCCGGGACACGCGTGGAGACAAGACCCCCGGGACGGGCCGGTCCCCGCAGGCGCTGCCACTACGCATCAATGAAGGAGCGCTGACTGGAGGTTACGGCAGATTGGAGTAGACCTCGCGACGTCCCCAAGGCTCGGGATGGCCGTCGCCAGAACGCCCCTGGGCAGTGCCCGAGAAGTCGAGCAGCTGCCATCTGCGCCGGCCGGCATCTCCGAGCTATACTACCCGGGCAAATGTGGGAGGAGGCCTCAGATGGAAGAGCATGATGTCCACGAATCCACCCTCGACGACCGATCGGTCGATCTCCCGCTGGATCGCCGTGAATTCCTGAAGGCGGCCGGCTCCGGTGTGTTCATCCTCTTTTCGGTCGACGGCCTCGCCGCGCTCGCGCAGGGAGGAGGAGGCCAGCGCTCATACCCGGACGACTTCAACGCCTATCTGAGAATCGGAGAAGATGGCCGTGTCGCCTGTTACTCGGGGAAAGTCGAGATGGGACAGGCCAACACGACGGCCCTGGCCCAGATGCTCGCCGACGAACTGGAAGTCCCGTTCGATCGCGTCGACATGGTCATGGGCGACACACGGCTGTGCCCATGGGATGGAGGCACGAACGGCTCGCGAAGCATCAAGTACTTCGGACCTGCCCTGAGGGCCGCCGGCGCGGAGGCTCGTGAAGTTCTCATCCAGCTTGCCGCGGAACAACTCCAGCGTCCGCCCGCGCAGTTGACGGCGAAGGACGGGTTCGTCGTCGACCGCAACAGCGCGGGTATCCGCCTGGCCTACGGCGCGCTGGCCAGGGGCAAGCGAATCGAGAGGCATCTCGAGAAGAAACCGACATTGAAGAGTCCCGCGAAATGCGTGGTGATCGGCAAGCCGCTGCGGCGGCGAGACGGCCTGGACAAAGTGACCGGAAAGGCGAAGTTCGCAGGGGACATCCGACTGCCGGGCATGCTCTACGGCAAGGTCCTCCGGCCGCCGGTGCACGGAGCTCAGTTGAAGAGCGTCGATGTCGAGGGAGCCAGAACATTCACGGGCGCGCGAGTGATCCAGGACGGCAACTTCATCGCGGTCGTCCATCCCACCCCGGACGGCGCCGCATCGGCCCTCCAACGGATCAAGGCGGACTTCAGCGTCCCTGAGAGCAAGGTGGACGACGGCAACATCCTCGAGCATCTGATGGCGCAGCCAGGCCAGGGCCGCGTTGTCGAGCAGAAGGGGGACCTCGCGAAGGGGCGCGAGGTGGCGGCTCTCAAGTTCGAGGAAACCTACTTCACCCCCTACATCGCGCACGCGCCGATCGAAACGCATTCGGCGCTGGCGCAGGTCGCGAGCGACGAGACGACCGTGTGGGTCTCGACCCAGCGGCCCTTCGGCGTCCAGCAGGAAGTGGCGAGAGCGATCGGGCTGCCGGAAGACAAGGTGCGGGTGATCACCCCGCTTGTCGGCGGCGGGTTCGGCGGAAAGAGCGGAGGCCCGCAAGCGGTCGAAGCCGCACGCCTGTCGAAGCTTGCTGGAGCGCCCGTGCAGGTGGTCTGGAGCCGGGAGGAAGAGTTCTTCTACGACACGTTTCGACCTGCGGCATTCGTCAAGATCAGCTCGGGGCTCGACTCCGCCAACCGGATCACGTTCTGGGATTTCCAGGTCTTCTTCGCCGGCGACCGCAGCTCGCAGATGATCTACGACGTTCCTCACCTGAGAACGGTCTCCACCGGCAGTTTCGGCGGCGGGGGGCCGCACCCCTTTGGCACCGGGGCGTGGCGTGGCCCGGGCAGCAATACCAACATCTTCGCCCGTGAGTCCCACATCGACATCATGGCGGCCAGGGTGGGCATGGACCCGGTGGAATTCCGGCTGAAGAACCTTGCCGACCCGCGCATGGCGCGCGTGCTCAAGGCCGCCGCCGACACATTCAAGTGGACGCCGGCCAGGTCCCCGAGCAAACGCGGGTATGGCGTGGCGCTTCTGGACTACCTGAACACCTATGTCGCGGCCATGGCGGAAGTCGTCGTCGACAAGGCGACCGGGCAGATTCGCGTCCAGCGCGTCACGGTGGCACAGGACCTTGGACAGGTGGTCAACCCCGAGGGAGCCCGGATGCAGATGGAAGGCAGCATCGTCATGGGGCTGTCGTCGGTCCTGACCGAAGAGATCCACTTTGGCGGCGGCAACATCAAGGACCGGAACTTCGACAGCTACGAAATCACCCGTTTCTCGTGGGTGCCCGAAATCGAAACGGTGCTCGTCGACAACCCCGATCTTGCGCCGCAAGGGTGCGGAGAACCGACCATCACGTGCGTCGCGCCGATGATCGCCAACGCGCTGTTCGACGCGACCGGCGTGAGGATCTTCCGGCTTCCGCTGACGCCCGAAAGGGTCAAGGCAGGGATGGCAGGTTGAATCAGGCCCTTCCCGCGAACTTGCGACAGAATCCCGAGAATCCGTGACACTCACCAGGCCGGGGCAATAGTGTCGGCCGGCTTCCGCCGCCGATGTCGCCCGTCTTCACGGGCGGACAGTCACGGGCGGAAGGCGAAGCTGACGGCCCACTCCTGGCGCGAGGAGACCTGCACGACGCCCTCGACGTTGACGGCGAGGTTCGCGATGTCGAGCGGGACCTGGCAGGCGTCGGCCTGGTCGAACGTCAGCGTCACCTCCCGCGCTACGCCGGCCTCGAGCAGGAAGCCCGGCGCCTGCGCCAGCAGGCAGGCCTGCTTGCTCGTGGCGTGCAGGAAGCCGCGGACCCACAGCACCGCCCCGGTGCCCGTGCCCTTCAGTCTGACCGTGATGGCGACCCGGCCCGCGCAGCCGGCGATCTGCACACCGCAGCCCGTCACCGTGGCGCCCGGCGCGACGGTTCCACCCAGGTAGGTGATCGCGACCGGGCCGGAGGCCGGCCCGGCCGTGATCCCGGGCGGCAGCGCGGTTCCACCGCCCCGCGCGGGGGGCGTCGGCTCGATCACTTCCGTACCGCAGCCGGCGGCCGCGGCGGCCAAAAGCAGG
>JADGOB010000221.1 GCA_017883185.1 Acidobacteriota bacterium
ACACCCTCCGCCACGCCGCGATCGAACGCGGCCAGCGTGTTCTCGGGAGCAAGGCGGCTGCCGCCTCGATGCCCGAATACGAGCGGCCGGTCGGCGCGATCCCATGAATGAAATGTCACACGGCGGTCATAGGGAATCAGGTTCAGGCGATGGGCAACCGAACGCCCTTTCGTCGGGTGTGAAGTCGGAGATGAGCGGATCGATTCTACCGCATCAGTTCCGCGAAAACGCTTCGGCCGCCTGCTGCGCCGCCGCCATCCGGGTCGGCTCACCCACCAGGCGCGCCCGCCAGAGGAGGTTGTGCGGGGTGACCGTGGCGCCAACCAACTCGACCACCTCGGTTTCGTAGCCGGCAGCTTCGAGCCGCCACGTCCGCTCGGCATCCACCATTGCCTGGATGAACCGGCGCCGGACCGGAGCATGACGCGGGATGCCGAAACGCTCTGCCCGCTCTTCCGCTCGAGTCGCCGCTGCCACCGCCCGGCTCGTGCAGCACGGCACCAGCAGCAGTTCGCGGGCGCGAATGGCAATCGCCTGCTCGATGATCGCGTCCGCGGCAGGACCGCAGGCGTGCAGCGCGGTGACGATCGACGGACTCGCCGGCCACGCCGTGGCCTCGGTCACGTCCGCCGCGCGGCACTCGATTGGGATCGTCGTCTGCAGGCGTTCGACCGCCCGACGGCTCAGCGCCACCCGCCCGGGATCGCGCTCGATGGTGATCACCGTCGCCGCCCGCCCCGCCGGCTCGAACACGAGCTTGGCGGCCAGCAGCCCCACGTACGATTTTCCGGCGGCCCCGTCCACGAGCACGAGCGGCGAGCGGCGCGAGCATCGAGTGGCCGCGCGCGCGATCTCCTCGATCATGGCCGCCACTTCCTGCGCCTTCCGGCGGTCCTCGTTCCGCAGGCCGGCGCCGTCGGCGGCAATGTAGAGCAGGTCGAGCCAGCGTTCGACGTCAGCCAAATACATGCGTGTCAGCGTCCCAGGCGGCTGGCGATCAATCCGATCACCTTCTCGCCGTGCAGACGACCGTTCTCGATGAAGACCGGAGCGGTGTCCACGCCGACGATCACGCCGCCGACGAGGAAGACATTCGGGACATTCGTCTCGAACGTGTCCGCATCGTGGTACGGCACGCAGGTAACCGAATCCACCTGCACGCCGCAGCGCTTCAGGAACTCGCGGTCGGTGTGGTAGCCGGTTAGCAGCAGCACCGCGTCGGCGGGCAGTTCCTGGCGCTGACCGTCGGTCTCCACCCAAACCACTCCGGGAGTGATCTCCGTCACCCGGGTGTTGAACCGCGCGGCAATCGATCCTTCATTGATCCGGTTCTGCAAGTCCGGCAACACCCAGTACTTGATGCTCGAGCTGAGCGTCGCGTGCCTGTGAACGAGCGTGACCTTCGCGCCAGCCCGGTACAACTCCAGCGCCGCCTCGGCCGCCGAGTTCGAGCCACCCACCACGACGACGCGCTGACCGTAGAACGGATGCGCTTCCTTGTAGTAGTGGTGGACGTGCGGCAGCCCCTCGCCAGGCACACCGAGCAGGTTCGGCTGGTCGTAATAGCCGACGGCCAACACCACGGCCCGGGCCTCCTGCGTGCGCTCGCCCGACGCCGAATGGGATCTGACCACGAAGAGACCTTCCGGCCCATCACCTCGCCGCACGACCCGCTGCACCGCCTGGCCCAGTGACACCTTCAGCGTGCAGATGTCCACCACCCGACGGTAGTAGCGCAGGGCCTCGAACCGCGTCGGCTTCTCGAAGGGGCTGACGAATGGCAGGCCGCCAATCTCGAGCAACTCCGGCGTCGTGAAAAACGCCATGTGCGGGGGAAAGTTGAAGATCGAGTTGACCAGCACGCCCCGCTCGATCACCTCGTAATCGAGGCCGCGCCGCTCGCACGCAATGGCTGCGGCCAGCCCAGACGGCCCGGCGCCGACAATGATGACGTCACGCGTGACCATATCCAGACATTTTACCCCTCGACCCGCTGGTATCGAGCATCCCTCTGCCCGATCCGTTCGCCCGCCTGGCCTCCGACATATCAATGCGCGTTCCCACTATGCCGGCGCATCGGGTTGCGAGAACCGTGCGCGGCGTGCATGGAGTACCATAGGCGCGAGGATCACTCATGAACCACCCGTCTCGCCGCTGGGTCCTGGCCGTGATCGTCATCGTCATCGTCGGCCTGATGTCCCTTCGGCCCGCAGCCTCTCTTTCGGCCGCCCGCCGGCCGATCACCGAAATCGACCTGTTTCGCTTCGCCTGGATCGGCGACCCGCAGATCGCGCCTGACGGCTCGCAGGTGGTCTTCGTGCGCGTGACCGTCAATGTGAAAGAGGACCGCTACGACACGGCGCTGTGGCTCGTGCCGACGTCGGGGGCGAATGCCCCTCGACAGCTCACGGCCGGCCCACGCGACGCCTCTCCGCGGTGGTCGCATGACGGCCGGCGCCTCGCCTTCGTCCGCGCGCCCGAGAAAGACGGCAAGGTGCAGGCGGCGCAGGTCTTCCTCCTCGACATGCAGGGCGGCGAACCGCTCCAGGTCACCGACCTGCCGCGCGGCGCGAGCGCGCCGTCGTGGTCGCCCGACGGCTGCACGATCGCGTTTGGCAGCCAGACCCTGCCGAAGGACCTCCGCGCGCGCGAGGCTGCCGCCGAGCGCGCGACATCCGGCGGCGCAGCCCCTGCCAGCGGCAGCGGCGACAGCGCCCTGCCTCCGCACCAGAGCGACGTGCGGGTGATCACCAAGGCCGTCTACCGCTCCAACGGCGCCGGCTATGCCGACCCCGAGCGCCACACGCATCTCTGGTCGATTGCGGTGCCATCGGCCGCTGCGGGCGCCAGCACGGGCGCGACCGGCGGCACGGAGAGGTCTACGGGCGCGAGCACGGGCGCTTCCCCAGGCGCCAGCACGGGCACTGCCCTGGGCTCGGGCTCGAACTCGGACTCGACTCCTGCGGAACCACGCCAGCTGACGAGCGGCGCGTTCGACGAGACGTCGGTAGTCTGGGCGCCCGATGGGGCGAGGCTCTACTTCACGTCCACTCGATCGCTCGAGCCGTACTACGAGGAGGAAGGCAGCGCGCTGTACTCGGTCGCGGCCGCGGGTGGCGAACCGGTCAAGGTGGCGAGCATCGCGGGCTCGCTCGGCCAGCCGGCGATCTCGCCGGACGGCCGTCAGGTCGCGCTGATTGGCACGCTGCGCGGCTCCCCGGTTCTGTCGCACAGCCAGCCGGACTTGTTCGTTGCAGGAACCTCTTCCACGCCTCCAACCTCGGTGCTTGCGCGCAACCTGACCACCGCCTACGACTTCGACATCGGCGGCGGCATCGGCGGCGACCAGCGCGCCCCGCGCGGCGGGGGCTCGGCCGGCCTCGCGTGGACGCCTGACGGCCGCGCCGTCCTCGTGCTCACCGCGGAGCAGGGACGCGCCAACCTGACGCGGGTAGACGTCGCCACCGGCAAGGTGACCCCGGTCACGCAGGGCGACCACGAGGTGATGTCCTGGTCCATCTCGAAGAACCGCTCGAAGGCCGTCGTCCTCGTCTCCACGCCCACGACGATCGGCGATCTCTTCGTCCTCGATCTCTCACGCCAGGCCGCCTCGGCCGCGTCCGATTTGACGCAACTGACGCACGTGAACGACGCGCTCTTCTCCGAGATCGACACGAGCGCGCCCGAAGAGATCTGGTACCCGAGCTTTGACGGCCGCCGGATCCACGGGTGGATCCTCAAGCCGCCAGGCTTCGACCCGGCGAAGAAGTACCCGCTCATCCTGCAAATCCACGGCGGCCCGCACTCGGCCTACGGCTACACCTACACCCACGAGTTCGCGTGGATGGCGGCGAAGGGCTACGTCGTGCTCTACACCAACCCGCGCGGCAGTTCGTCGTACGGCCAGGAGTTCGGGAACCTGATTCAGTACCACTACCCAGGCGACGACTACCGCGACCTGATGGCCGGCGTGGATGCACTCGTCAAGCGCGGCTACGTCGACGAGAAGCGGATGGGCGTCACCGGCGGCAGCGGCGGCGGCGTCCTGACGAACTGGGCCATTACCCAGACGACGCGCTTTGCCGCGGCCGTGTCACAGCGCTCGATCGCCGACTGGACCGCGTTCTGGTACACCGCCGACTTCACGCTGTTCCAGCCGACGTGGTTCAAGGCGGCTCCGTGGGAGGACCCGACCGACTTCGCCTCCCGCTCGGCTATCACGCACATCGCGCGCGTGACGACACCGCTGATGCTGGTCGAAGGCGAGGCCGACGACCGGACACCACCGGGCGCCGGCGGCGAGATGATGTTCCGCGCGCTCAAGTACCTGAAGAAGCCGGTCGTGATGGTGCGCTTCCCTGGCGAAAGCCACGAGCTCTCACGCTCCGGCCAGCCCTGGCACCGCGTCGAACGCCTCCAGCACATCGTCGGCTGGTTCGACAAGTGGCTCATGGCCCGCGACGACGGCCGGTACGATGTCAAGTAGAGAACACAGGGGCCAGGCCGATGAATGACGCGCTGATTGCCGACCGCTGGCAGTTCGGCTTCACGATCATGTTCCACTACCTGTTCCCCGTCCTGACGATGGGGTTGGGGGTGCTGATCGCGGTGCTGAAGACCGTGCAGTTGCTCCGCGGGGACGAGCGCTACGGCGCGCTCGCGCGCTTCTGGGCGAAGCTCTTTGCCATCACCTTCGCCATGGGCGTCGTCACCGGCATCCCGATGGAGTTCCAGTTTGGCACCAACTGGGCACGCTTCTCGCACTTTGCCGGTGGCGTGGTCGGTCAGACGCTGTTCATGGAAGGCGTGTTCGCGTTTTTCGCCGAGTCGTCGTTCCTCGGCCTGTTCCTGTTTGGCGAACGCCGAGTCCGACCCGTACTCCATTGGCTTTCCGCAGTCATGGTCGCGCTCGGGGCCGTCGTCTCCGGTTTCTTCATCATCGCGACCGACGCCTGGATGCAGCACCCGGTGGCCTACGAGATGGTGAACGGCCGTGCAGAGCTGACCAGCCTGTGGGGACTGCTCACCAATCCGTACGCGCTGTGGCAGTTCCCGCACGCGATCAGCGGATCGATCATCACCGCGTCGATGGTGATGGCGGGCGTTGGCGCGTACTACCTGCTGTCCCGCAAGTTCGAGGACGCCGGGCAGCTCTCTGTGAAGATCGGTGTCATCAGCGGCCTGGCCTTCTCGCTGATCTCTCTTTTCCCCACCGGGGCGATGAACGGCGAGAACGTCACGAAGTACCAGCCGATCAAGATGGCTGCGATGGAGGGGCTGTTCCGGACGCAGGAAGGCGCGCCGATCGCGATTATCGGCATGCCCGACACCGAGCGGCGCGAGCTGATGGATCCGATTTATCTGCCGCGCGTGCTGAGCTTCCTGGCCTACGGCGATTTCCGCGCGAAGGTCGTGGGCCTGGATGACTACCCGGCTGACCTGCACCCGCCGATTGAGCTGGTCTACTATGCGTATCACATCATGGTCGGCCTGGGGACGATGTTCATCGCCGTGATGGCGATCGCGGCGTTCCTGTTGTGGCGCGGCACGCTCTACACGTCGCGCTGGTTCCTCTGGATCCTGATGCTCGCGATCCCGTTCCCGTATATCGCCAACGAGGCGGGCTGGGCGGTGGCGGAGGTCGGCCGCCAACCGTGGATCGTCTATGGCCTGCAGCGCACGGCGGACGCCACCTCGACGAACGTGAGCGGCGGGATGACCTGGTTCACGCTGCTCGGATTTACGGGGATGTACTCCGCGCTGGGACTGCTCTATCTCTTCGTCAGCGCGCGGATTATCGAGGCCGGCCCGGACGGAGGTCTCCAGCCCTGATCCCTGGTCCCTGATCCCATGATCAACACCCTTTGGTTTCTCGTGCTGACCGTCATGCTCGCGGGCTACGCGGTACTCGACGGGTTCGACCTTGGCGTGGGCATCCTGCACTTGGTGCTCGGAGGCGACACG
>JADGOB010000078.1 GCA_017883185.1 Acidobacteriota bacterium
CCCTCGTGGTATAACTTGATGTTTTTGTGCCGTTTGTCCCTCGTCGGGTCCACGTGGTCCCGGTGTGCGGCTCGCGGATTCGCACACGGGTGGGAGGTGCTCGCACGTGCTCCCAGGTCTCGCTGTCTTCTGGGTCATCGTCATCGTCCTGCTGCTGGCGTTCGTGCTGGACCGCGGCCTGTTCCGTCCCCTGGGCCGCGTGATGCGCGAGCGCGAGACGGCTATCCGCGCCGCGCAGGAACTCGCGCAGGCATCGGCCACCCGCGCGCGCGAGGTCGCCGCCGAGTTCGAGCAGCGGACCAAGGCAGCGCAGGCCGAGGTCTACCGCGAGATGGACGAGAACCGTCGTCAGGCCAACGAGCAGCGAGCCGCGCTCATGGCGCAGACGCGTCAGGAAGTGGACGCGCAGGTGGCCGACGCGAGCGCGCGCCTCAAGGCCCAGGCGGCGGAGGCGCGGGCGCAGCTCGAGAAGGAGGCCGATGCTCTCGGCGAGGCGATCGTCGAACGCGTGCTCGATCGGAAAGCGTCGTGACCCGTTGACCCGCACGACTTCACGATTCCTGCCGTCGCTGTTGTTCGGGGCTGACCGCCGCCGCACGTTCCGGGTGTCGATCGTGGTGGTGGCGGTGGTCTGGATGATCTGTGCCTGGCCGGACGTGGGCCACGCCCGCCAGTACACCGAGCCGGCGCAGCCGACCGCGGCGGCCGCCGAAGGCAAAGGCGAGCATGTCGAATCGCCCTGGGCGCTCGTTGCTCGTCTCTTCAACTTTGCGATCCTCGCTGGCGCCCTCGTCTACTTCCTCCGTTCGCCGCTCGTCGGCTATCTCGAACAACGAGGCGTGCACGTGCGGAGCGAGCTGACGAAGGCCGCCGATCTGCGGAGAGACGCCAGCGCCCAACTCGAGCAGATCGAGGCGAGGCTGAAGGGGCTGCCCGGCGAAGTCGAGGCGCTGAAACGCCGGGGCGCGGACGAAATTGCCGCTGAAGGGTCGCGCATTCATGCGCTCGCGGAGACGGAGCGGCGGCGCCTGCTCGACCAGGCGACGCGCGAGATTGAGACGCAGCTCCGCATCGCGGAGCGGGACCTGAAGAAATGCGCGGGCGAGCTGGCGGTGGATGTGGCGACCGAGCGCGTGAAGCGGACGATCACCGTCCGCGACCACGCAAGGCTCGTCGATCGTTACGTGGAACAGGTGCGGCACTGATGCAGCCACCGAACGCCGAAAGAGGCCGGAGAGGATGATCGCGTGACCAACCGTAGTTCAGCCGCCCGCTACGCCAGGGCGCTGCTCGACGTGAGCCGGAAGGAAGGGGACCCGGTGGAGGCCGAGCGCGATCTCTCGGCGTTCGTGTCGCTTGCCGCTGGCCACCCGCAGCTGGGCCGGGCGCTCGTGAACCACTCGATCCCGGCGCCGCGCAAGACGGCGCTCGTCAGCGAACTCCTCGCGCGCCTCGCGACCACCCCGATCGTCCGCAAGTTGCTCGTGATGCTGGCCGAACGCGACCGGATGGTGCTGCTGCCCGGCCTGCTCGACGACTACCGCCGCCGCCTGATGGATTTCCAGAACATCGTCCAGGCCGAGATGACGAGCGCCGTGCCGTTGCCTGCGGACACGGTGCAGGCAATCGAGCGCGCGATCGCGGAGCGCACCGGCCGCACGGTGTCGATGACGGCCGGCGTGGACGAGTCGCTCCTCGGCGGCGTCGTGACGCGGATCGGCAGCGTCGTGTACGACGGCAGCGTGAGGCGGCAGCTCGAGAAGATGAAGGACGCGTTGACCAGCGCGACGTAGACACCTATGCACATCAAAGCCGAAGAAATCTCCAAGATCATTCGCGACAAGATTGGCAGCTACGCGGTCGACGTGGATGTCGCCGAGGTCGGCACGGTCGTCTCCATCGGCGACGGCATTGCGCGCGTCCACGGCATCGAGCGGACGATGGCCGGCGAGATGATCGAGTTCCCGCACGGCGTCTTCGGCATCGCGCTCAACCTCGAGGAGGAGAGCGTCGGCACCGTGCTGCTCGGCGAGTACCGCGAGATCAAGGAGGGCGATCCGGTCAAGCGCACGGGGCGCATCATCTCGGTGCCGGTCGGCGAGGAGTTGCTCGGGCGCGTAGTCAACCCGCTCGGCCAGCCGATCGACGGCAAGGGGCCGATCGCGACCAAGCAGTTCTTTCCGATCGAGCGCATCGCGCCGGGCGTCGTCGACCGCCAGCCGGTGCGCGAGCCTGTGCAGACCGGGCTGAAGGCGATCGACTCGATGATCCCGATCGGCCGCGGCCAGCGCGAGCTGATCATCGGCGACCGCCAGACGGGGAAGACGGCGATTGCGATCGACACGATCGTCAACCAGAAGGGGCAGGACGTCATCTGCATCTACAACGCGATCGGGCAGAAGACGTCCACGATCGCGCACGTCGTGAAGACGCTCGAGGGAGCCGGCGCGATGGAGTTCTCGATCGTCGTGGCGGCCGCCGCGGCCGACCCGGCGCCGATGCTCTACATCGCGCCGTACGCCGCGTGCACGATGGGCGAGTTCTTCCGCGACAGCGGGCGCCACGCGCTGTGCGTCTACGACGACCTCTCGAAGCACGCGCAGGCCTACCGCGAGATCTCGCTGCTGCTGCGGCGGCCGCCGGGCCGCGAGGCGTACCCAGGCGACGTCTTCTACCTGCACTCGCGGTTGCTCGAGCGCGCGGCAAAGATGAAAATAGAGCTGGGCGGCGGGTCGCTGACGGCGCTGCCGATCATCGAGACGCAGGCGGGCGACCTGTCGGCCTACATCCCGACGAATGTCATCTCGATTACCGACGGCCAGATCTTCCTCGAGAGCGACCTGTTCAACCAGGGGCAGCGCCCAGCGGTGAACGTCGGCCTGTCGGTGTCGCGCGTCGGCGGGTCGGCGCAGGTGAAGGCGATGCGGCAGGTGGCCGGCCGCCTCCGCCTCGACCTGGCGCAGTACCGCGACCTCGCGGCGTTCGCGCAGTTCGCCAGCGACCTCGACAAGGCGACGCAGGATCAGCTCAACCGCGGCAAGCGGCTGATGGAGATCCTCAAGCAGGCGCAGTACCAGCCGCTGTCGGTCGAAAAGCAGGTGCTCATCATCTACGCCGGCACGAACGGCTATCTCGATCCGATCGACGTGTCCGACGCGCTGACGTACGAGGTGGAGCTGTTCCGGTTCATCGAGACCAGACGCCCCGGCATCCTCACCACCCTTCGCGAGAAGAAGGTGATCAGCGACGAGCTGAAGGCCGAGATCGGCGGCGCCCTGAAGGAGTTCGGCGAGCAGTTTCTCGCCGCCCGCAAGGCTGCGTAGCCACCGATGCCATCACTGATTGATATCCGCCGCCGGATCCGCGCCGTCAAGTCGACGCAACAGATCACCAAGGCCATGAAGATGGTGGCCGCGGCGAATCTGCGCCGCTCGCAGGAGCGGATGCTCAACGCGCGTCCCATGGCGCGGCAAATCGTGCGCGTGCTGTCCGACCTGGCCGCGCGCGTGGATCCGTCCACGCACCCGCTGCTCGCCCAGCCGGACCTGAGCGACGGCGACCAGGTGCTGCTGATCGTGCTGACGGCCGACAAGGGGATGTGCGGCGGGTTCAACGCGAGCATCATCCGCGCCGCCTCCAACTACATCGTCGAGCACCGGGCGCAGGAGGTGACGCTGGGCGTGATCGGGCGTCGCGGGCGTGACTTCTTCCGCCGCCGCGGGTACCCGACGCGCTTCGAGCTGGTGAACTTCACGCGCAAGCCCGGCTACGAGCACGCGCAGGCGATTGCCCGCGAAGTGATCGCCGCGTTCACGTCGCGCAAGGCGGACCGCGTCTTCCTTGCGTACAACGAGTTCAAGTCGGTGCTGCAGCAGCGGATCGTCATCAACCAGTTGCTGCCGATGCCCAAGGCGCACTTCGAGCAGGGCGACCCGACGGCCATGGTGGACTACCTGTTCGAGCCGTCGCCGCAGCGGATCTTCGACGAGGTGCTGCCGCGGCTGGTGGAGTTCGAGATCTTCACGGCGCTGCTCGAGTCGGCTGCCGCGCAGAACGCGGCGCAGATGGTGGCGATGGACAACGCCACGAAGAATTCCGGCGAGGTGATCGACGCGCTGACGCTGACGATGAACAAGGTGCGGCAGGCGGCGATCACGAGGGAGATCATCGAGGTGGTTTCGGGCGCGGAGGCGCTGTAGACGCGGACCCCTTTCGCGAGCTAGCGATTTCACATGGAACAGACCTCTTCTCAGCACCCCGGTAGAGTCGTGTCCGTCATCGGCCCCGTCGTCGACCTCGAGTTCGAGAGCGGGCACCTCCCGGCCATCTACAACGCCGTCCGCGTGGTGTCGGACGGCGCCGAGGGCTCGACACCATTCGACGTCATCCTCGAGGTGGAGCAGCACCTGGGCGAGAACCGCGTGCGGACGGTCGCAATGGAGCCGACCGACGGCATGCAGCGGGGCATGAAGGCGATCGATCTGGGCGAAGGCATCACGGTGCCCGTCGGCCCCGAAACGCTCGGCCGCGTGCTGGACGTCCTCGGCCGCCCGGTGGACTTCCCCGACAAGCCGGTGAACGCGAAGGAGCGCTGGCCGATCCACCGCGCCGCGCCCGCGCTGGTCGACCAGTCCACCGAGTTGCAGATGTTCGAGACCGGAATCAAGGTTATCGACCTGATCGAGCCGTACCTGAAGGGCGGCAAGATCGGGTTGTTCGGCGGGGCCGGCGTCGGCAAGACGGTCATCATCCAGGAACTGATCCACAACATCGCGCTGAAGCACGGCGGCGTGTCGGTGTTCGGCGGCGTCGGCGAACGCACGCGCGAGGGAAACGACCTCTGGCTCGAGTTCCAGGAGAGCGGCGTCATCGTCGCCGGCGACCCGACCAAGTCGCGCTGTACGCTGGTGTACGGGCAGATGACGGAGCCGCCTGGCGCGCGGTTGCGCGTCGGCCTGAGCGCGCTGACCACGGCCGAGTACTTCCGCGACGCGGAAGGGAAGGACGTGCTGCTGTTCATCGACAACATCTTCCGCTTCACGCAGGCCGGCTCCGAAGTGTCGGCCCTGCTCGGCCGCATGCCGTCCGCGGTCGGCTACCAGCCGACGCTGCAGACGGAAATGGGCGAACTGCAGGAGCGGATCACGTCCACGCGCAAGGGGTCGATCACGTCGGTACAGGCGATCTACGTGCCCGCCGACGACTACACGGACCCCGCGCCGGCCACCACGTTCGCCCACCTCGACGCGACCACGAACCTGTCGCGGGCGATCGTGGACCGCGGCATCTACCCGGCCGTCGATCCGCTGGCGTCCTCGTCGCGCATCCTCGACCCGCACGTCGTCGGCGAGGAGCACTACCACGTGGCCCGCCAGGTGAAGCAGGTGCTGCAGCGCTACAAGGACCTGCAGGACATCATCGCGATTCTGGGCATCGACGAGCTGTCGGAAGACGACAAGCTGGCCGTGACGCGCGCCCGCAAGATCGAGCGGTTCCTGTCGCAGCCGTTCTTCGTCGCCGAGCAGTTCACCGGCACGCCGGGAAAGTACGTGCCGATTGCCGACACGATCCGGGGCTTCACGGAGATCATCGAGGGCAAGCACGACGCACTGCCAGAGCAGGCGTTCTACATGGTCGGCACGATCGAAGAGGCGGTGGAACACGCGGCCCAGATGAAAGCGAGCTAGGACATGGCACTTCCCGCGCACCTGGCCCTCGAGATCGTCACGCCCGACCGGGCGATCGTCCACGACAGCGTGGACGAAGTCCAGGTGCCGGGCTCGGAAGGCTACTTCGGCGTGCTGCCGGGGCACACGCCGATGCTCGCCATGCTGCAGGTCGGGCAGCTCTGGTACCGGAAGGGCAGCGAGAAGTTCTACCTGTCGGTCGCGTTCGGCGTGGCCGAAGTGATGCCGGATCGCGTCATCATCCTCGCGGACATCGCCGAGCGCGCCGAGGAGATCGACGTGGACCGCGCGCAGTCGGCGCTCCACCGGGCCGAGCAGAACATGGCCACACGCGACCAGGATCTCGAGCGCGCCCGCGTATCGCTGCTCAAGGCCATCTCCCGGTTGAACGTGGCCCACAGGGCGCGCACCCGCGGATAACAAGAGGAGTCAGGAATCCTCCACCCCGGATTCGGCACAGTCATGCCGCTGTTCTTTTCTGCAGCCACACACATAGGCGTCCGCCGCGAGTCCAACGAAGACAGCTACTGCGCCCGCCCGGACCTCGGGCTGTTCGCCGTCGCTGACGGTGTCGGCGGGTACGAGGCGGGCGAAGTGGCGTCCCGCGCGGCGACCGAGGCGATCGAGCAGGCGATTGCCGAGACCCAGGGCTGGACCGAGGACACCACCTGGCCGTTCGAGTACCAGGCGGCGCTCGGTCTCGACGGCAACCGACTGAACTGGGCGCTCCATCTCGCGAACGTGCGCCTTCGGACCGAGATCGAGTCGGCGCGCGGGCGGCAGGGGATGGCGACGACAATCGCCGCGGCGCTGTTCGAGGGAGACGCGAACGGCGTGCGCGAGCCGATTCGCGGCGCGACCATCGGGCACGTCGGCGACAGCCGGGTCTATCGGTGGCGCGCGGGGCAGCTCGACCGGCTGACGCGCGACCACTCGTGGGTCGAAGAGCAGGTGCACGCCGGCGCGCTCACCGAGTACGAGGCGCGGCGGCATCCTCGCCGGAACCTCCTGACGCGCGCGCTGACGGGAGGCGCGGAACCGCAGGCCGAGTTCGGCTGGGCGCCGCTCGCCGCTGGAGACGCGCTGCTGCTGTGCAGCGACGGCCTGTTCGGCGTCCTCTCGGACGCCCAGATCGCCGGCATTCTCGTGCAGGACGAATCGCATGCGACCCACGCCGCGTCGAGCGACACGATCTGCGACGCGCTGGTGCACGCGGCGAACCTCGGCGGGGGCCCGGACAACATCACGGCGATCCTGGTGAGGTTGTAGGAATGTTTCACAATCTCGCTCAACTGATTCGCTACCGCGGTCTGATCGAGAGCCTGGTCGCCCGCGAACTGAAGGCGCGCTACCGAGGGTCGGTGCTCGGCTTCTTCTGGTCGTTCATCAACCCGCTGCTGTTGCTGCTGGTCTACTCGTTCGTCTTCGAGTTCGTCCTGCCGAACAGGTCCCCCGAGAAGCCGTACGCGCTCTTCCTGTTCTGCGGCCTCCTGCCGTGGACCTGGTTCTCCTCGTCGGTCCTCGAAGCGTCGGGTGTCCTGATTTCAAGCGGCAACCTGATCAAGAAAGTCCTCTTCCCGGCCGAAGTGCTGCCCATCGTCACCGTCCTGTCGAACATGGTGCACTTCCTGTTCGGGCTGCCAATCCTCGTGGGGTTCCTGATCTATTACCGGCGGCCGCTGGAACTGCCCGAGATCTTGTGGTTCCCGGTGGTGCTGCTGACGCAGTTGATCCTGACGACGGGGATGGCGTTGATCGTGTCGGCGCTGACGGTGCACTTCCGCGACCTCAAGGACATCCTCGGAAACCTGATGACCTTCTGGTTCTTTGCGACGCCGATCATCTACCCGATGACCGGTGTGGAGAAGGGCTCGCTGCAGCACACGCTGCTGAACCTGAACCCATTCACGCACCTGGCCATTTCGTACCAGGAACTGCTGTTCTACCCGGGCAACCCGCCGGGGCCGTTCGGCCACTGGAGTGGCCTGGTGATCCTGCTGTTCGCGTCGATCGGCCTGTTCCTCTTCGGGTACTTCTTGTTCGACCGGTTGCGCGACTCGTTCGCCGAAGAAGTGTGAGATCCGGTCCGGGGTGTTCCTACTGACATGCTTGCGATAGAAGCGTCCGGCGTCACCAAGGTCTATCGGCGGTTCAGCAACCGCCGGCAGTTCGCAACCCTCAAGAGCGCGCTGCTCAAGGGGACCCTCCTGCGCGACCTGCACCCCGACGAGACCTTCGCCGCCCTGCGCAACGTCTCGTTCGCGGTGCCTCAGGGGAGCACGTACGGCATCATCGGCCGGAACGGGTCTGGCAAGAGCACGATGCTCAAGCTCGTGGCCGGCATCACCAAGCCGACCGAGGGCAGCGTGCGCGTCGAGGGACGTATCTCGGCGCTGATCGAGCTGGGCGCCGGCTTCCACCCCGAGATCTCCGGGCGCGAGAACGTCTTCATCAACGGCATCATGCTCGGCCTCTCGAAGCGGGAGATCACGAAGCGCTTCGATGAGATCGTCGAGTTCGCCGAGGTCAAGGACTTCATCGACGCGCCGGTCAAGACCTATTCCTCGGGCATGTACATGCGCCTCGGGTTCGCCGTCGCCATCAACGTCGATCCGGACGTGCTGCTGATCGACGAGGTGCTGGCGGTCGGCGACGAGGCGTTCACGCACAAGTGCCTCGACAAGTTCGCCGAGTTCCGCCGGCGCGGCAAGACGATCCTGCTGGTCACCCACTCGTTGAACCTGGTCGAGAAGTTCTGCGACGACGTGCTGTGGCTCGACAGCGGGAGGATTCGGGGCGAGGGCGATCCGCGCAGGGTGGTGTCGGCCTACATCACCGACGTTGCGAAGACCGAGGAGAAGAACCTTGCGGCGCTCGACGCCCGCGCCCGCGAGCGCGTGGACCACGCGGCGCCAACGTCGGCCGGCGCGGCGAGCGAGGCCGCGGGGAGCGCGATCGAGCCGCCGGCGAACATGTTCATGGCGAGCGAGGGGCGCTGGGGATCGCGCGAGGTCGAGATCGTCGACGTGCGAATCCTCGGCGAAGACGGCGCCGCCAAGCAGGTGTGCCAGTCGGGTGAGGCGGCGTCGATCCAGATGACCGTGCGCGCCCACAAGAAGGTGGAAGACGTGGTGTTCGGCGTCGGCGTGTTCAACGCGGACGGAGTCTGCTGCTACGGCACGAACACCGACATCGAAGAACTGGAGATTGCCGAGTTCAGCGGCGAGCAGACGGTGACATTCCGCATCAAGAGCCTCGACCTGGTCGAGGGGACCTACAAGATAGACGTCGCCGCGCACCGCGTGGACGGCTACCCGTACGACTACCACCGGCTCCTGTACAGCTTCCGGGTGAAGTCGCACACGAAAGACGTCGGCATCTACCGCCCGCCGCACACGTGGGAGTTCACGGCCGGCATCAGCGTGAAGGACATCAGGGAACGGAAGTAGTAGGGACGGTGTCCCGGGTGCCCGCCGGTGGTGAGACGGCGACCGCGGCCCGGACTGCTGCGCCGGGCTCCGCTCGGCGGACCTCGCAAGTCGCCCTCCGCATCAGCCCGGTCCACGGCCGCCTCTCGTGTGCCGGCGGTGGGGCCCCTGGAATCTGTCTTTGGAGAGCCGTCCGCATGCCTGTGTTGACCCGTCCCGACGCCATTGCCTGGGCCGAACGCCTCCGCGCCGACGGCAAGACGATCGTCTTCACCAACGGCGTGTTCGACCTGCTGCACCCGGGGCACGTCCGCTATCTTGCCGACGCCCGCGCCAAGGGCGATGCGCTGATCGTGGCCGTCAACTCCGACCGTTCCGTCCGCGCCATCAAGGGGCCCGAGCGTCCCATCAACCGCGAGCAGGAACGGGCCGAGGTGCTGGGGGCGCTGGCGGCGGTTGGCGCGGTCGTGGTGTTCGACGAGGACGATCCGCACGCCATCATCACCGCCATTCAGCCAGACATCCTGGTGAAAGGCGCCGACTGGGCCGCAGATCGGATCGTCGGCCGCGACGTCGTCGAGGCCCGCGGGGGCAGGGTCATCCGCATCGCCTTTGCACCCGGCTTCTCGACGACGAGTATGATCGAGAGGATCAGGCAGCGCGGCTGAGCGGCGGCCAGCAGGCAGCCGTCAGAGAGTCGCTCACCCCGATCAGCTGTCCGCTGTAAGCTGCCAACTGCCAGCTGTCGGCTGTTCGCTGCAAGCTGCAAGCTGCCAGCTGTTCGCTGTCCGCTGCCAGCTATTCACTGTCCGCTGTCTGAACCGTGTCCACATCACTGACCCTCCAGGCGCTGCTCAAGAGCACCATCGCGCACGCCGCACTCGGCGCGTCAGGATCGACGCGCGTCTCGGGACTCCCTCCATCCGCGCAGGCGCTCTACCTGGCCGCCGCCGCGAACCGCCAGGCCGCACCGGCAAAGTCGGGCACGACCGGCACGACGATGGTCGTCGTGGTGCCGACCGACGCGGACGTCGAGCAACTGAGCAGCGACGTCCGGTTCTTCCTGGCCGCGCTGGAAGGGCTGTCGGAATCGGCCGCGCAGCAGGCCGTTCTCCCGTTCCCCTCGCACGAGGTTGACCCGTATCGCGGGCTTGCCCCGCACCTTGGTGTGCTCTCCGCCCGCGCGAAGGCGCTCCATTCCGCCGCCACCGGAACCGCGCGCGTGATCGTGGCGTCGGCCGCTGCGTTGCTGCCCCGCGTGTCGTCTCCCGCCCGACTTCTTGCCGCATCGCTCGATCTGAAGAGCGGCGCCGACTTCGACCCCTACGCGCTGGCAGCGTTGCTCGTCGATGCCGGCTTCACACGCCAGGACCCGGTGGATGCGCACGGCGAGTTCTGCGTCCGAGGCGGCGTGATCGACCTCTACCCGGCCGGCAGCGCCCAGCCGGTTCGCCTCGATTTCGTCGGCGACACCGTCGAGTCGATCCGCCACTTCGACCCCGCGACGCAGCGATCTATCGGAGAAGTGGGAAGCGTGACGATTGTCCCGCTGCGGGAGGTGTTCGCGGCGGAAGGCGGAGAGGCGGAAAGGCGGGAAGGCGGACGAAGGAGCGGTGGGGAGGCGGCGGGCGGGGAGGCGGAAGCCCGCACGGCGGCCAGGCGACAAGGCGGGGGGCCGCGGGACGACAACCTGGACTTCGACGACGACTCTGTCCAGGACAACGAAGCCGGCGACGACGACTGGGAGTGGGAGGAGCCTGACGAAGAAGGCGGAAAGGCGGGAAGGCGGGAAGGCGGAAAGGCGGGAAGACGGGGAGGCGGAACGGCGGAGGACCAGGCTGCCGCGGCGCGGGGCTTCCCTGGCCTGAGCAAAGTCGAAGGCAGCCCCGCGGATCTCGAGGGCGACCGTTCCTCCTCGCTCCTTGATTTCGTTTCGCGCCCGCTGCTATTTGTCTGTGAACCGGACGAGGTCCGCGCGCGCGCGGCGAAATCCCTCGAGCAGCTGGAAGGCAGCTACCGAGATGTCCTCTCGCGCGGTGTTCAGGTCCCAGAGCCGGAAAAGCTGCTCGTCTCGCTCGACGATCTCGGCGTCCTCTTCGATCTGGCGACAACGATCGAGGAACTGGGCATCGATGATCGCGGGTCTCAAGACCCGCGCCCCGCCTCCCAGGATGTGCCGCCGGGCTTTGACCCCGGGGGCACTGGCCCCGCGGGTCAGCAGGTGTTTCACTGCCAGCCCGCCGTCGAGTTTCGCGGGCGCATTGGTGACTGGGTGGAGGAGATCCGTCGCGCTCGGGGAGCTGGCCTGACGGTCCTCTTCGTGGCCGCCACGCCTGGCCGCGCCGAACGCATCGTGGAGCTGCTCCGCGACTACGAGCTGATTGCCGTTCCTGTCTTCGTCGATCCACGCCAGCGCGAGAACATCCAGGCGCGCGGCGAAATGGCGCACGCCGCCGCCGTCCTCGTCGCCACAGGCGCGCTGTCGCGCGGCTTCCGCCTGCCAGACGCCGCGCTCCAGATCTTCGCGGAAACCGACGTCTTCGAAGAGGAGCGCCGCCCCTCCGAACGTCGCCGATCGGCCGCGCGCGCCTTCCTCTCCGACTTCCGCGACCTGAAGGTCGGCGACTTCGTCGTCCACGTGGACCACGGCATCGGCCGCTTCGTCGGGCTTCGCCAGATCGCGACCGATCCCTACAGCGAGACGACGCAGGAGTTCCTGGAACTACGCTACGCGGGCGAGGACAAGCTGTACGTCCCCGTCGAGCGCCTCGACCTCCTGCAGAAGTACACCGGCGCCAGCCGGCCTCCCCTCGACCGCCTCGGCGGCACGACCTGGGAACGCGCGAAAACCCGCGTCAAGAAGGCCATGCGCGACATGGCCGAGGAGCTCCTCAAGCTCTACGCGGTGCGCAAGGCGATCTCCGGCCACATGTTTTCGCCCGACACGCACTGGCAGGAAGAGTTCGAAGGCTCGTTCCCGTACGATCTCACGACCGACCAGCAGGCGGCGATTGCCGACATCAAGGCCGACATGGAGTCGTCCACGTCGATGGACCGCCTCCTGTGCGGCGACGTCGGCTACGGCAAGACCGAAGTGGCGATGCGCGCGGCATTCAAGGCGGTGATGGACGGGAAGCAGGTGGCCTTTCTCGCTCCCACCACCGTGCTGGCGTTCCAGCATCTCAAGACGCTGCGCGAGCGGTTTGCCGGCTTCCCGGTCCGCATCGACATGGTCAGCCGCTTCCGCACGAACAAGGAGATCAAGCAGACGCTGACCGACCTGGCCGCCGGGAAGGTGGATGTGATTGTCGGCACCCACCGCCTGCTGTCCAAGGACGTTGTGTTCAAGGACCTCGGCCTGCTCGTCGTGGACGAAGAGCAGCGGTTCGGCGTCGCCCACAAGGAACGCATCAAGCAGATGCGCCGCAAGGTGGACGTCCTGACGATGACGGCCACGCCGATTCCACGCACACTCAACATGTCGCTGGTCGGTATCCGCGACATGTCGATCATCGAAACGCCGCCGAAAGACCGCCTCGCGATCCAGACCAACGTCGTGCGCTTCGACCAGCCCCTCATTGCGCGCGTCGTCCGCAACGAGCTGGCGCGCGGCGGCCAGGTCTACTTCGTGCACAACCGCGTCGAGTCGATCTCCTCGATCGGCAACCTGCTCACGCGGCTGGTGCCGGAGGCGAAGGTGGTGGTTGGTCACGGGCAGATGAGCAACGACGCGCTGGAGCGCGCGATGGTGGACTTCGTCGCGAGGAAGTACGACATCCTCCTCGCCACCACCATCGTCGAAAACGGCCTCGACATCCCGAACGTCAACACCATCATCATCAACCGCGCGGACCGATACGGCCTGTCGCAGCTCTACCAGCTCCGCGGGCGCGTCGGCCGGTCGGATCGGCCGGCATACGCCTACCTCCTGATCCCGCCCGACAACACGCTGTCGTCGATCGCGCGCAAGCGCCTGGCGGCGATTCGCGAGTTCTCCGACCTCGGCAGCGGTTTCCGCGTCGCGGCACTCGACCTCGAGATCCGGGGAGCCGGCAATCTCCTCGGCGGCGAACAGAGCGGTCACATCGAAGCGATCGGCTTCGAGATGTACATGAAGCTGCTCGAACAGACCGTGCGCGAGCTCAAGGGCGAGGAGGTCGAGGACGAGACGCGGGCGACGGTGAACCTCAACATCGACCTGCGCATCGACGAGGAGTACGTGCCCGAACAGGCGCAACGGCTCGCGCTGTACCGCCGTGTCGCGGGGGCGCGGAGCGACGCCGAACTCGACGGCGTCGTCGAGGAAATCCAGGACCGCTACGGGCCAATGCCGCCCGAGGTGCTGAACCTGGTGGACTACGGCCGCATTCGCATTGTCGCGGACCGTCTTGGCGTCGAATCCATCGACCGGCAGGGCTCCACCGTCGTCTTTACATTCAAGGGCCAGGGCGGACCGGACCCACTCCGGGTGCTGCGCCTGGTCGACGAGCATCCCGAGGTGACGCTGGCGCCGCCTTCGAGCCTCAAGCTGGACCTGAACTGGACGGCGGCCAGGGCGAAGGTGTTGAAGGGGCCGGCGGTGCAGCGGCGCCAGGCCCAGAGGGTGGTGCCGGGCCGGTTGGGGCCAGCGGCGGGTTCGTGGTGGACCGTACGCGCGACCGAGAACGAAGTGCGGCCTGGCTTCAGCAAGGAAGCGATTCTGCGGCCGGAGAAGGAAGATCCGCGGGGCCCGGCCGGCGTCCTGACGCGCGCGCGGAACGTCTTGAGCGTACTCCTTGGATCGAAGTAAAATATAGCGTCCACGGGATTTAACCTATGAAGAGAACCTCTGTCGTCATCGTTCTTGCCCTTGTGGCGCTGGCCGTGGCCACCGCTCGCGCGGAAATCATCGAGCGGGTGTTGGTGAAGGTCAATGGCGACATCCTGACGCAGACCGACCTCGAGGCGCGTCAGTCGGCGGCCATTCGTCAGCGGAAAGAGAACCCGCAGACGATGACCAATGCCGAGTTGAACAAGGTGCTGGCGGAAATCACGCCGCAGATCATCAGGGACACGGTGGACGAATTGCTCCTGCTCCAGCGCGGCAAGGAGCTGGGGTATCACCTGACGGACGAGAAGTTCAAGCAGATCCTCGAGAACATCAAGAAGGAAAACAAGTTCGAGACCGAGGAGGCGTTCCAGACCGCGCTGAAGACCGAGAACATGACGCTCGCCGAGCTTCGGAAGTCGCTCGAGAAGTCGATGATCGTCCAGCAGGTGCAGAGCAACGAGGTGCTGGGCCGGATCTCGATCGCGGAGGGCGAGGGCAAGGCGTATTACGAGGCGCACAAGTCGGAGTTCACCACGCCCGCGACGATGATGCTGCGCGAGGTCCTGGCGACGGTGCCGACCAAGGCGCAAGGGTTCAGCGTGGCGCAGGACGCGGCGGCCAAGGCCAAAGCCGACGCGCTGCACGCGGCGTTGGTGGCCGGCGCAAACTTTGAAAAAACGGTGGCGGAGTCGTCCGACGCGGCGTCGAAGGCCAACGGCGGGTTGATTGGGCCGATCGGCGTGGCGGATCTCGAGCCCTCGCTGCGCGCGATCTTCCAGCCATTGAAGGCGGGCGACATCACCCCGGTCATCCGCACGGCCAGCGGCTACCAGATTTTCAAGGTCGATACGCTCACTGAGTCGACGATCGTGCCGTGGGACAAGGCCCGCGAGGAAATCGGGAACCGCGTGGCGGCCACCAAGCAGGCGGCCGAGTTCGTCAAGTACATGCAGAAACTGCGGGCGCAGGCGGTGATCGACTGGAAGAACCCGGAATTGAAGAAGATGTTCGACCAGAAGGTGGCCGAAGAGCTGAGCGCGGCCGACCGGGCGGCGGGGCCCGAGAAAAAGTGACCTTTGACACCTGACCCGCCCGCTCCCCCGTGGTTTGCCGTCTGGACGCGGTCGCGCGCCGAGAAATCGGTTCACCAGCAGCTCGAACGAAAGGGCTTCGAGGCCTTCCTTCCCACCGTCACCCGCTGGAGCCGCTGGAAAGATCGGAAGAAGCAGGTTGACTGGCCGCTGTTTCCCGGCTACTGCTTCGCGCGGTTCGACCCGCGCCAGGCGCTGGAGGTCCGCACCTGTGTCGGCGTCGCCACCATCGTCTCGTTCGACGGCCAACTGGCGCCCGTGCCCGACGTCGAGGTCGAGGGCGTCCGCCGGCTCGTGACGAGCGGCCTGCGGTACGACCCGTGCCCGTTCATCAAGGAAGGCTCGCGCGTAGAGGTTGTGGACGGTCCGCTCAAGGGCATGATCGGATTGCTGGTGAAGAAAGGCGCGCACGCGAGGCTGGTGCTGTCGGTTGATCTCATCTCGCAGGCGGTGTCGGCGACGGTTGATGCGGCGGACGTCCGCGCATACTGACCTGCGTAAGTTCCGACTAGTCCTGTGATCAAACTGTCTTCCCCCTTCGCCCTCGCGCCGATGGCCGGCATGACCGACTCGGCGTTCCGCCGTCTCGTGAAGAGGCAGGGCGGGTGCGGGCTCGTGGTCACCGAGATGGTGAGCAGCGAGGGGCTCGTGCGAGGGATCGATCGCACGCTCGAGTACGCCGAGTTCACCGAGGAGGAGCGGCCGGTTGCCGTGCAGATCTTCGGCGGCGATCCCGAGAAGATGGCGCGCGCCGCGCAGGAGGTGGAGAAGATGGGCGCCGACATCGTGGACGTGAACATGGGCTGCCCGGTGCCGAAGGTGGCGAAGCACAGCGCCGGGTGCAGTCTGATGCGCGAGCCGGAACATGCGGCCAAGATCATCAAGGCGATGACACGCGCGGTGTCGATCCCGGTGACCGTGAAGATGCGCGCGGGGTGGAACGATCGCGAAGTGAACGCGCCGGAGTTGGCGCGGATGCTCGAGCGCGTCGGGGCGGCGGCCATCGCGGTGCACGGGCGGACGGCGGCGCAGTGCTACACCGGCCGGTCAGACTGGGACTTGATCGCGCGCGTGGCGCGGGCCGTGTCCATTCCCGTCTACGGGAACGGCGACTGCATCGAGCCGACGGAGTTGCTGCAGCGGTTGGCTGAAACGGGTGTTGCCGGGGTCCTGGTCGGGCGGGGCGTGCTGCGCAACCCGTGGATCTTCGCGCAGGCGGCGGCAGTCTCGGCAGGGCAGCCCGCGCCGGAGGTCTCACTGGCCGACCGCGGCCGCTTCCTGCTCGAGTACATCGATCTCCTGCTGAACCAGCGCCTGAACGAGCCCATGGGCTTCCGTCACCAGGCGACCACGGTGGACATCTGGCAGGACGACGAGGCCGGGCTGGCCCAGGACACGGCCGAGGATATCGGGCGGGCCTGCGAGAATGGAGGACCGACCTTCAGGCCTGACGAGAGTCTGGCCCACGCCTACCCTCCGGCGCGCGGCCGGCAACGATGGGTGATCAACAAGGTGCGGGCCCTCTCCGCCTGGTATACCCGCGGCCTCGATGGCGGCTCGCACCTTCGCGTTGCCATCAACCAGACCGAATCGATCCCCGCCCTGCGGCAGACGATCGCCTCCTTCTTCTTCCGCTGACGGAACCAAGGGAGATCCCGGCTCTGCCGGGGGATACTTTCCGGAACCAAAAGAGCGAACAAGGTACCCGTTCTCTCCATAACCCGGTCGAGCCGGACCCAAAGAGGCTCGGCCCCGACGTCGAAGACCTCGCGCATAAGGGAATACCCCTTCCTCGGCGAGACATCATTTCGATACGCCAAGATACGCCAAAGTGCGCCAAGTCGCGACATGGCGGCCGCCTGGACCGGTGGCCCCGCTTCGCGACGCGATGCGGCGCTTCGAGCGGGAGTTCGTCGCGGCGGCACTCGCGCGGCACGACGGCCGCATCGGCCCGACAGCCAAGGCTCTCGGCATGCAGCGCCCGAATCTGTACCGCAAGCTCCGCGCCCTTCAGTTGCGCGCCCCGGCTTCGGGCCCACGCGCCCACCCCGCCTGAGCTTGACACGGTCCCCGGACCGACCACTCTGGCGGCCTCGCCGGCGTGTACTGACGCTGAGGGGTCGGGGCTGACGCTGAAGAGTCGGGACGGACGCTGAGGGGTCGGGGGCTGACGCTGAAGAGTCGGGGACGGATGCTGAAGGGTCGGGGACGGACGCTGAAGAGTCGGGGGCTGACGCTGAAGAGTCGGGG
>JADGOB010000079.1 GCA_017883185.1 Acidobacteriota bacterium
ACCGTCACGATGAGCGTGTCGATCACCGGGCCGATGGCGGCCAATGGGACCATCGTCAGTTCCCTCAAGGGCGCGAAGGCGCGCTCGGACGCGAAGATGATGGGCCAGGACCTGTCCATCCTCGTCGACGCAGCGACCAGGCAGCAGTGGATGGTCAATCACACAACCCGGCAGATCGAGCCGATGAATCCGCAGCAGGCGCTGGCCGGCCTCCCGATCAGCTTTGGCGAGGCGAAGGTGTCCGTCACGGCCACCGGGCAGACGAAGGAGATCCTGGGCCGCGTGTGCCAGGGCTTCAACGTCGAGGCGACTGTTCCGATGACGATCGGCGGCGAGACGCTGACGATGAAGTTGACCGGTCCGACGTGGATTGCCAAGGACGGACCGGGCGTGGCCGAGTACAGAGCGGCGCAGAAGGTCTTCGCGGACGTCGGCCTTTCCATGTCGCCGCTGGCCCAGGGGCCTCAGGGTAAGGCCATGACCGAGGTGACCAAGGCGCTGGGGGATGCCGGCCTGGTGATGGAGCAGGAAATCCACATCACGATGGAGGGGACCGGCCAGGTCGCTCAGATGATGGGGCAGATGGGCAACATGACGATGACGCTGAGAGTCACCGCGATTGCGACCGACCCCATCCCGGACGAGAAGTTTGCGATCCCGGCGGGGTACACGAAGAAATAGAGGATGACGGCGTGTCCAGCGCCTCAACAGCCGAGCGCTCTCCGGCGCGCGTCGTCGTCGTCGACAAGGGCCACGGCGCGGGCTGCGCATCCAGCCCCGCAGATGATGGCCCCGACGATCCGGACGGCCATCCCTCCCGAGAACGGCACGCCGGCCAGGGGAGCCTGGAACAGAAGCACCTACGGTGTCTCCCCCGAGCGGCGTTCGAGCAACAAGTCCAGGTTGCTGCGCATGACGACGTGCGGAACGACCTTGATCCTGGTCGGCGGCTTCGTGCCATCCAGCAGGAACTGGTAGAGCGCCTGAAGGGCGTGACGACCCTGGGTCACGGGCCGCTGGTAGATGGTGGCCGCGACCTGCCCCTGGCGGATTCGCGGCACCAGCGCCGGGAAGAGATCGGTGGTGACGATGGCGATCTGCCCGGTGCGGCCCTTCCGCTCCACGGCGCGCAGCACCGGCAGCGAGTTCACCGTGCTGACGAAGATCCCCTTGAGATCCGGGTGCGCGTCGAGCACGGCCAGCGCCCGCCGATATCCCGTCCGCTCGTCGTCGTGCGCCTCGACGACGGCCACCACGTGCACGCCCCGGCCCACCGCGTTGACGCTCGCGTCGAATCCGCGGAGTTTCTCCGCGTGGTCCTCGGTGCCGAGCCACCCGGTGAAGAACGCCACGTCCCCGCCATTCGGCAGGAAGCGCGACAGCAGCTCGCCCGCTACCGATCCGACTGTGAACGGGTCGGCCGAGACCGAGGCGAGGCGTTCCGTGCCAGGGGCGTCGGTGACGACACAGATGACGGGGATGTTGTTCCGGGCCGCCTGCCGAATGCACGGCTCGAGCGCGACCGGGTCCCCCGGCGCCACGATGATCCCGTTGACGCCGCTGGCCAGCGCCTGCTCGAACAGCTCGACCTCGCCTTCGCCGAGGCGCGGGTTGCTGCGGAACTCCAACTGGAGCGTCGGCTCGAACGGGGCCGCCGCCTCGCGGATGCCGTCGCGGAGCGAGTCCCAGAAAAGCGCGATCTCCTGCGGCAGCTGCACCGAGATGCGGATCGTGGTGCGCGACTTCAGGTGACGGGCGGCGAGGTTCGGCCGGTAGCCGAGCGCGGCGGCGGTGTCGAGGACCCGCCGCCGCGTGTCCGGGTTGATGCCCGGCTTGTTGTGAAGCGCCCGGTCGACCGTCCCGATCGAGACGCCCAGCGCTCGGGCGATGTCCTTGATGCCAACCGGCCGAGCCGGCGGCGGCACTCGCGCCCGCACTATTTCACCTTCCACTCCTGCAGTCCGGCCGACCACTGCGGCTGCATCGTCAGCTCCAGGCGGAGTCCCGACGTGGTCACCGGCGTGAAGGTGACCCGGTTGTAGCGATCGCGTTCGACGAGGTAGGCGCCGAGGTTCTCCACCGGCTTCCAGGCGTCGCCGTCTCTGTAGAGCAGCCGCCAGGAGGTGGGCACCCGGACCCCGCCGTGCCCGGTGTCGTCGAACCAGTAGACCTCGGCTTCCGAGACGGTCGCCGACTTCTGGAACGCGTACTCGACCCACTCGGTCGGGCCCTTGGTGGGCCACCAGTCAAAGTACGACGCGGAGTCGTCCGAGGACGGCGGTTCCTCGCCGTCGTTGATCATCTTCGGATTGCGGCGGCTCTTGCCCGAGACCGAGACGGTGCTCGTCGTGGCCATTGTCGGCCACGGCGTCGGTCGGGCCACCGATTCGACGCGAGGAATCCACACGAGCATTTCGCCGCGGCCGCGGTTGGCCCAGGCGTAGTAGGGAATGGCCGTGAAGGGCTGCTCGGTCTTCGTCACCTTACCCGCGGCATCGAAGGCGAGGCCGTACGCCTTCCCGGTGATCACCGTGACGCCGTTCAGCAGGTCCGGCCGGAACTGCGCGGAGAGCGCCGATGAGTCGGGCAGCAGGAGATTGCGCACGCGCTGGGTGGGGTTGTCGGGCCACTCGGCCGCGTAGACCAGCGGGCCGCGCTGGAGGGCGACGCGTTCGCGATCGGCTTCCACGCGGTCGTGCGCCTGCACGCGGCGGACCGGCATCGGCAGGACGAGTTCGATCAGGTCTCCCGACTTCCACGTGCGGCGGAGCGGCACGTAGCCCTTGTCGAGTGCGACAGGCACCGCGGCGCCATTGACCTTCAGGCTCACCGGCTCGGCCACCGGGTCGAGGAACCGGTAGAGATCGCTTGGAACCGGCTGATTGCGCGCCCAGCCCGGGATGCGGACGTTGATCGTGAAGTCGCCAGTCCGGTCCGGGGTCACCGTGAGCTTGACGCTCCCGTCCCACGGATAGCGGGTGACCTGCTGGAGCTTGATTGCGCGGCCATTCTCGAGACGCACGTCGGCGGTGCCGGCCGCGAAGAGGTTCACGTAGATCGTGGTGCCGCTCTTTGCGTAGACGTAGCCCGGAACGGACGCCATGAACCTGGTCATGTTGCCCGGGCAGCAGGCGACGCCGAACCAGGGGCTGCGCGCGTGCTGGCCGGCCGACTCGAGTGGGTTCGGGTAGAAGAAAGCCTTGCCGTCGAGCGAGACGCCCGAGAGGAGGCCGTTGTAGAGCGTCCGCTCCATCACGTCGATGTACTTCGCGTCGGCGTGGAGCAGGAACAGGCGGTGGTTCCAGAAGTCGTTGCCGATGGCCGCGCAGGTTTCGTTGTAGGCCGTCATGTTCGGCATCTCGTAGTCGCCGCCGAACGCCTCGCCGCGTCCCGTCGCGCCGATGCCGCCCGTGATGTAGAGCTTCTTCGCGACCAGGTTTCCCCAGATCGTGTCCGAGGTCTTCAGGTAGGCCGCATCGCCGGTGAGCGCGGCGACGTCGGCGATGCCGGAATACATGTAGGTGGCGCGGACGGCGTGGCCGACGGCCTCGGTCTGCTCCACGATTCTCGTCTGCGACTGGTTGTAGGCGCGCCCCGCGCCCTTGTCGCCATCCGGCCCGCGCTGGTCCAGCATGAACTTCGCGAGGTCGAGATACTGCTCGTTGCCCGTCACCCGGTACAGCTTCACCAGCCCCATCTCGGTGATCTGGTGTCCGGGCCAGATCGACTTCTTGCCGGGGCCGAAGGTCCCGGTGAGCAGGTCCGCGGTGCGGATCGCGATATCGAGGAGCGTGCGCTTGCCGGTCGCTTGGTAATGCGCGACGGCCGCTTCGTACAGGTGCCCGAGGTTGTACAGTTCGTGGCTGTCCACCTTCTCGAGTTCCCACCGTTTCGCGCCCGCCCAGGGGTGAGGGTGCTGCGGGTCGATGGTGCGGGTCGTGTAGAGGTACCCGTCCTTCTCCTGCGCGGCGCCGATCTTCGCGATCATCCCGTCAACGTAGGCATCGAGCTTCGGGTCAGGGTGGACGCTGAGCGTGTACGACGCGCCCTCGATCACCTTATAGAGATCGGTGTCGTCGAACGGGTAGCCCGGGGCCTTCTTGTTTGTGAGTTCCTCACCGCGCAGCGCGCGGGCCGCGCGCTCGAAGTTGTCCACGCGGCCTGAGAGCTCGCATTGCTGGAACGCGAACGGGACGCTGACCACGCGGTTTGTTTCGATCCGCGGCGCCCAGAACACGTCGTCCAGGTGAACCGCCGTGAATGGCACCGGCTGCACGGGGTAGTCGTGGGCGGGGGGCGCGGCCGGTTTCTGCGCGGAGAGCAGAGGCGATCCGGCGAGCCACCATCCGGCTGTGCACATGAGCATCGCCAGCACGGCGATTGTCGTTCTCACGCAAGCGCGCATACAGCACCTCGTCACGGTTCGTTCTTCCCCCTCCGGCAAGCGGCGTGTATTATACCGTGAACGTTCACGTACCTCGGCGCCTGGTCAACCCCCCGCCTCGATGACCGCAGGATCGATCGCTGTCGTCCTGCCACTCAGAACGGAGACGGTCGTGAAGCAGTGGCATCCCGCGCGGTTCTGCCTCCTCGTCCTCATTCCGACCCTCCTGGTTGCCGGCTGGCGAGCCGTTGGCAGCGCAGAGCGACGTGACGGCGGCCCGGTCGCGAACGTCGTGTCTCTGGCGGCGCGGCCGTTTCCCTTGCAGGATGTCCGCCTGCTCGAGGGTCCCTTCCGCGAGGCGATGCTTCGCGATCAGAAGTACCTCCTCGACCTCGATCCCGATCGACTTCTCCACAACTTCCGGGTCAACGCCGGCCTGCCGTCTCGCGCCAAACCCCTGGGCGGGTGGGAGGCGCCCGACGTGGAGCTTCGCGGCCACACCGTAGGCCACTACCTGTCGGCGCTCGCGTTGATGTACGCGAGCACCGGCGACGAGCGGTTCAAGGTGCGGGGCGACGGGGTCGTGGCCGAGCTGGCCAGGGTGCAGCAGGCCTCGCCGTCGCGCGGGTTCCACGAAGGTTACCTGTCGGCATTTCCCGAGGAGCTCATCGACCGTGTGGACGCGCGCAAGCGGGTGTGGGCGCCGTACTACACGCTGCACAAGATCATGGCAGGCCTGCTCGACATGTATCAGCTCGCCGGGAATCGGCAAGCGCTCGACGCGCTCGTGAAGCAGGCGAACTGGGTGAAGTTCCGGATGGATCGGCTCAGCCGCGAGCAGCAGCAGGCGATGCTGATGACGGAACACGGCGGCATGGTGGAGGTGCTGGCCAATCTCTACGCGGTCACCGGCGACCCGGATCACCTGCGCGTGGCGCGCCTGTTCGACCACGCGTTCGTGCTCGACCCGCTCGCGCGACGCGAGGACGCGCTCGACGGCCTGCACGCCAACACGCAGATCCCCAAGGTCATCGGCGCCGCACGGGAGTACGAGCTCGTCGGCGACGGGCGGTACCGGGATATCGCGCGCTTCTTCTGGGAACGCGTCGCGCTGCACCGCTCGTACGCCAACGGCGGGCACAGTGACGATGAGTCGTTCTTCCCGGTCGACAAGTTCGCGCAGCACCTTGGCGCGTCGAGCTCGGAGACCTGCAACACCTACAACATGCTCAAGCTGACGCGCCACCTGTTCTCGTGGGAGCCGTCGGCCGGCCTGATGGACTTCTACGAGCGCGGGCTCTACAACCACATCCTCGCGTCGCAGGACCCGGAAACGGGCGGCATGATCTACTACTGCCCGTTTCTGCCCGGCGCCTTCCGGACCTACTCCACGCCCGACGCCTCGTTCTGGTGCTGCGTGGGCACCGGTCTCGAGAACCACGGCAAGTACCCGGACTCGATCTTCTTCCAGGGCGACGGCACGCTGTTCGTCAACCTGTTCATCGCGTCCGAGCTGAACTGGCGCGAGAAGGGCCTGCGTGTCCGCCAGGAGACGCGCTATCCGGAAGAAGACAGCACCCGCCTGTCGTTCACCGCCGACACGCCTGTGCGCCTGGCCGTGAAGATCCGGTTCCCGGCGTGGGCCACGTCGGGGATGACGCTCAGCGTGAACGGCGCGGCGCAGGCGGTAACCGGGAAACCCGGCTCCTACGTGACCGTCAATCGCGAGTGGAAGACGGGCGACACCGTCCAGGTCCGCCTGCCGATGACACTGCGCACGGAGGCGCTGCCGGACAACCCGAAGGTTGTCGCGGTGCTGTACGGGCCGGTCCTGCTGACCAGCGACCTCGGGAAGGAAGGGCTGACGCCGGCCGTCCGCTACGGGCCGAGCGCGCCGCCGGTCAGGCGGATGTCGATGCCGTCAGTGCCCGGGCTCGTGGGCGACGCGCGCACGCTCGTCGCGTCCATCAAGCCGGTGGCCGGCTCGCCGCTGACGTTCCGGACGTCCGGTATCGGGAAGCCCACCGAGATCACCTTCGTGCCGTTCTACCGCGCCTTCGACGTGCGCTACGCGGCGTACCTGAATGTCTACACCGCCGCGGAGTGGGAGCAGCACAGGGCCGACCTGGCCGTCGCGGCGGCCCGGCAGCGCACGCTGCCCGCGCGCACGATCGACACGGTCGATCTCGGCACGCCGGACAGCGAGAAGGCTCACGACTACGCGGGACCCGAGGCCACGCAGGCCGACTTCGACGGCCGGATGGGACGCGAGGCCGCCGGCACCGCGTGGTTCAGCATCGCGCTGAAGGTGCGGCCAGACGCGCCGCTCGCGCTCGCCTGCGCGTTCCGGGGCAGCGAGGGACGCCGCCGCGCGTTCGACATCCTCGTGGACGGCGAGAAGATCGCCAGCGAGACGATGCCCTATCACCCCACCGAACTCCTGGATTTGGAATACCCTATCCCCGACGCGCTGACCCGCGGTAAGACGCGCATCGTGGTGACGTTTCGGCCGCAGGCTCAGGCGGCGACCGCGCAGGTATTCGAGGTGCGCACGTTGACCCGTCAATAGGACGGGTTTCAAAACCCGCAGGGGCGGCTCGGCGACAGGACCCGAAGAGCGGCAGATTGGGTTATGAAGGCATATGTGGGACCGGCGCACGGCCGGTCGTTGTTGAGAGATCACGCGCTATGTCCATTCATCTGATCGCGTTGTCCCTGGGTGACGCCCCGGTCCCGACCCGCCTGCTGGCCCTGGCGCCGGTGGACATGATCATCATCGCGCTCTACTTCGCGATGGTGCTGGGCATCGGCTTCTACCTCAAGCGCTACACCAAGACCGGCGACGACTTCTTCCTGGCCGGCCGCGAGATGACGGCGTGGGTGGCAGGCCTCAGCTTCCTCGCGGCGAACCTGGGCGCGCTCGAGCTGATGGGCTGGGCCGCCGCCGCCTACCAATACGGTATCCTCGCGACGCACTGGTACTGGATCGGCGCCATTCCAGCGATGCTGTTCCTCGGCATCGTGATGATGCCGTTCTACTACATCTCCAAAACCCACTCAGTGCCGGGCTACCTGAAATTGCGGTTCGGCGAACCGTCGCGAGTCCTCTCGGCGGTCTCGTTCGGGTTCATGACGGTGCTCATGAGCGGCATCAACATGTATTCGATGGCGCTCGTGATGAAGGTGGTGCTCGGTTGGGACATCAATTTCAGCATCTGGGTGTCGTCGATCACGGTCGCGGTCTACGTCTGCCTCGGCGGCCTGCTCTCGGCGATATTCAACGAGGTGCTGCAGTTCGTCCTGATCTGGATGGGTGCGCTGCTCATCTCGATCATCGGGCTGATCGAAACGGGCGGCTGGAGCGGCATGGTGGCGCGCATCCACACGAACTTCCCGGGCGGAGACTACACGCACCTGTGGCGGACGATGGGGTCGTTCACCGACAACCCGATGGGGATTCACTGGACGGGGATCGTGCTCGGCCTCGGCGCCGTGATCTCCTTCGGCTACTGGACCACCGACTTCCTGGTCGTGCAGCGCGTGCTGGCCGCCAAGGACCTGCGGGCGGCCAAGCTCGCGCCGATCATCGGGGCCGGCTTCAAGATGATGGTGCCCTTCATCGTCATCCTGCCCGGCCTGCTGGGCCTCGCGCTCCTGCAACCAAAGCTGATGGGCGAAGCGCAGGCGGTGGCCACCGGCGGCCACAGCTACAACGAAGTGCTGCCGCTGATGCTCGCGCGCTACTGTGGCCCAGGCCTGCTCGGCCTGGGAGTCACGGCGCTCATCGCCGGGTTCATGTCCGGGATGGCGGGCAACGTGTCGGCCTTCGCGACCGTGTGGACCTACGACATCTACAAAGCGTTGATCCGAAAGGACGCCACCGACGCACATTACGTGTCCATGGGCCGGTGGTGCACGATCCTCGGCGTGCTGGTCAGCATTGGCACCGCGTACCTCGTGATGCAGTTCCTCAGCATCATGGACTACGTGCAGGCGCTCTTCAGCTTCTTCATCGCGCCGCTGTTCGGCACCGTGGTGCTCGGCATGTTGTGGAAGCGCTGCTCGCCGGCCGGGGGGTTCTGGGGGTTGCTCGCGGGCACGCTGTCCTCGATAGGCATGTGGGCCTGGGTGAAACTGGACCCCGCCGCGCTGAAGTACATCGCGCTGTCGTCGAACGCGCGTGACATGGCGGAGAACATGTACCGGGCGCTGTGGTCGTGGATCGTCTGCGTGCTGGTGACCGTGGCGGTCAGCCTGGTGACGAAGCCGAAGCCCGAGAGCGAGCTGAATAACCTGGTGTACGGCTGCACCGACATTCCCGGCGAAGGCCACCTGCCGATGCACCAGCGCCCGATGTTCTGGGCCGTGGTGGTCGGCCTGTGCTTCGTCGTCCTCAACGTGATCTTCTGGTAGGCGCAGGGTTCACACCCGCGCCTGCAACGAGTTGGAGGGAGCGCACATGCATCGTCCTGGAATGGTCTCCATCTGGTTCTTTGTCGGCATCCTGCTATTAGCGTACGGCGTGCTGATTACGGCCTCTGGGCTCTACGAGCTCGTCTCCCCGCCGGCCAGGCCCGTCGTGTTGGGCGAACTGCACGCGGGCATCTGGTGGGGCGCGGTCCTGCTCGTGCTCGGCGCCGTCTACACATATCGGTTTTCCCCGCGGAGGCAGAAGTAGATGAACGCGCACAGGTCTCAGACCATCGGTGTGATTGTCGGGAACCGCGGGTTCTTTCCAGATCACCTGGCGAAGAGCGGACGCGAGGAGATGCTGGCCGCGCTCGAGAAAGCTGGCGTGACGGCGGTCGCGCTCGGCCCGGGCGACTCCAAGCACGGCGCGGTCGAAACGCGCGAGGAGGCGCGGAAGTGCGCCGACCTGTTCCGTCAGCACCGCGACGCGATCGAGGGCGTGGTCGTGACGCTGCCGAACTTCGGCGACGAGCGCGGGATCGCCGACACGCTGCGGATGGCTGACCTCAACGTGCCTGTCCTGGTGCAGGCGACGCCTGACACGCCGTCGCTGATGACCATCCAGGACCGCCGCGACAGCTTCTGCGGGAAGATGTCCGCCTGCAACAACCTGAAGCAGTACGGCATCCGCTACTCGCTCACGAGCCGGCATACCGAGGCCCCGGGCTCCGAGGACTTTGCGCGCGACCTCGACTGGTTCCTCGGCGTCTGCCGCGTGGTGAAGGGGCTCCGCCGCCTGCGGATTGGCGCGATCGGCGCGCGCCCCGCTGCGTTCAACACGGTCCGCTTCAGCGAGAAGCTGCTGGAGGCGGCAGGGATTTCCGTCGAGCCGATCGACCTGTCGGAGATTGTCGGCCGCATCAACCGTCTGAAAGACGACGATGCCGGCGTGCAGACCAAGCTGGCCGCGATCAAGGCCTACGTGCCGACGGGGAACGTCCCGGCGCCAGCGCTGATCAAGATGGCCAAGCTTGGCACGGTCATCGACGGCTGGATGCGCGAGACCGAGGTGGCGATCAGCGCCGTCCAGTGCTGGACCTCTCTCGAGGAGTTCTTCGGCGTCGTCCCGTGCACGGTGATGAGCATGATGAGCAACGAGCTGATGTCCAGCGCCTGCGAGGTGGACATCTGCGGCGTCATCGGGATGCACGCGATGCGCCTCGCGTCGGGGATGCCAAGCGCGCTGCTCGACTGGAACAACAACTACGGCGACGATCCCGACAAGGCCGTCTGCTTCCACTGCAGCAACCTGCCGAAGCACTTCTTCCAGGAGGTGCGAATGGACTACCAGGCGATCATTGCGGGCACCGTCGGCCGCGACAATACGTACGGCACGTGCGTCGGCCGCGTGAAGGCCGGCCCGATGTCCTACGCCCGCTTCTCGACCGACGACCGTGCGGGCAAGATCTGCGGCTACGTCGGCCATGGCGCCTTTACCAACGACCCGCTGACCACCTTCGGCGGCGCGGGCGTCGTGCACATTCCCAACATGCAGGCGCTGCTGCGCCATATTTGCGAGAATGGCTTCGAGCACCACGTCGCGGCCAGTCTCTCGTCGGTCGCCGGCATCGTGTACGAGGCGACGACCAACTACCTGGGGTGGGATGTGTACTGGCACAGGGGATAGGCGGATAGGCGGATAGGCGGGGAGGCGGGACAGAAGCGCCGCCCTCCGCCTTTCCCCCTTTCCGCCTGCTCCCGTCGCGCAAGAGGAGCCCGCATGCCGATCGTCGCAGGCGTTGATTTCGGGACGTTGAGCGTTCGGGTCTCGCTCGTGGACTCGGCGCGGGGTCGTCTGGGGTCCGGGGTGGCCGAGTATCCCCTCCACCGCAAGAAGAGCGACCCGGACCACGCGACGCAGAGCCACCAGGACCAGATGGACGCGCTGGCGCTGGCGTCGCGGCGGGCGATCGCGGCGGCCGGCGTGGATGGCGAGGCGGTCGAGGCGATCGCGCTCGATACCACCGGCTCCAGCGTCATCCCGGTGGGCGAGGGGCTCGTGCCGCTCGACGACTACTACCTCTGGTGCGACCACCGTGCCTGGGAAGAGGCGGCGTTGATCTCTCGCGTGGCACACGAGACCGGTCTCCAGGCGATCCACTGGTGCGGCGACACCTACTCGTCCGAGTGGGGCTTCTCGAAGCTGCTGCACTGGCTCCGCCACAATCCCGACAAGCGGGAACGCTTCGTTACCGCGCTCGAGCACTGCGACATGGTGGCCGCGGTACTGTGCGGCGTCACCGATCCGGCGCGCGTGCCGAGAAGCGTCTGCGCGATGGGTCACAAGTGGATGTGGAGCGAGGCGCTCGGCGGCCTGCCGCCCGAGAGTTTCCTGACGGCGGTGGATCCGCTTCTCGCTGGCGTTCGCGCGAAGATCACCGGGCGCTACGCGACGTCGAACCATGTGGCCGGCCACCTCGCGCCCGACTGGGCCGCGCGGATGGGGCTGCGGCCAGGCATCCCGATCCCGGTCGGGGCATTCGACGCGCACTGGGATGCTATCGGCGCGGGGGTTCGACTGGGCGATGTCGTCAACGTCATCGGCACCTCCACCTGCATCATCGCCGTCAGCGACAAGACGTCCTGCGTGCCGGGACTGTGCGGCGTCGTACCCGGGTCGGTGCATCCGGCGCTCACCGGCATCGAGGCCGGACTCTCGGCCACGGGCGACATCTTCGACGCCATTGCGCGCCGCGCCGGCACGTTGGTCGCCGCGCTCTCCGACGGGCTCGAGCGCTATCGAGCGGGTGAGACCGGGCTCCTGCGCCTCGCCTGGGACAACGGCGACCGCACCGTGCTCGTCAATCCCGAGCTTGGTGGCGTCACCCTCGGCTGGAATCTCACGCATACGGCACAGGACGACCTGTTCGCCGCGATCGAAGGCACGGCTTTCCACACGCGGATCATCCTCGAGCGAATGGAGGAATACGGCGTTCCCATTCGCCGGGTGATCAACGGCGGCGGAATTCCGCGCAAGAACCCGACGCTCAACGCGGTCTACGCCAACGTCCTGAACAAACCGATCCTCGTCCCGAAGGCCGAGGTGACCAGCCTCGGCTCGGCGATCTTCGCGTTCCTGGTCGCCGGAACCTTCAAGACGATCGAGGAGGCGCAAGACGCGCTCTGCCCGGGATTCGATGTCGTCGAACCCGACCCGCGGCAGGTCTTTGTCTACGACAAGCTGTTCGCGCTGTATCGAACCGTGTATTTCGCCATGGGCCGGCGGGATGCGGCCCCGGCCGCGATCGGCGAGGTGCTGCCCACCCTCCGACGCGTCGCGGCAGAAGCGAGGCGGTCATGAGCACGATAGCCCTTCTTCGCGCCGAGGTCCTGGACGCCAACGTCGAACTCGTCCGCCACGGCCTTGTCGTTCACGCGTTCGGCAACGCGAGCGCCATCGACCGCGAATTGGGTCTCGTCGTCATCAAGCCGAGCGGCGTCCCGTACGACGAACTGGAGGCCGAGATGCTCGTGGTGACCGACCTCGAGGGCCGCGTCGTCGAAGGGCCGTTTCGGCCATCCTCGGACCTGCCCACCCACCTGGCGCTCTACAAGGCGTTCCCGCAGGTCGGTGCCGTCGTGCACACGCACTCGCGGTTTGCGACGATCTGGGCGCAGGCCGGCCAGGAAGTGCCGTGCCTCGGGACGACCCACGCCGACTACTTCCGTGGCGCGATCCCCGTCACCGACGCGATGACCACCGAGGAGGTCGAGTCAGCCTACGAGTGGAACACCGGGCAGGTGATCGTGCGACGGTTCGCGAACCTCGATCCGATGGAGATTCCGGCCGTGCTCGTCCGCGGGCACGGGCCATTCTGCTGGTCGAGATCGGCGCGGGGCGCCACGGATCTCGCCGTGATCCTCGAAGAAGTGGCGTGCACGACGTGGCATTCGGTGATGCTGAACCCCGGCGTCCGGCCCCTCGCCCCCGCGCTGCGCGACAAGCACTTCCTCCGGAAACACGGACCGGGGGCGTACTACGGTCAGTCGTGACACGACGACGGAGAGCGGATGGCGGGTCCGCCTGCCGCCCTCCGCCTTCCCGCCCTTTCTTGTGGAGGCAACCATGTCGATCGACAGACGCACTTTTCTCTATTCGTCCGCCATCGCGGCCGGGGCCGGTCTCACCGCGAACGCAGCCGCCCTTTCCCCCGCGGCGGACGTTGCGGAGCAGGCCACGGCTCCCGGCGGCCCGTTCAGCCACCTCAAGCCGATGACCGCCGGCATCACGCGCATTGACGTCGAAGACCGGAAGGCACGCGTGGAGAAAGCCCGGCGCCTGATGGTCGAGAACAAGATCGACGCGATCATCCTCGACTCGGGGACGAGCCTCGTGTATTTCACGGGCATCAGCTGGTGGGCGAGCGAACGCACGTTCGTCGCGATCCTGCCCGCGCGTGGCGAGGTGGCGTATGTCTGCCCGAAGTTCGAGGAGGGCCGCGCGCGCGAGTTGGTCACCATCGGCTCCGACGTGCGCACGTGGGAGGAGCACGAGAGCCCGTTCCGGCTGATTGCACAGGTCTTGAAGGACCGGGGGGCATCGCGCATCGGCATCGAGGAGTATGCGCGCTTCTTCGTCTTCGACGGCCTCCGGCAGGCGTCGCCCGCGCTGCAGGTCGTGAGCGCGAGCCCGGTGACGATCGGCTGCCGAGTGATCAAGACCCCGAAGGAAATCGCGCTCATGCAGCGGGCGATGAACATCACGATCGAGGCCTACCGCGCGGTGATCCCGCTCCTGAAGCCCGGCATGACGTCCGAGCAGTTCAGCGCCTTGGCGAGTGCCGCACACCGGGCGCTTGGCGCCGAGGGCAGCATCGGCGCCACCTTCGGAGAGGCGACCGCGTCTCCGCACGGGAGCGTCAAGCGCCGCCCGATTCGCGAGGGCGACATCGTGCTGATGGATGGCGGGTGCAACGTGGATGGGTATCGATCGGATATCAGCCGGACCGTCGTCGTGGGAACGCCGACCAAACGTCAGCGCGAGATCTGGGACCTGGTCAAGCGCGGCCAGGCGGCGGCATTTGCCGCCGCGAAACTCGGAGCCGCCTGCGAGGACGTGGATGCGGCGCCACGGAAGGTCTACGCCGAGTTCGGCTTCGGCCCCGACTACAAGCTGCCCGGCCTGCCGCACCGGACCGGCCACGGCATCGGCATGGACGGCCACGAGTGGACGAACTTCGTTCGCGGCAACAAGACGAAGCTCGCGCCCGGGATGTGCTTCAGCAACGAGCCGATGGTGGTCGTGCCCGGCGAGTTCGGGGTCCGCATCGAGGACTGCATCTACATGACCGAACAGGGCGCGAGGTGGTTCACCACGCCCAGCCCGGCGATTGACAAACCGGTCGCGTTGGGCCGACCGGCTGGTCGCCCCTAGAGCCAGGGACCACTCCGGGAGTGATTGTTCCCACATTACCCTATGACGAAGAACCGATTCATCCTCCTCGCCGTCGTGTTCAGCCTCGCCGCGACGGGCATCGCCCTCGTCGCCCAGGCGCCTGCGCCGTCCCTGACCGAGGACACGCTGGCGGGCTTCACGTACCGCAGCCTCGGCCCCTACCGCGCCGGTTCGTGGATCGCGGACATTGCCGTGCCCGAATCGCCGCAGAAATCGCACCTCTACACGTTCTACGTCGGTGTTCGCTACGGCGGGGTCTGGAAGACGACGAACAACGGCACCACGTTCCAGCCGGTCTTCGACGGTCAGGATGTGACGGGTATCGGCTGCCTGGCCATCGCGCCGTCGAACGAGAACATCGTCTGGGTCGGCACCGGCGACGCGGCCAGCGTGAGGGTGGCCTACCCTGGCGACGGCGTCTACAAGTCGACCGACGCCGGCAAGACATGGCAGCGGATGGGCCTGCAGGACACGTACCACATCGGCCGCATCGTCGTCCACCCGACGAACCCAGACATCGTCTACGTGGCCGCGATGGGCCACCTCTGGTCGCCCAACGAAGAGCGCGGCGTCTTCAAGACGATTGACGGCGGGAAGACCTGGAAGAAGGTGCTCTTCGTCAACGACAAGACGGGCGCTATCGACCTGGTGATCAACCGGCGGCAGCCCGACACGCTCTACGCGGCGATGTACGACGTCCAGCGGCGGCCGTGGCGGCTGATCGAAGGAGGCCAGGGCAGCGGGATTCACAAGACGACGGACGGCGGCAAGACCTGGATGAGGCTGGCCGGCGGGTTTCCGGCGACGCCGCAGGGCCGTATCGGCCTCGACATCTACCAGAAGAACCCGAACATCCTCTACGCCGTGACGGAGAACTTCGCGAAGCGTCCGCCGACCGAGAACGAAGCGACGCGCGACCGTGCGCGCAATCTCGAGCCGCAACCGCGAAATGTCGGAGGCGAAGTCTACCGGACCGAGGACGGCGGGAAGACCTGGCGGAAGATGAACGCCGCGACCGATGACGTCAGCTCGAAGGCCGGGTACTCCTTCAACCAGATCCGGCTGGATCCCAACAACGACAAGCGGATCATCATCAACTGCGATTCGCTTCTGAGCTCGGAGGACGGCGGCAAGACGTGGACAGGTCTCACCTGGGACTCGCGGAACCTGTTCGGCAAGGGGTTTGGCGACTTCAGGACGATGTGGATCGACCCGCAGAACTCCGACCGGTGGATTCTCGGCAGCGACGGCGGCGTGCACATCTCGTATGACGCCGGAAAGACGTGTGACCACTATTCCAACATCCCGGGCGGCGAGTTCTACTCCATCACGGTGGACATGGAAGACCCGTACCGGATCTACGGCGGCCTGCAGGACCACGACTCGTGGCGCGGGCCGATCAACGGGCCAGCCGGTCGGATTGGTCCTGAAGACTGGGTGACGGTGGGCGACAACGACGGGATGTACAACCGCGTGGACCCGACCGACAGCCGATGGGTCTACAACACGTTCCAGTGGGGCGGCCACTTCCGGCTGGATCAGAAGACGCGCACCCGCACCTCGATCGTGCCGACGCGCGCGGCGGGGCAGCCGCCGCTCCGGTGGAACTGGACGCCGCCGCTTGCGCTCTCGCCGTTCAACAGCCGGATTCTCTACACGGGCGCGCAGGTGCTCTTCCGCTCGATGGACCAGGGCGACCACTGGGAGGAGATCAGTCCGGACCTCACCGGAAACGACGCCTCGAAGATCTCCCCGCCGGGCAGTACCGTGCAGTACTGCACCATCACGACGATCGCGGAGTCGCCGGCCACGCCGGGTGTCCTCTGGATCGGCACCGATGATGGGAAGGTGCAGGTGTCCAGGAACCACGGCGCGAACTGGACCGACGTGACCGCGAAGATCGTGGCTGCGGGCGGGCCCGAGCACTACGCGGTGACGCGCGTCCTCGCGTCGCGCACGGCCGCCGGAACCGCGTACATCACGAAGAACGGTCGGCGCTTCGACGAGTTCAAGCCGGTGGTGATGAGGACGACCGACTTCGGCGCGACGTGGACATCGCTGGCGGCGAACCTGCCGGACCGCGCGATCGACGTGATCGTGGAGGACGTGAAGGACGCGGACATCCTCTTCATCGGTTCGAACCGCGGCGTTCACGTGTCGCTCGACGGGGGGCGGCGCTGGACGGCCATGAAGGGGAACATGCCGACGGTGCCCGTGACCGATCTCGTCATCCACCCGCGCGAGCGCGACCTTGTCGTCGCCACCTACGGCCGGGGGCTGTATGTCACGAACATCGGATGGCTGGACGAGGCGAAGCAGGGCGCTTTTGACAAGGATGCCCACTTCTTCAGGGTGAAGGCCCGCCCGACTCCGCCCGCCGGGGCCATCGGCAATTTCGAGTTGTATGGCGACCGCCAGTTGATCGTGCCGAACGACGAGGGCCTCAACTTCGAGTACTACCTGAAGGCGAAGGCCGACGGCGGAACGGTGAAGATCGCGATTGCCGATGCGTCGGGCAAGGACGTGAGGACGATCGAGGGGACTGGCCACGCGGGCATGAACCGCGTGGCGTGGGACATGACGGGCGCGCGCGGGCGAGCCGTCGCGCCGGGGGAATACACGGTGACCGTCCAGGCCGGCGAGAAGAAGATGGTCCAGAAGGCGATCGTGCTGCCGGCCGGGCATCGTCAGTAGTGGAACAGCGGCATGCGTCTGGCGACTTGCGACTGGGGACAGGATTCAGGAGTGAGGAGTCGGGATTCGGTGGAAACCAACCGTCAGGGATCGTGGACCAAGGCGCGCAGGTGTGGCGCGGGCCTTCAGGCCCGCGAGCCAGGGGCTTCTGACCGGTATTCGGGCCGCGCGGGTGGGGCACCGCCTGTCGTGCCCTCGGGGGGGCTATGACACGCATGCTTCGTGTCTTCCTGCTGTTCGCGGTCATCGTCGCCGGCTTTGCGGTTGGTGCCGCGCTGCGACTGGACGCGCACCGGGCGCCAGGGGGATC
>JADGOB010000222.1 GCA_017883185.1 Acidobacteriota bacterium
CGCCGCCGAAGCGGACCGCCTCGAGCGGACGAGACCCGAGGCCAAGGCCGTCCGGCGTCAAGACCTCGGCGGCACCCAATTCCCGCAGATACGTCTCGTGTTCGGGCCGTCCGGACACGGCGATGACCCGATAACCACACTGCGCCAGCATCGACACCGCCACGGAACCCACCCCGCCCGTCGCACCGGTGACGACGACGGGTCCCTGCTCCGGTGCCTGGCCATTCACCTCCATCCGATGGAGCGCGAGCGCCGCGGTGAAGCCCGCCGTGCCAAGCACCATCGCCTCGCGGAGACCCAGACCGGACGGCAGCGCCACCACCCAGTCCGCCGGCGCGCGGACCATCTGCGCGAAGCCGCCGTCGTGCGTCTCGCCGAGGCCCATGCCGTTCACGACGACCGGGTCGCCCGGCCGAAAGCGCGCGTCCGACGACGAGACGACCCGGCCGGCGACGTCGATGCCGGCGTTCAGCGGGAAGCGCTTGTAGATGGGCGCGCGACCGGTGACGCCCAGCGCGTCCTTGAAGTTGATCCCCGACCACTCGGCCCGAATGACGACGTCGCCTTCCGTGAGGTCGTCGATCGCGACGTCCACCAGGCGGGCGACGACCCCCTCGGTCTCGCGAAACACGCGGCAGGCTAGAGGCGACATGGTGTTCTCCTGTCATGATACGACGCTTGTCCGGCGACCGCATCCCGGTCAAGACCTGGTGCGCGCCGTGCGTGGGAGAGATGCCCGGCTTCGTCGGGCCTCAGCGGCGGAATCCAGGCATTGTCGTGGTCGCGGTCGCAATCGGCTCATAGCCTGGCGACGTCAAGGCCAGTAAGTCGACGAATTGTCGACTTACTGGTACTGCGCGGCATCGAGGCGAACGTCGAGAAGCTGGCGGCCACGAGCCCCCGCAAGCGGGTGATGCCGGTGAAGATGCTGCCCCGGCCGCAGAGCGAGATGCCGATGGTGTACGGCGTCGGGCCCTCCTATGCCGCGATCGCCGGCTTGCACATCTCGTCCGGACGATTCTTCGACGCGGGAGACGGCGAAGCGGGTGCCGTCGAGAGCGACGAGACGCTCGAGGGCGGCGGCCGCGCAAGGTCCGGGCGGTTCGCCAGGCCGGGGGGTATAATGCGTCCCGGGCGCACCAGGCCTCCGCGCGCCGACTGCCTGCCCCCGCGAGGGACTCACCATGCTCGACAGGGTCGTCCGCGTGGCGATGGTCGTGTGGCCACTGTGCCTTGTTGCGGCAGGAGCCGGCCACACCTCTTCACTTCGCGCCGCGGGCCCGCAGCGTCCCCCCGGGGATCCCCAACTGCCGCCCGCCAGCCTTGGCGCGCTGCCCGCGCTCGTCGTCGATGCCATCGTGGTGGACCGGAAGGGCGCGCCGGTGGAGGACATGCGCGCGCGCGACTTCGATGTGACCGTGGACGGCCGTCGCCGGAACGGCGTCGCGATCGCGCGAGCGTATCGCGGGCCCGGCGCGGCTGGCGTCGCGGCGCTCCGCCCGGCGACGGTGCCGGGCGAGGTCCCGCCCATCGTCGAGCCGAGCCGCCTCGTCGTCGTCGCGATCGATCAGGCGAGCTTCCTGCCCGGCGACGAGAAGCGGGCGCGCCTCGCTGGCGAGAAATGCGTCGCGCTGTTCGGCCTCACCGAGTCGATCGCGGTGATACTGCTCCCGCTCCGCCGCACCGCGGGGACGGTCTCGTTCGAACGCAGCGAGATCAGGCCGGCGCTCGCCAGCCTGCGCCCGTTGCGGTCCACCGACGCGGCCGTCGTCGAGCCCCAGGCCACTGAACGTGCCAACCCGCCGGACGACCCGGAGCGGGTTGCGGAGACCACCGGGAGAAACCAGGCCCGGATGGAAGCCGCCGCCCAGGCGGGAAGCCGGCCGCCGTCGATCCCGACGCTCGAGGACCTGATGCCGTCGGCTGACCGGGGCGGTCGCGAAGTGCTGTCGCCGCCCGCGCAGCGGACGCACGCCGTCGCGACGCTCTCGGCCCTCGAGACGATCTTCAAAGGGCTCCGGGCCGCGCCGGGCAGCAAGACCGTACTGTTCCTGTCAGCAGGCCTGGTCGGCGACGAGGCGCGATCCGAACTGCGCGCGGCCGTGGACGCCGCGGTAGAGGCGCACGTGCGGGTCAGCAGCATCCAGGTCCCCACCGGGGCGTCGAGGTTTGCCGACCTCGGGCGTCGTGACCTGCAGGCGATCGCCAGTGAAACGGGCGGGTCCTTCGTGTCGCTCTCCAGCAGGCCCGAACAGGCGCTTCAGCGCATGGTCGCCGAGCTGTCGTCGTCCTACCTGCTGCTGCTCGCGCCCGAGCCGGGCGACGTCGACCCGGGAAACTCCCACACGATCCAGGTGAAATCGACGCGCGGCGGGGTGAGCATTCGCACCGCGCGATCGGTCAGGCCGGGGCGCCTCAGCGTCGAGTTGCTGCGGGCGGCGATCGCGCCAGCCATCCCGCCCATGGCTGCGCCGCCGCCGTCTGACGTGCCTGGGCCCATCACCCCGTTGCGCGCGCGCCCCGACCCGGCGCTCAACGCCGTCCTCGCGCGCGTGAGCCAGTACGTCGTCGACTACGGCAACGCGGTCTACTCCATCGTCGCGGAGGAGACCTACAGGCAGGACGTCCGAGGCGGCCCGCCGAACGCCCCGGTGGCGACCGGCGGCGCGGCGCAGACGGCCAGCGCCAGCGCGCGGACGAGGCTGCTGACGTCGGACTACCTGCTCGTGAAGATCCCGGGCCTCGACGGCTGGTTGCCGTTCCGCGACGTGTTCGCCGTGGATGGCCAGCCGGTCCGGGACCGGGAGGACCGCCTGGTGAAGCTGTTCCTCGAAGCAAGCCCCGCGGCGGCCCTCGACAACGCGCGCCTGATCTGGCAGGAGAGCGCCCGCTACAACATCGGCAACGTCGAGCGCAACATCAACGTGCCGACGGTGATGCTGTGGTTCCTGGAGCCAGGGAGCCAGCAGCGGTTCCTGTTCAGCAAGTCTGGCGAGGAGACCCTGGGGGGCACGCGTGCCTGGGCCATCGACTACCAGGAGATTGGCCGGCCGACGTTCATCAAGACGCCGGCGAAAGCGGATGTGCCGGCGTCGGGCCGGGTGTGGGTCGAACCCGTCAGCGGGCGGATCCTGCGGACGGTGATGAAGGCCTCGATGGCGACGATCACCGTGACCTACGGTCCCCGCGACGAGCTGTCGGGGCTGTGGATGCCGGTGATGATGGAGGAACGCTACGAATACGGATCGAAAACCGTCACCGGCCTCGCGACGTACTCGAAGTTCCGGCGGTTCCAGGTTTCGACGAAGGAGCAGATCAAGGTCCTGAAGCGCCCTCGCCCGTGATCGCGTTCGGGGCCTAGACGACCAGGTGGGGGCAGTTCGAGCGCGCCGGCGTCGGACGCCTCCTGGAAGGCTTCAACGACCGCCGGATCGAACTCGGTGCCTGCGCCGTTCACGATCGTGGCCTTCGCCTCGAACGGCGGCATCGCCTTGCGGTAAGGCCGGTCGCTCGTCAGCGAGTCGTACACGTCGGCGACCTTGATAACGCGGGCCGCCATCGGCATCTCCCTGCCGTCCACGCCCTGCGGCCCGGTGCCGTCGTGGCGCTCGTGGTGGGCGAGCACGATCGGCAGGACGCGGCGGAGCGATCCGCCCACCGTCTCGAGCACCTCCACGCCGAGGTGGACGTGTGCCTGCATCTGGCCCCGCTCGTCCTCGGTCAGGCGCGCAGCTTTGTAGAGCAGATCCCGCCCGACCCGCAGTTTTCCGATGTCGTGCAGCAGCGCCGCCGCGCGCACGTCCTCGATGGACTCCGCGTCGAAGTTCATGTGGGCCGCGATCCTCGTGGCGTACAACGACACACGGTAGGAGTGGTTCTCGGTGTACTTGTCGTTCGAGACGAAATACCGCAGGACCTCGAGCACGCCGTAGTAGGTCTTGCGCAGTTCCTTGAGCTGCGCGCTCTTGTGCTCGTACAGCGTGCCCATCAGGTAGCCCGTGATGATCAGCACGCAGACCCACAGCAGGACGTCCAGCCACGTGGTGACCAGCCCATCGCCGGGGGCAGCCTGGAACAGCGCGGGCCTGGTGTAGAGGAGGAGGGACACGACCAGCCCGCTCGCGACGGCCGTCAGGGTGGCGTGGCGGCGGCCGTAGAAATAGGCGGACCCGATCGTCGGCAGCGTGTAGAGCGCCAGGACCATCCGCTGCCCCGTCACGGCGAAGTTCAGGACCGCCGCGATGATGAACATCGACAGGATGAGCCAGAGTTCCTTGTTGACCGCTTCGATCTGCTTCAGGAACCCGCCGGCTTTCCGCTCCGTGTTCCCCGGGTCGGCCGGCGAGTGCGTGTGCGTCATAGTGCGGCCTTGCATGAATGGGTGGCCCCCGCTCAGCGCGCACGCACACACCACCCAGGCCGCCGCCATCGCCCGCGCCGATCTTGTCGACAGCATCCGGATCCTCCTCAAAGTGCGTTTCACAACTCGTCCGTACGAGCGCTGGTCTTGAAGCCCACTCTCAGGACTTGGACACCAATTTCGACGATCTCGCCGGCCCGGCGGCCCGCGTCACCTCTCGATTCGCCCGCCCCACCGCCCGAAGATTCGCGACCTTCATCTCTTCGTACTCGCGCGAGACGACGATGGCGTCTGGCGCGGCCCAGTGGGGATCGTGAAGAAGTCGACCGAGGCGAACTGGGAGACGTGATTAGTGAGGAAGGTGCGCCACGTCGGCGCCGGGGGACCGTCGCGACGCCCCAAGTACTTCGCCACCGTCGTCTGTGACACCTCGATGCCCAGCTTCCGCAGCTCGTCGTCCACGTCGGCTGCGGGCCGGTCGGCCGATGCTGCGGAGGTCGAACGCGTCGAACGTGAACTGGTCGCGGCAATTGCCAAGACAGATCTCGCCACCTACGACCGCATCGTCGCCGACGACTATGTGGCGTATACCGTCACCGGCCAAGAGTCGACCAAGCCGGAGATCATGGCGTCGTATCGGACGGGCACGCGCCGGTACATGTCGCTGAGCATCAGCGATGTGAAGGTGCGCGTGTTCGGAGAGACCGCGATCCTCTCGGCGAGAACGTCGGGGACGCGAGTGGAGGAAGGTAGCACGCCGGTGCCGAACACCGTACGTTACTTTCGCGTCTTCACACGACGAGACGGCGCGTGGCGCGCCGTCATGCAGATGGTGACACCGCTCCCGGCATCGTCTGGAACGAGGTAGCACGGAGAGCCAAGGGCGATGGGTCCCGCGAGGTGGCGCCCGGCGACTTCTCACGCACGCAAGTCGGCGACGACAGCGACACCTCACCGTACCGCGCGCAGGGAGTGATCGGCATCTCCCCCAGCGTCTACATCCGCAACATGAGCGAGCTGATTCGGTACCTGGAAGGCAAGTAGGCCCACCGGGGCGCCGGCTGGCGACTGGCGACTTGCGGCAGCGCGGGGCTTTGTTCGTTACAGCCGCATCCCGGGCTCCTCACGGGGCGTGCGGGTTCGATTCCCGCCCTCGGCACCAGCGATCAAGAAACGAGCGCGAACGCTACGGGATGATCCGGAATGCCAGGAGCGCTTTGGCCTTCTGCGATCCTGTGGTGGCAGTCACCTCGATCATGTACTCGCCCGGCGCCAGCGAGGCGAGCACCGCCTCTGCGGTCGCGCAGTGCACGCCCGCATTGTCTCGCTGGCCGGCGGCGACCGGGATCGACAGTTCCTGCCCGCCGCGATCGAGAAGGCGCGCCGACACTGTCTTCGGCGCAGCCACGATGGGAATCTCGAGCCGGAGCCGCTCGACGCGGCGGAACTTGACGTCGGAGGTCGGCTGAAATGCCAGCCCCGTGGACGGTCCCCGCCGGAACACCTGGGGCTGGCCGAGAATGGTGGGCGGTGATGGCGAGTCGTCCGGCACGACGAGGCGCA
>JADGOB010000080.1 GCA_017883185.1 Acidobacteriota bacterium
GACCCTTGTGCGTAAGTTCCGACTCTTGTGCGTGAGTTCCGACCCGATCCGACCGCACGCCGGCGTTGATCCACGAAGGCGTGGCGTTCGATGACGAGGCAGGCTAAACTCGAACCAATGGCCAGAATCCCTCGAGGCTCCGTCCCGGCGGCGCTTGCGGCCGTGGTTCTCGCAACGATGGCTGCCGCCGGTTGCGGCGGCAGTTCGTCTTCGAGTCCGGCGACTCCCTCGCCGACGCCGCTGCCCTCGGGCGTCACGGCGTGCGGCGCCATCTCGGGCCTGTCCACTTCGTCCCAGGCCATCGTCAACGGCTCGTCGTGCACGGCAGCCACCGCGTCGGTGCCGCTGCTGTACCTTGTGGGGAGTGACGGGCGCGCCGTGGGGTCCTGCTCGGGGACCGTCATCAGCCCGACCGCGGTCCTGACCGCGGCGCACTGCCTCGGAGCCGACACGGCTCTCGTCCGCATCAACTTCGGCCCGCTCAAGGAGATTGCCGCCTCGTCGTTCGTGGCCAGCCCCGCCTACAATGGCACCGCCTCGAATTCGATCGACGTCGGCGTGGTGCTGACCTCGCAGCCGATCGGCCAGCCCATCATTCCATTGCTGACCAGCCGGGATCCCACCGTGGGAGAGCAGGCGGTGATAGCCGGATGGGGTGAGGACCTCTTCGGGCAGGGTTTGGTCCTGAGGGCCGGCGTGACCAGCATCAGCCAGGTCGGCCCCGTGTACTTGCTCAACGCGTACGGTGGGACCAGTGCCGGCACGTGCGCGGGCGACTCGGGCGGCCCGCTGCTGGTTTCCGTCGGAGGCTCGTGGACAGTTGCGGGTGTGACGTCCGCGGTCTCGGGGGCGTGCGTCGCCGGGTCGGACTACTTCGTGAACGTCCGCAACAGCACCGTCCGCGCGTTCATCCTTGGCCTGGCGCCTGACGCGGTCCAGCGCTGACTCAGTTCCGATCCAATGCTCGTTCGGCCTTGCGGACAGCCGCGTCGCCGTGAGCCTTCCGCGCGGCGGCACGCACCTCCGCGCCCCGCGTCTTCTCTCCGAGCGCCGTCCAGACCCGCGCGGCCAACAGGTAGTGATCCACGGTGGGAGTGGCGGCGAGCAGTTGTTGAACGCGCTGATCGGCTTCCGTGATGCGCACGCTTTCCGGGTAGAGACGCAGCAGGCTGGTCAACGCCTCGCCAGCCTCCTTGAACCGACCGCTCTCGAGGAGCAGGGTGGTGAGGCGATCCCAGGCAACGGCCATCGAAGGATCGTCGAACACGACTTCCTGGTATTTCGCCACGGCACCCGGTACGTTGCCTCCCGCCGCGAGGCCGCTCGCCTGCCAGTACTTGTCGTAGACAGCAGCGCGGTCCTTCACGTCCGGCAGTTGGTCGCCTGGCACCTCAGGCCCGGCAACCGGCAGCCCCGTCACATATCCCATGGCCGCGAGACGTCCGCGTTCTGGCTCGGCGACCGGCGCCGGGGCGGGGAACGGCGAGTTGGCCGTCAACTTGTCGAGCGCCGCCCGCATCGCAGCCGCGGCCTGGGCCTCGGTCTCCACCTCCACCAGGTTCACCCGCTCTTTGGGATCCTGCAGAAGGTCGTACAGCTCGGGTCGGGCCGACTTGATGAAGCGATAGCGGTTGTCGGTCAGCGACTGCACCTCGCTCCACCCGAAGCGATAGCGACCGGCGAGCGACTCGGCGTAGACCTTCCGGTTCGGCAGCGTGGCGGTTGGCGAATCGAGCACGTTGCGGAGCGATCGGCCGCCAAGCCCGGAGGGCCGGGGCGCGCCCACGAGATCCAGGATTGTCGGCGTGATGTCGATGTGCTGGACCAGCGCGTCCGAGTGACGCCCGCCGCCGTCCCGTCGCGGCAGCTTGACGATCAGCGCCGCGCGAATTGCCCGCTCGTACACGAACAAGCCGTGCCCCTGCTCCCCGTGGTCGCCCAGGCTGTCGCCGTGATAGGAGGTGAGTACGATGACGCCGCCGCTGTACAGCCCGCGCTTCTTCAGGAACGCGACCAGTTGGCCCACCACCTCGTCCGCGTAGGCGACCTGCGCGTCGTAGGCAGAGTACTTCGCGAACCGCTCGGGCACCGTCCGCGGCGACCGCGGGCCGTCAAGGTGCAGGAACAGGAAGAACCGCGCCGTGCCGATCGACTCGATCCAGCGCTCGGCGATTCTCAGCGACGCCTCGCCGTCTCTCGACGTGGCCAGCGGAGAGCCTTCCCCTCCCACGGCGCCGAACTCGTCGTCGAAGAACCCGAACGCGGCGCCGAGCCCGGTCTCCTTCCTGAGGAGGTAGTTCGAGACGACCCCGCCGGTCTTGAAGCCCCGCTTGTGAAGCAATTGCGGCAGCAGGGAGACGCCGCCGGGAATCGGGAACCCGATGTCGTCCCGCACGCCGGCCTGGAACGGCAGCAGGCCCGAGAGCATCGAGACGTGCGAGGGCAGGGTCAACGGCGAGTGCGCGTAGGCGCGGTCGAACGTGACGGCGTCAGCCGCAAGCGCGTCGATGGCCGGCGTGTGGACCTTCGTATACCCGTAGGCCGATAGGTGATCGGCGCTCAGCGAGTCGATCGAGATGACGATGACCGGCCCGTAGGCCGGCCCCGAGGACTTGGCGTATCGCCAGCCGGCGGCTGCAGCCGCGAAAACCGCGAACCAGATGAAGCCGACGACGAAACGATAACGCCAGCGGCCATGCACGGAGTAGGCCAGGCGACCGGCGGGCGATTCGGGTCCCATGGGGAAATGCTAGTCCAAGGTGAACTGTTCGCGCCAGTTCTCTCGGTCCTCGAACTTCGGCTGCTCCTCCTTGAAGAGGAGACACTCTTCGAGTATCAGCGCGTCCATCTCGGTGCGCATGAAGCACCGGTAGGAATCCTCGGGGGAGCAGACGATCGGTTCGCCGCGCACGTTGAACGAGGTGTTGACGATGACCGCGCAGCCGGTGCGGCAGCGGAACGCCTCGATGATGTCCCAATACAGGGGGTTGGTGTCCCGCCTGACGGTCTGGACCCGCGCGGAATAGTCCACGTGCGTGACCGCCGGGATGCTCGAGCGCGGCACGTTGAGCTTGTCGATTCCCCAGAGTCGCTCTTCGTCCGCGGTCATCGTGCGGCGGCGTTCAGGCTGCACGTCGGCGACCAGCAGCATGTACGGCGAATCGCGATCGAGCTCGAACCACTCGTGCGCGTGCTCGCACAGCACGCTCGGCGCGAAAGGCCTGAAGCTCTCGCGGAACTTGATCTTCAGGTTCATGACCGACTGCATCTTCGTCGAGCGCGCGTCGCCGAGGATGCTGCGGCCGCCGAGCGCGCGCGGTCCGAACTCCATGCGCCCCTGGTGAAGGCCGACGACCTTCTCCGACGCGAGCAATTCGGCGACGACGTTCGGCAGCTCCTTCCGATCGACACGCCGGTACGGCAACTGGCGCTCCGAGAGGAAGCGCTCGATGTCGGAGACGGGAAACGCCGGTCCGAGGTAGGCGCCCTTCATGCCGTCCTGGTAGGGAGGCAGCGTGCCTGCCGGATGCGTCGCGCGCCACGCCTTGTTCGGCACCCAGGTGCCGGCGCGTTCTGCAGACTGGCGCGGCTTGCCCAGGTAGCGGTGCCACAGCGCGAGCGCCACACCCACCGCGCCGCCGGCGTCGCCCGCCGCTGGCTGTATCCAGATTTCCTCGAACGGCCCCTCGCGCAGCAACCGGCCGTTGGCCACGCAGTTCAGCGCCACGCCGCCGGCCATCGCCAGGTACTTCATCCCCGTTTCGGCGTGCGCGAAGCACGCCAGCTTCAGCATCGCCTCTTCGGTGAAGTCCTGGATCGATCGCGCGAGGTCCATTTCACGCTGCGTGAGCTTGGATTCCTGCTCGCGCGGCGGGCCGCCAACCGCCTCCGCAAAGCGGTCGCCGGTCATCGTGAGGCCCTCGCAGTAGTTGAAGAACGACTGGTCCAGGTGAATGGACCCGTCGTCGCAAATCCGCGCGATCCGGTCGCGCAGCAGCGACAACTGGCGCGGCTCGCCGTAAGGCGCGAGCCCCATCACCTTGTATTCGCCCGAGTTGACCTTGAAGCCGGTGAAATAGGTGAGCGCGCTGTAGAGGAGGCCGAGCGAGTCGGGGAAGCGCAGCTCCTTGATGAGCTTCAACTCGGCGCCGCGGCCCATGCCGAGCGAGGCCGTGGCCCACTCGCCGACGCCGTCCACGGTGACGATGGCCGCTTCTTCGAAGGGCGACGGGTAGAAGGCCGACGCGGCGTGCGACTCGTGGTGGTCGCCGAACATCACCTTCCACGGGAACGATCGGCCAATCTTCTTTGCGGCCTTCGGGTCGCCGGGCGCCTCGATGTTCGCCAGTTCGCGACGGATGGTGTCGCCCATCCAGAGCTTTTCTTTCATCCACAGCGGGATCGCCTGGATGAAGGAGCTCCACCCGCGCGGGGCGTAGTCGAGGTAGGTGTCGAGCAGCCGGTCGAACTTGGTGAGCGGTTTCTCGTAGAAGCCGACGAGCGTGAGGTCGCTCGGCTTCAGCCCTGCCTCCGCGAGGCAGTACCGGCAGGCGTTCGCGGGAAAGCCCGGGTCGTGCTTCTTGCGAGTGAAGCGCTCTTCCTGCGCGGCCGCGACAATCTCGCCGTCGATGACGAGGCACGCTGCCGAGTCGTGGTAGAAAGCGGAAATCCCGAGGACCGCGGTCATGAGAGCCCTGTCCTAGAAGAGCGTGTAGATGAACGGCGCGATCGGCGTCGCCTGCGCGAGCACGAGGATCAGCCCCGCGAGGATCAGGAAGATCACGATCGGCGCGATCCAGTACTTCTTGTTGTAGCGAAGGAACTCCCAGAACTCGACGAGCACCTGAACCTTGGACATATCCGTCTCCGTCTAGAACATCTTCTCGTAGTGCTTCGGGTCAGCCTGGCGCGGCGAGTACGGGTGCCAGAAGCTCGCCCGGTCGGCCGCCGCGCGCCGGTTCAGCGGGTCCCAGCCGCGCATCCGCCGCCACGCACCGAGGGGCGCGAAGATGAGGAAGAACAGCAGGCCGAGGATCACGCGGATCGAGACGAACGACAGCGCTTCGGCCAGCGCCATCCACGCGCGGTTTGGGTAGACGAGCGCGCGCGGAAACGCCACGCCGAACAGCACGAGCAGGCCGCCGACGACTGCCGGCACGCCGACCACCGCCGGTCCTCGTCCGTGCCAGAAGAACCACGCGGCTGCCACGAGCAGCACGAGGCCCACGCTGACGCCAAACTGCTTTTCCTGGTGCCACAAGCTTCTGCTCACCAACACCCCCCCGCTCTCCGATCCCGTGATCCCGGCCCTCCGACCCCGTGATCCCGGCCCTCCGACCCCTTGTATCCCGATCCCCGATCCCCAATCAAACATTCTATTATAGTGTCCGCCACCTTCTGAAGGAGAGCCCGTGAAGCAACGAATCATCGGCGGTCTCGCTCTGGTTGCCCTTGTCATGGTCGGACTCGGGATGCCCCGGATCCTGGCGCAGGCGCCCCGGACCGCTGCGGGCCTCGACACGGCGCGGCTGGCGCGAATCGGCGACCTCGTCAAGGACGCGATTGCCGCCAGGCAGACGCCCGGCGCCGTGGTGCTGGTCGGCCGGGGCGACCAGGTCTTCTACAGGCAGGCGTTCGGCAACCGGTCGCTCGAGCCGAAGGTCGAACCGATGACGCTCGACACGATCTTCGACCTCGCCTCGCTCACCAAGGTGGTCGCGACGACGACGAGCGTGATGATCCTGGTGGAGGAGGGACGAGTTCGCCTCAACGATCGCGTCGCCACGCACATCCCGGGGTTCGAGCGCTACGGCAAGGGCGAGATCACCGTCCGCCACCTGCTGACGCACGTCTCGGGCCTGCGGCCGGACCTCGACATGTCGATGGAGTTCGCCAGCTACGACGAGGCGATCGCGCGAGCCGTCGAGGAGATTCCGACCGCGCCGCCCGGCGAGCGGCTGGTCTACAGCGACATCAACTTCTTCCTGCTGGGCGAAATCGTGCATCGCGTGAGCGGCCAGAGGCTCGACGAGTTCGCGCGCAGGCGGATCTTCGAGCCGCTGGGTATGCACGACACCATGTTCAAGCCGCCGGTGTCGCTGGCCTCGAGGATCGCGCCGACCGAGAAGTGCACACAGTACGGGTGGCCGTGCGATCAGCCAGGCGGAGCGGTGCTGCGTGGCGTGGTTCACGACCCGACGGCCAGGCGGATGCTGGGTGTCGCCGGCCACGCCGGGCTCTTCAGCACGGCCGCTGACCTCGGCATCTTCTGCCGGATGCTGCTGGATGGGGGCCGATCTGGCGCCGTGCGCATCCTCTCGCCGATGACCGTGGCGAAGATGACGAGCCCCGTCGCGCTCGCCGGCGGCCAGGTCCGCGGCTTGGGCTGGGACATCGACTCGTCGTACTCCTCGAATCGCGGTGAACTGCTGCCGCTCGGTTCGTACGGCCACACGGGCTTCACCGGCACCTCGCTGTGGATCGATCCGATAACGAAGACGTGGATCGTGTTCCTGTCGAACCGCGTGCACCCGGACGGCAAGGGCGATGTCACGCCGTTGCGCGCCAGGGTCGCGACGGTCGTTGGCTCCGCGGTCGTGGATCCGCCTTCCGACGCCGTCCGAGCGGCGAGGCTGACAGGCGGCGATTTCGGCGCATCCGGTTCGGTGCCGCAGCGACCCGCATCCGGCGATCCCGTGCTCAACGGGATCGACGTGTTGAAGGCCGGGAACTTCAAGCTGCTGCAGGGGCGCAGGATAGGCCTGGTGACGAATCACACCGGTCGGGCCATCACGGGCGAGGCGACGATCGACCTGCTCGCCGTGGCTCCAGAGGTAAAGCTGGTTGCGCTCTTCAGCCCCGAGCACGGCATCCGCGGCGCCGTGGACGAGGCCGTGGCATCGTCGCGCGACGAGAAGACCGGGCTGCCCGTCTACTCGCTGTACGGCGAGATCACCCGCCCGACCGCGCAGATGCTCGAGGGGATCGACACGCTGGTCTTCGACATCATGGACGTCGGCGTCCGCTTCTACACCTACGAGACGACGATGGCCTACGTGATGGAGGAGGCGGCCAGGCGGAAGATCAAGATGGTCGTGCTCGACCGCGTGAACCCGATCGACGGCTCCCGCATCGAGGGACCGACGCTCGACAGGGCTCTGACGGGGTTCGTGGGCTACTTCCCGATGCCCGTCCGACACGGGATGACGATGGGAGAGCTGGCGCAGTTGTTCAACGGCGAGAACAAGATCGGCGCCGACCTGACTGTGGTGCCCGTGAAGGGATGGAAGCGCGAGCAGTGGTTCGACGAGACGGGTGTGCCGTGGATCAACCCGTCACCGAACATGCGGAACATGAACGAGGCGACGTTGTATCCGGGCGTCTGCCTCATCGAGAGCGCGAACGTGTCGGTTGGGCGCGGCACCGACACGCCGTTCGAGCACTTCGGCGCGCCGTGGATGGACGGCCGGACACTGGCGGCGACCCTGAACGAGCGACGCCTGCCGGGCGTCCGTTTCTACCCGACCACGTTCACGCCGACGTCCAGCAGGTTCAAGGGAGAGCTGTGCAGCGGGGTCTTCATGATCGTGACCGATCGGGCCGCGCTCAGGGCGGTGAGGCTCGGTGTGGAAATCGCGTCGGCGATCTACAAGCAGCACGCCAGCGCGTTCGAGATCGACAAGATCCTGCGGTTGCTGGGATCGGCGCGGGTGCTCGAGCGCATCAAGTCGGGCGAGGATGCAGCGCGAATCGCCGCAGCGTGGTCCACGGACGAGGGCCGCTGGCGCCTGCTCCGCGCGAAGTACCTGATCTACCAGTAGGGCGGGCCTTCAGGCCCGCCAATCACCGATACAGCATCACGTACACGACCACGCCAGTCACCGACACGTAGAGCCAGATCGGCAGCGTCCAGCGGGCGAGGCGGGCGTGCGCGGGGTAGCGGCCACCGAGGGCGCGGGTCAGCGTCGTGATGGCCAGCGGCAGGACGGCCGCGGCCAGCACCACGTGCGAGATCAGGATCGCGAAGTAGATCATCCGCGCCGTGCCCTGGCCCGGGTACGGCCTGGAACCAGCGAATGCGTGGTAGACGGTGTAGGACGCGAGGAACAGCATCGACGTCACCCACGCCGCAAGCATGAAGGCCCGGTGCGCCCCGATGCGACGCTGCCGGATCATGACATAGCCGCTGGTCAGCAGTACCGCCGACACGCCGTTCAACGTCGCGTTCAGTGTGGGAAGATCAGCCACTGTCATTGGGTCGTCCGCTCATCCTTTGCGGCGGACCGCGACCGTACCGGCGGCCGTCATCGCCACCGCGAACAGCACCACCACGGCCAGCGAGAGGCCGAACGGCGGTTCAGCCGCCAGCGGCTGATCGTAGAAGAACCGGCGCAGCGCCGACACGCCGTACGTCATCGGGTTGACGAGCATCAGCGCGCGAACCCACCCGGCCGCGCCTGACGCGGGGAACAGCGCGCCCGACAGGATCCACAGCGGGATGAGAAAGATGTTCATGATCGCGTGAAAGCCCTGTGTCGAATCGAGCCACCACGCCACGAGGAAACCCATCCCTGACAGGCCAAACGAGACGAGCACCATCACACCAAAGAGCGCCGGAAGATCGACCAGGTGAATCTGTACCTGCGCGAACGGCGCGAGCAGCAGGAACACCGCGCCCTGCATCACCGCCAGGGTCGTGCTGCCGAGGACCTTGCCCACGACGATTGCCGCCCGCGGCACCGGGGCCACCAGTACACCCTGCAGGAACCCCTCCTGCCGATCCTCGACGATCGAAATCGTGGAAAAGATCGCGGTGAACAACAGGATAAGCGCCAGCGTGCCGGGATAGAAGTACTCGAGATACCCCCCCTGGAGCGGCATGGCCGGGCCGCCCTGGAAGGATCGATTGAGCCCGGACCCGATGAGGAACCAGAAGACGAGCGGCGATCCCAGCGCGCCGACGATTCGGCTGCGCTGCCGCCAGAACCGGACGATCTCGCGCAACCACAGCGTGTAGCAAGCCAGGAGGACCCGCCTCATGGCGCCTCCTGCTCCAACCGCCGGCCCGTGTAGTGCACGAACACGTCCTCGAGCGTGGGTTTGCCAAACGCCACGGCGTCGATCTCGCCCGGGAAGCCCTCCACCAGGTCCGTGATGAATTCATGCGCGCGGTCACGTTCGATGCGCACCTTGCCATCCACGACCTCCGCCTTCACGCCGAAACGAAGGCCGACGCGTTCCGCCATGGCCTTCGCGTCGCGCGTGGTCACCAGCACCACGTCTCCCCCAATGGCGGCCGTCAGCGCGGCTGGTGCGTCGATCGCGACGAGGCGCCCCTGATCCAGGATGGCCACCCGGTCGCACCCCGCCGCCTCCTCCATCAGGTGCGTCGTCAGGATGACGGTCGTGCCCTCGCGGCGTCGGAGGTCGGAAAGGTCTGCCCAGATGTCGCGCCGGGCTGACGGGTCGAGGCCGGTGCTGGGCTCGTCCAGCACGAGCAACTGCGGCTCGTGCAGCAGCGCCTTCGCGACTTCCGCCCGCCGCTGCAATCCACCTGACAGCGTGCCCACCAGGTCGCGGCGGCGATCCCCGAGGCGAACGCGCGAGAGCACGTCTCCGATCCGTTCGCCGAGCGGCCGGCCGCTCAGTCCGTACAAGTGGCCCTGGTGGCGGAGGTTCTCTTCGACCGTGAGCCGGGCGTCGAGCGCCGGGCGCTGAAAGACCACGCCAAGCCGATCACGAACCGCCGCCGGGTCGCCGACGACATCGTCGCCGAACACTCGCACCGTTCCCTCGGACGGCGCGAGCAGCGTGGACACAATCTTGAACAGCGTGGTCTTGCCGCCGCCGTTCGGGCCGAGCAGCCCGAAGATCTCGCCGCGCGGCACCGCGAAGCTCACGCCATCGAGCGCCAGCCGCGTGCCATACCGGTGGCGCAGCCCCACGACTTCGACGGCCCAGAATGTACTGTTCAGCATCCGGCTACTGATGGTTGCCGAGCATCAGGCCCCAGAGCAGCGGCAGATAGGAGATCGAACCGAGAAACAACCGTCGCGCGGTGTCGTTGGTCCGCTGGCGCGCGAACTGGACGGCGAACCCCAGGAAGATCAGGCCGAGGATCAACGCCCCGCCGAAGTAGACCCGGCCGGCCAGGCCCACGAGCGTCGGCGCCAGGCTCACCGGCACGAGCACCGACGCGTAGAGCACCACCTGCCGGCCGGTGCTGCGGCCGTCCGGCTCGACGACCGGCAGCATCGGGAGACCGGCCCGCGCGTAATCCTCGCGGCACAACCAGGCAATCGCGAGGAAGTGCGGCATCTGCCAGAGAAAGACGATGGCGAAGAGCACCCACGCTTCGGCCGAGAGCGTGTTGGTCGCCGCGGCCCAGCCGATCATCGCGGGAAGCCCCCCGGGAACGCCGCCGACCAGTGTCGAAAGCGAGGTCTTGCTCTTGAGCGGCGTGTAGACGAGCGCGTACGACAACAGCGTGGCCGCAGCGACGCCGGCGGCGAGCCGGTTGGCGCCGACCGCGAGAAGCGCCAGGCCGCCGAGCGACAACGCCAGCGCGAACCACACGGCGGTGACCACGCGCATCCGGCCGCCAGGGAGCGGGCGCGTGCGCGTGCGCCGCATCAGCGCGTCGGTATTGCGCTCGAAGATCTGGTTGAACGCCGCTGCTCCGCCCGCGACCAGGGCCGTTCCGACCACCGTGCTCGTCAGCAGCCCGGGATCGAAGCGTTCCGCGCCGAGGTAGTAGCCGGCCAGCGTGGTTGCCACGACCAGCAGGTTGAGCCGAGGCTTGGTCAACGCCAGGAAATCGGCGGCGCGAGCTGATGCCTGCGGCCACCTCACTGAGAGCGCGACGGCACGCGGACGCGCGGGAAATGACGACACAGCGCTTGCTCCCGAACACGACGAGGCGCGGCAGATGATCGATTTTTGCGGGGACAGGCCCGCCGTCGAAACTACCACAGCCATTGCCGACGCGCAAACCGCGCGCCCGCATAACCCGCCCGAGCCTAAGACAGATTCCAGGGCGCCCACGGAAACTTGCTTCAACCGTCACGATCTCAGCCCTGGAAGATGTGTAGAGACTATTGGTCGCCGCGCGCCTACTTCGTCGCCAGTGCTCCTCCGCCCGCCTCGCGCAGCTTTCGCGTCACCCGGTCCTCGATCCAGTGCGGGTCCCACCACTCCACCGGGTTCACCGGGTGGCCCTGCAGCTGAATCGAGAAGTGGAGATGGTCGCCGCCGGCCAGCCCCGTCATGCCACTGCGCGCAATCCGCTGGTCCTTCTTGACCGTGTCGCCGGCCTTCACCTCGATCGAGGACAGGTGGCCATACAGCGACTGCACGCCCATGCCGTGATCGACGACGACGCAGTTGCCGTAGATGCCGAGGTAGTCGGCAAACACCACCCTGCCGTCGTTGCCGGCCAGCACCGGGATCTTCTGGGTGACCGCAAGGTCGAAGCCGAGGTGCACCTGCTGGTCCACCTCCTTGCCCTGATAGAAATATGTCCGGTGGTCGGCGAATTTCGATTCCACCTGCGCATTGCCGAGCGGCAGGAAAGGCCCTTTCCAGAGGATCTCCGGAGCCGTCTGCTGCGACAGGACGACGATCTTTTCCGCGTTCAGCCGCCGGAGGTCGCCGTTCACCTCGAGAAACGCCGGCAGGTAGCTGTCCCCGGGGCCGACCGCGACCTTCAACTCCGGCGAGTGTTCAAGGATTTCCGGCACGACACGCTGGAGGAACGCGTCCTGCAGATCGATGCGCCCCTTGCTGAAGGGCTTCGAAAACACCTTGTAGTCGAACGACGCATGGGCTTGATTTCCCGCCTCGTCGCGCGCGAAGAGCCGAATCGGCGTCCCGAGATCCTGGTCGTACAGGAGCGCGAAGAACGCCACCTTCAGCCCCGGGTCCGAGGTGGCGACGCCGGCCCCGGATGCGGGGAAGCCAGGGTAGATCATGTCGCCCACCTGGACGCCAGACTGCACGTCGGGCGGCGACACGCTGTAGACCACCATCTCGGATCCGCCGAGGTTGACGTAGTGGTGGGTCGAGATCGCGGCGACACGCGGCGGGTTGAACCGGGCGGTGACGTCGCGGGCGGCCGACGCTTCCTTCGTACGCATCCCGAACAGGGTTGTTCGCGCGGCGGTCACCATGATTCGCGCGCTGCCGGCCTGGAGGTCGGGCATCGCACGCTTGCCGATCGGCCGGCTAATCCGGATCCGGTTGGGCGTCTCCTGCGTCAGCGTGGCGGACGCGGGCGCGCCAAGCGAAAAGAGTGGCGTGCTCTTGCCGTTCTGCTCGAGGACGATGTCGAGGCGGGTCAGTTTCCCCTGCGGTGTCTCGACGCTCACGTCGAGCGCCGTATCGACGCCAATCATCTTCGACGGCTGGAGGATCTGAATCGACGGTGCAGCGCCGCGGCCGGCGACCACGAACACGATGCCGGCAGCCACCACGAGGGCCAGTAGGATTCCCAGTAGATATCGCATCCCTCAATCATACCCGCGACGCCCCCGGCTTGACCGAGCCGCGATCGGCTGATATCATCGAACGCTCGTAAGACCTCCGTGGGCCGGTATCGTCTAGGGGTCAGGACACGTGGTTCTCAGCCACGGGGAGCCTTGCGTAAACGGTTCGCGATGGCGGTATCGTCTAACGGTTAGGACGGATGGTTCTCAACCATCAAATCGGGGTTCGATTCCCCGTACCGCTACCAACTCAGACCGCATAGGACGCCTCAAGGGTCACACCGGGGACACACCAGAAAGGCTCTAGCGCGCGTCGCGCCATTTCGTCCGCGATATTTCGCACGGTGTACTGGAAGGATGTGTGAGGTCGAACTGCCTCCCCGCCGGGTGTCGCCCACGAGCGACGTCGAGGGGCGGCCCAAGTTCGTGCTCGACGTCTATCGCCAGTTGACCGGCAAGGAGCGAACTGCCGAGGGCCCGGCGAAGGCGAGGGCGACACCGGGAGCGAAGAAGCCGCAGGAGTGCGCTGGCGGGGGAAGCGTCTAACCCCAATGCCATTAGGGCCATATTGGCTTGAGTGAAGTTCGAGACTTTGAAGCCGATGCCGTCAACGATGTCTCCCTTCCAGGCCTTCAGCTCAGCGCGGCGAACAGGTCGCCGACGTCAACGTCCAGCGCCGACCGGTGCGTTCGTGCACCAGCACGCACCGCGAGCCGCTCTTGACCAGCCGGAAGTGCTCGGGCCGGCCGGTCTCGCGTCCGGCAAGGTCCACGCCTTGTGCGTCGCGATGTGGAGCCCGCTGGACGATCAGCGTGTCGTCGGCCGTCAGCGCGGCGTCGGCGAGGGTCACCGACGCTCCGTTCATCGCTCGGCTCACTACGCGCACCAGATCCGCGTGGCTCTGCTCCGTCGGGCTTGTGAGCACGGCGGGTACATCCGGCGGCGGCAACCGTGGGGGGCAACCGGCCAGGGCCAGCGTTCCAACAACGCTCACAGCGCTCGTCAAGCGCCTCATGTGAATCACCTCCGCAGAATGCGGTTCTCGCGCCAGGGAGACTTGTAGAGCAGTCCTTCGCCCAGGATCGGTGCCTGGATTGTCCTCACATTCGAGCGACTTGCAGACGCGGGGGACGCGGCGGGGCAGCTCCGGTTGACCAGGTAGCCCAGGGCCGCCGCCAATCTGCCTTCGTTGCGATCGCCGAGAGCGTGGCCGAAGTCGTCGTCGACAGCGCAGCCGGGCATCTGGACGCCGACCGTACCCGTGGCGTTGGGGGGGGAGAACCCGTCCGGGTAGTCCCCGAACGCCTGGTCATTGACGCCCTTGAACTCGATCGAGAAGTACGTCGTGGCGCAGTTGTCCTGAGGATAGAAGCCATAGGGCTTTCCACAAGTCGTCGATCCGATCTGGAACACCTGGACGCCCACGCCTCCCAGGCTGTTGAGGATTGATTCGCTGGCCGAGCAGGTGTTCGCACCCGTCAGGACCGTCACCCGCGTGAGGTTCAGTGACGGCAGGGCCTGACCGCTCGGTCCGGAAAACCCCTGGGAGGTCGCGTGGAACGGGATCGGCACGATCGCCTGTCCAGTGACCGGATCCAGCGTCGGGTACTTGTCACTGAACACGGTCTTCTCGAAGGTCCGGCCGGTCGTGGCCCCACGCCCCGCAACCATGTAGGCCACCTCGCTGGCGATGTCGAGGTAGCCGCCGCCGTTGTAACGGATGTCGAGCACCAGGTCGCTGACGTTCGCCGCCGCAAGCTGGCCAAAGGCGGCCACGAGTTCCTGCTCCGCGATCGCGATGTGGTCGTTGAAGAGCATATAACCCACCGTGCCCGTGGCGGTGGTGATGGTCTCGACGTTCTGTACCGGCGTCGACGTCACGTTGGCGGACACCATCGTGATGGTGCGAGGCGTGGTCGCTCCGGGATCGAGGATGGAGAACGTGTGGGAGGCGCCTGCCGAGGACGGGAACAGGCCCTCGTTCAGCTTGGCGACGCTTCCGCTGTCGCTCGCGTTGACCAGGTCCACCCCATCGACGGTCAGCACCTTCACGCCGCGAGAGAGGTTCGCGGGCGGGGTCGTGGCGGGGGCATTCGGCTCCGTATAGGCCACCACGACGAGGCGGGGCGGCGTCGATGCGACAACGAGGAACTGCGCGCCATATCCCGCTTCCACGCCGGACTGCGACAACGCCTCCCACTGGGCCGTCGGATACGTGAAGTGGAACCGGTCCTTCGGGTTGCCGGACGGCGTGGTGGCCGAGGTCTTCAGGATGTTGAAGTAATCAGGGGTCGAGTACGACGCCGGATTGAGGTCCGGCACTTCGCGGTACCAGAGATACAACTCGTTGGTCCACGAACGCAGGAAGCGGTTCTCGGTGAGGGTCGAGCCCTGGACGTCGGGATAGCGCTTGCCGGTCGTGGGATCCGTGCCGGTGCGAGGGCTGGCGCACTGGTTCGCGAAAGTAGCTGACGGCTCGAACACGCCCGCCGTCCAGGAACCGGGACTGCCGCTCGAAGTGCTCCCGTTGCTCCCGCTGCCACCTCCGCAACCGGCCAACGTGACCAGACTCGCCAGGATGATCCAGCGAAGCTCTGAAGGCATGAAACCAAGATAGCATAGCCGCGGATCGGGTGACCGGCCGCCGCCATAGCGCTGGCCGCTGTCCGTTCCCGGCAGGCCGACCCGACGGCGTGATCGCCAACGATGCCCTGCGGCGCCCCAATAAAGTCGGCGTCACCAGTCGTCTCACTTCGTGTCGACCACCAACGTGATTCGCTGGCCATTTCGCAGGACGGCCACCTTCGCCTGCGGCATAATCTGGAGTTCGCCGAACAGCCGCATGACGGTTGCCACGCCGTCCAGCGGCTGGCCATTGACTTCCAGGACGACATCGCCGTTCCGGAGTCCCAGTTGGTCGGCGACGCCGCCCGCCTTGATCTGGCCGATCTCGTACCCGTCGATGAGCCGCTGCCCGCTCGCCGTATCCCGGTACCTGGGGGTGGCGACCGCCGATTCCAGAAGGCTGGGCAGATCCTTCAGATAGCGATCGACCGCGCCTTTCGCAAGATCGACGACCACGACATCCGGCGATGCGGTGAGGACTGTGTTCGGGGAACGGGCCCGCGCGCCCGCTGGAGGCTGCGTGTCCGCCGGGTGGATCGCGGCGGAGAAGACCAGGAGTTCGGGGCGATTCATCAGGAGGTTCTTGATGAGGACGCCGTCCTCGCGAATTTCCTGGATCTCCGCGAGATCGCACGCCTGCTGTCCGGCAAAGAACATCCCCCGCCGCTGAGAGGCATCGGCGCAGCGGATGAGACACGCGGACCTGGCTGGTGTTTCCTTGTCCACGATGACCCCGGTCAGCTGGAGCGGGAGAACCGAGAGCGGCACTGGCTTGGCAGGCTGCTGCGGGAGACCGGCGACCAGCAGGCCGACCGCCGATGCGGCGAGGCTGCCACAGATTCCGGTCATGAAACCCATCGACATCCCTCTTCCGCCATCTGCATGGTGCGCCCCCTCTGCTGGCAGGCAAGGACGCAGCGCAGGCGCGACGCGACCTGCGAATCCAGGACAAGTCTGCGCGGTACCGCGCACCCCGTCAATAGGGCGCGTAGGACTCGAGCAGCATCCAATCCGGCAAGGGAACTGAGTCGATCCCAGGTTGAGTTGGGCCGCTACGAGTCCTTGCTCACCCGCCAAGCGATACCACTTTGCGGCTTGGATGGAGTCCTGCGGCACTCACTCAGACGCGGACGACCACGGGGAGGATGCGACGTGGGAAGTACAACCGGGATCATGCGCCTCGTGACCACGAATCGAGTCAACGAACTCAGTGCTGACGCATGCTTCGGCAAGTGATGTACTGGCAAGCGGTTAGAACGCGCCTGCGGTTTATTTCGGCGCAATACACGGGTGCTTAACGGTTTTGGGGAAACCCACTTCGTTCGCCTCAGTGTCTGGTCGGATGGGACCGATCCCAGGATAGACTCACGGCCGTCCCGCGTCACCAGGACGTCCTCACGTGTCGACACCGTCGACCTCGCGGCCAGTCCCCCATCCCCGTCCTTCCGGCCCCGATTGCGCTCCTGCAGGAACCTCTGGTACTCGCGCTTGAGCTCGTAGTCGAGGACCACTCGACTGACGCGGCCGCCGTGGCTTCGCAGACGCTCCTCTGCTCGGAGGTAAGCCCGATAGATCCGGGAGTCGTGTGCGAGCTCTCGCGGCCTTCTGATGCCCGCGTAGAACGTCTGGCGGCCCTTCCAACGCGGTTCCTCCCGATCCCACCGGTTCGCGTCGAGGAGATCGCGACCACGATTGGAGAGGAACGCAACCCGTTCATCCGGTCCGGACGAGGTTCGACCCAGCAGGCCCTCGGCTTCGAGGTGCTTCAGGCTCTCGCGAGCAGATGCGCGGCCCTCGAATGCCCGCTCGATGTCGCTCTCGGACACGACTCGGAAGGCGCCGACCGTTGCCAGCACGCGGCTGTCGGTTCCATTGACCCCATAGGTTCGGTCCCGGTCTCGCACCAGTTCCCGCTCCGGGCCGAGAGGCAGATCAACCTCGCGCACGAAGACGTCTGGTGGGTCCAAGGAGCGGTCGTCATCTCGGTCGCTACGACCGCCACGGCTCCCTCTAGGCCGGTCCCACGAACCAGCGCGTTGCCGGTCTTCGGCGTCTCTTGGGTCGTACCTGTCCCACATACTCGGGTCCGCTGCCTCCGCGATTGCT
>JADGOB010000021.1 GCA_017883185.1 Acidobacteriota bacterium
TGACCGCCACCACCCCGCAGGACTCAACGGCCTGCGTCGTCTCGACGCGTCCATGTGACATAGATGAGAATCCTGATCGCGGGCCTGAAGGCCCGCGCCACACCCCTGTTCCCACACCCCTGTTCCCTCGCCCCTCGCCCCGATCCCCTCGCCCCGATCCCCTCGCCCCTGGCCCCTCGTCCCTGGCCCCTACCGCCCCATCCACCCGCCATCCACCACCAGCACGTGGCCATTCAGGTAGCTGGAAGCCTTCGACGCGAGGAACACCACCGGTCCCGCGAGGTCGGTTGGCTCGCCCCAGCGCCCCGCCGGGATGCGCTCGATGATCTGCCGGCAGCGCACGGGGTCCTCGACCAGCGCCTTGGTATTGTCTGTCCGCATGTAGCCCGGCGCGATGGCATTCACGTTGACGCCCTTCGACGCCCATTCGTTGGCCAGCGCCTTGGTCAACTGCGCCACGCCTCCCTTGGCCGCCGCGTAGGACGGCACGGTCACGCCCCCCTGGAACGAAAGCAGCGAGGCAATGTTGATGATCTTGCCGTGTCCCTGCGCCACCATGCGCGCGCCCGCCGCCCGGCACAGGCGGAACACGGCGGTCAGGTTGATCTCCAGCACCTCGTCCCAGTCGAGGTCCTTGTGGTCCGTGGCCGGCGCACGGCGGATGATCCCGGCGTTGTTCACCAGGATGTCCACCTTGCCCATCGCCTCGACCGCCTCGGTGACCAGGCGCATCGACTCGGCGCGGTCCGACAGGTCGGCCACGATGCACTTCGTGCGGACACGCGTCTTCTCGCGAATGGCGCGCTCGGTGTCGCCGGCGCAGCACCGGTCGTGCAGCACCACGTCCGCCCCGGCTTCGGCCAGCGCCGTCGCCATCGCGGCGCCCAGGCCGCGCGACGATCCGGTCACGAGTGCCACCTCGCCATCGAGCCGGAAGATATCTGTGTTCATTGAAGTCCTCCCGCCGTGCCCTGGTTCCTGGACCTTACCGTGGCCCGTGGGCGACCGGCCGGTCGCCCCTACGGTGTTTCGTCGTTTGTCGTCCCTCGTTCGTCGTCCCTCGTCCCTGGCCCCCGGACCCCCGATCCTCTACTTCTTCGCCTGGCCCGCCTCGAGCCCCGACTTCATCGCAGCAAACTCGGGCTGGACGTTGACGACCCCGAACTGACGGTCCACGGCCTCGCGCTCGGCCGCCATCATCCAGAGGAAGCCGATGGAACACCCAGGCGCCGCCACGTTCGGATGATAGCCGCGGGGCATCAGCACGACGTCGCCTTCGTGAACGATGGTCGCCAGTTCCGGCTCCGAGGCGTTGGTGTAGACCAGTTGGACGCCGAATGCCGGCGCGGGCATGGCCACGTAGAGGTACGCCTCCTCGAGCATCTCCGAGTGCTCATGTGGCGGCCAGGATGTCCAGTGGCCCGGCTCGCTGAAGGTGACGCCGGCCACGATCCGCCCGGCCTGGACGTTCTTGGCGAGCAGTAGGTTGATCTCGCGGCCCGCCGAGGGGCCGCCGGTCCTGAAGTGCAGGCCGCTGTCCTTCTGCACGTCGGCGAACGATACGAACTGCAGGGGATAGAGGTTGTCCACGTGCGCCGACAGTTCGGCGAAGTCGCACCCCTCGGACCCCGGACTCACGTCGAACACGGACCCGCGCGGGATGTAGAGAGAATCGTACGGCGTCATCTCGAACCGCTGGCTGCCAACGACCACCGTGCCGCGCCCTTTCAGGCAGACCAGCCCCGTTTCGTGCGTGCCCGGATCGACGCGGACGGCCGGGTCCCCGGCCGCGAGGATGATGCGGCCGTAGTGCAGGTGCCGCGCGGCCGTCGTGCCGGGCGCCACGCTGCGGGTGCGTCCCTTCTTCGCGGCCGTGTTGCGAACGATACATGTGCGGGGATCGACAGCTGGCAGGTTCATGGATTCACTTCCGAAGTTCGACAGGGTTGACGATATGGACAATCCACAGCAGGGCGACAGATTACTATTGGCGCGTCCACTGGGCAAGTCTCATTCTGGCGCACAATGCCTCCTGACAGGCGTCAATTCTTGACTCTTCAGCGACCAATGGTGTACTAAACCTGTACACGCCAGCGTCTTTGGATTGGACTCGTGAAGTCTTGGTGGTTAGACCACACTGGATTTCTCCCCTGGATACGACCATGGGCGTCGATCGGACCCGCCGCGATGTCCTGACGCTCGCCGGCGAGGTCGGCGACGACGCGAAGGACTGCACCGGGGCCATTCGACTCGAGAGCCGAGTGAACAGCACGTACGACTACTTCCAGAAACAGCAGTGAGACGAGGACCATCCATGATTCGCAAGGTGTCGGTCGTCGCATCGGTCATCGCCCTGGGGGGCGTCATGGCGCCCATCCCGCTCGCCGGCGTCGGGCCCACGGTCACGGTGAAGAACACGCTCGGTATCGCCCGCCCCAGCGAGACCATCACGCTCTCGGCTGCCGATGTGCTCGCGGCCGTCCCCACCGACGACATCCGCAAGATCCACGTCCGCGACGCGGCGGCGGGCGGCGAACTGCTGACGCAGGCGGTGGACGTGAACGACGACGGCAAATTCGAGGAGCTGATCTTCCAGGTGGACATTGGCCCGAACGAGACGAAGGGCTTCGAGCTCAGCGCCGGCGAGCGCGTCGTGCACAAGCGGGACGACTTCAAGGCCTACGGCCGGTTCGTCCGGGAGCGCCGAGACGACTTCGCGTGGGAGAACGACCGCGTCGCCCACCGGATGTACGGCGCGGCCCTCGAAACGTGGGCGCAGGAACCGCTGACCAGCAGCGCCGTGGACGTCTGGACCAAGCGCGTGCCGCGCCTGATCATCAACGACTGGTACCTGCTGGACGACTACCACAAGGACAACGGCACTGGGGGCGATTTCTATTCGGCGGGCAAGACCCGTGGGTGCGGCGGAAACGGCCTGTGGGTGGGCGGCAAGCTCTATCCTTCGGCGAACTTCCGCGAGTCGCGCGTGTACGCCAACGGCCCGATCCGCGTGATGTTCGACCTCGTCTACCAGCCCTGGGATGCCGCCGGCACCAAGGTCTCAGAGGTGAAGCGGATCACGCTCGACGCCGGGCAGAACTTCAGCCGGTTCGAGAGCCGCTACACCTTCGAAGGCGGGCCGAAGGAGGTCACCTACGCCGCGGGCATCAAGAACAACGCGGGTTCAACGACCGCGAACAGCCGCGAGCGTGGCACGCTGCGCGCGTGGGAGCCGATCAAGAACGTGCCGGGCAACCTGGGGTGCGCAGTCATCGTCGACCCGGCGCAAGTCGTGGACTTCCCGCAGGCCGACGGGAACTACCTGGTGGTGGCGAAGGTGCCGGCGGGATCGCCCGCCGTGTACTACGCGGGATTTGCGTGGGAACAGACCGCCCAGGTGCCCGGCGGCGTGGAGGGCTGGGACCGCGACGTGGCGAACGTGGCTCGCCGGCTGCGGTCGCCGCTCGAGGTCACGCTCGCGAAGTGACGCACCTGGAACCCTGGCACGGACAAGACGACATGACTCTCATCCCCCGTCACCTACCGACGCGTTCATCCCTGCGCCGACACGCACACGACACCGTCGAGGGGCATTCGGCCGAAGGCAGCACCGAGCAGGTTGTCACGCACGTCCGCACGCAGATCGAAAGCGGCGCGCTCAAGCGGGGCGACCGGCTTCCCGCCGAGCGCGACCTCGCATCGCTCATCGGCGTCAGCCGGCCCACGGTGCGCGCCGGCCTGCGCGCCCTGTCCGCCATGGGTGTCGTCCGTTCCCGGCACGGGTCTGGCACCTTTATTCCCGCCGGACCGCCGACGCTCGGAAGCGAACCCCTGAGTTTCCTGGCGGCACTCCACGGCTTCACCCGTGAGGAGATGTACGAGGCACGGCGGCTTCTCGAGGTCGGCGCGGCCGGCCTGGCGGCGGCACGCGCGACTCCCGATCAGCTGGCCACGATCGCCGAGGAGGTCGCCAGCCTGTTTGCCTCGATGAACGACCCACAGAAATTCCTGCTGCACGACATTAGCTTCCATCGCGCCGTCGCCGCCGCATCCGGCAATCCCATCGTCGTCGCGCTCGTGGAGATGCTGTCGGAGTTGTACTACGGTCGCAGGAGGGAGACCGCCTCGCAGGCCACCGAGCAGAACCTGAGAGACTCGTCCGAGATGCACCGCCGCATCTACCAGGCGATTCGGAGCGGCGATGTCGGCGGCGCCAGCGCCGCGATGAACGAGCACCTGCAGAAGTCGAGCGCCTACCAGGCCGAAGAACCGAGCGCGGCGACGACCTGACGGTCACCCACGCGAGCAGCAGCCAGGCGGCAATCAACGCCATCCCGCCGGCTGGGCGCCCCGAAGGCGCCCAGCCTCACCGCGAGGCCCAGGAAGGTCGCAGGCAGCGCGCTCCACGTCATAATGGATCCTGTCACCACTCCGCGCCGACGACGAGAGACTCCCGCGGTCCGCACGCGTTGTCGTCGGATTGTCACGATTCTGTCACGGGCGGGACACGAGCGGGTCGTATGGAGACTGATCGTAGAGCCTGGATTCGGTAACTTATGCCACGCGTTCCGCCGCTCACGTCATCCCCTGCGACTGACCGCCATCCGGCCATGCTGACCGGCGTGCTGCGATCACTCGCTCCGCTGATCATACTGGCGCTGGCTCCCATCGCCATTCCGGGGTTGCTGGCCGAATCGTCGCGGCAGGTGCCCTTGCAGCCGCAGGCGGCGGCCCCGGGTGCCGCGTGCGGTGTGGCTGGGGTCGTGACGGCCGGCACGGCGAAACTCCCGGGCGTCGTCATCACCGTGACGGCGACCTCAGGCGGCTCGGCCGTCGTGACGTCAACTGGTCTTGATGGGGCGTATGCCGTGTCGCTCCCGGCTCCAGGCCGGTACGAGCTGAAGGCCGAACTGGCAGCGTTCGCGACCTCGACCAAGGACGTGGCCGCGGAGACGCCGTGCCAGGTGCGCCTGGACGTGGCGATGACGCTCGCTTCCCGCGTCCAGGCGGCGGCGCCACCCACCGCGCCGATCCAGGCGCCGGCGGCTGGTGCCCACCCACCGTCAGCAGCCGCGCCGGCCCGTCCGGCAGGACCCGGGTCGCAGCGCCTGGCGCCGGGTCAGTTCCAGCGCGTTGGACCGGCCGGCAACTCGGGGGCGACGGGCCAGGTCGAACAGCTCAGCACGACAGCGGACGACGCCCGGGCCCTGGCCGAGCACCTGAACTTGCCGCCTGGGTTTTCCGCCGAGACGTTGTCGGAAACCGTGACGGCGTTCGGCAGGACCGGCCAGACCAACGAGATGCTGCTATTCGGGCCTGGGGGCGACGGGATGTTCGGCGGGCGGGAAGGGATGACGGGGATTCCCGGGATGCCTGGCGCGGCTGGCGAAGAGGGGGCTGCGGGAGGCTTCGGGGTCGCCGGTGCTCTGCCCGGCGCACCGGGATCTGGCGGCGGCCGTGGCGGCGGAATGGGCGGCGGCATGGGCAGACCGATGGGTGGCGGGCAGCGGGGCGGGCAGCGAGGCGGGCCTGGGGCGCTTGGCGACCGCCTGGCGCTGGCCAACCGCATGCAGCAGGACCGCCCGCACGGGCAGGCGTCCTACATGTTCGGCGGATCGCCGCTCGACGCGGCGCCGTATTCGTTGAACGGTCAAGCGACCTCGAAGCCGACCTACCTCCAGCAGCGGTTTTCGGGGTCGATCGGCGGCCAGTTCAAGATCCCTCACCTGTTCGACCTCGGGTCGCGCACGTCGTATTTCCTGAACTATTCGGGGAACCGTTCGAGCAATCTCTACAACGCGTATTCGACCGTGCCAACCGCGGCGCAGCGTGCCGGAGACTTCTCCTCATCGTCGTCGGCCCTGACCGACCCGCTGACCGGGCTGCCGTTCGCGAACAACGTTCTCCCAATCAGCCGTCTCGACCCGTCGGCGACGGCGCTCCTGCAATACATCCCGCTGCCGAATCAGCCAGGCGACCGGCAGAATTACTACTACTCGACCACCAATACGACCTCGTCGGACGACATCAACTTCCGGTTCATCCGGTCGTTCGGCACGCAGACTCGGCGCGGCGGACGGGGCGGCATGGGCGGCGGAGCGATGAGCGGGCCTGGCGGCGGCCGCGGTGGCGGTCCGGGCGGCGGGTCCAACCTGAACGTGACGGTCCACTACCATCGCCAGGAGAGCACCCAGAGCGGCGCGTTTCCCTCGCTCTCGGGGCAAACGACGCAATCCGGTTGGGACGTGCCGGTCGGCCTCTCGTTCACGAAGTGGGGCATCATCAATTCGCTGCGCGCGGGGTACAACCTGAACGACTCCTCGACCACCAACGCCTACGCGAACGTCCTGAACGTGGCTGGGCAGGCAGGGATTGAGGGCGTCTCGACGGACCCGTTCGACTGGGGCGTCCCGTCGATCTCGTTCTCGGGTTTCAGCGGCCTGCGCGACATTACCCCGTCGTTGCGCCACACGCAGACCATGACGTTCAGCGACTCGATGGCGCGGATGTATAAGCGCCACAACCTGCGGTGGGGCGTGGATTTCAAGGACGAGCGCCTGGACAGCCGCACGAACAGCAGCGCGCGCGGTGCCTACGTGTTCACGGGGCTGTTCACGGGCGGCGGAACCGCCCGGCTGACCGGCGCGGATCTCGCCGACTTCCTCCTCGGCCTCCCGCAGCAGGCGTCGATCCAGTTTGGCCCGGGGCTCGAGCAGTTCCGCTCGCAGTCGTGGAACGCGTTCTTCCAGGACGACTGGAGGGTATCGTCCAACCTCACGATCAACGCGGGCATGCGATACGAGTACCAATCGCCCTACAGCGAGGCGAGCAACCGGCTGGTCAATCTCGACGTCACCCCGGACTTCACCGCGGCCATCCCGGTCGTCGCGGGGCAGGTTGGCGCGTTCACGGGCCTGTATCCGGTCACGATCGTGGAGCCCGACCGGAACAACGTCTCGCCGCGCGTCGGGATTGCGTGGCGGCCGAAGCCCAAGACGGTGATCCGCGGCGGCTACGGGATCAACTACAGCTCCGTCCCGTACCTCTCGGTCGCGCAGAAACTGGCCGGGCAGCCGCCCTTTGCCGAGACGGGTACGCGGATCGGCACCCCGGCGGCGCCGCTGTTGTTGTCGAACGCATTCTCGACGCCATCGTCGTCCACGACCACGAACAACTTCGGCGTGGATCGAAACTACGGCATCGGCTTCGTCCACCTCTGGAACGTTGACGTGCAGCGCGAGTTGAGCCGCACGCTGTCGGCCGGCATCAGCTACACCGGCACGAAAGGCCTGAGCCTCGACATCCTGCGCGCGCCGAACCGCGGCCCGACCGGGGTGACCATCAACGGCGTGCAGCCGTTCATCTGGGAGTCGTCCGGCGCCGAGTCGATCCTGCACGCCGCGTCGTTCCGCCTGATGAAGCGGCTGGCGCGTGGGGTTTCCGTCGGGGGCACGTACACGTTCTCCAAGTCGAGGGACGATGCCTCGAGCCTCGGCGGAGGCGGCGGTGTCGTCGCGCAGAACGACAAGGACCTCGCGGCCGAGTGGGGGCTATCGAGCTTCGACGTGCGGCACCGCTTCACGGGCAACTTCAGCCTCGAGCTGCCGTTCGGCCCGAACCGGCGCTGGCTGAACCAGGAGGGGCTGGCGAGCCTGCTGGTCGGCGGCTGGATGATGAACGGCACGATCTCGATCGCCTCGGGGCAGCCGTTCACCGCGAGGGTGACGGGGGCCGTCTCCGACGTGGCGAACGGCGTCAACGGGACGCTCCGCGCCAACTACAACGGGACGCCGATCTCCCTCGACGACCCGACACTGCTGCAGTTCTTCAACACGTCGGCGTTCAGCGTGCCTGCGACCGGCGCGTTCGGGAACGCCGGGCGAAACACGATCACCGGCCCGGGCTCGACCACATTCAACATGGGGCTCATGAAGAACTTCACGGTGCGCGGCACGCGCGGGTTGAGCGTGAGGGTGCAGGCGAACAACGTCCTGAACATGCCCGTCTGGGGCTCGATCGACAGCGTCGTGAACTCGCCGACGTTCGGGCAGGTGGTGTCCGTCCGGTCGATGCGCTCGGTGCAGCTCGTGCTGCGCATGGGCTTCTGAGGGTGACTCCCGTCATGCCATCGCCATCCCGGTCTCGTTCCGCCGTCCCTGCACTCGTTGTGCTGGCGATCGGCTCGCTGGTCGCGGTGTCCGCGTCGAAGGCGATTGTGGCGCAGCAGGCGCCCGCCTCGTCCCAGCGTCCTGCCGCCACCTTCAGGTCCAGCGTGGACCTCGTGACGGTCAACGTCGTCGTCCGCGACAGGAACGGCAACGTCGTGCGCGGGCTGACCCGCGACGACTTCACCGTGACCGAGGATAACCGGCCACAGTCGATCTCGACGTTCGACTTCGAGGAGATCGAGACGCAGGCGCTGGAGGCGGCGCCCGCGTCGATCCCGACGGTCCTCGGAAGCGTCGGTCGCGCCCCCGCGGCGCCGGCGTCCGTGCCGGAGACGAAGCCGGCGATCGACATGCACGGCCGCCGCCTGATCGCGATGCTGTTCGACCTGAGCTCGATGCAGCCGGAGGAAGTGCTGCGGTCGGCCAATTCGGCGCGCGAGTACATCGAGAAGCGGCTGACCCCGGCGGACATGGTGGCCATCGCCACGTTGTCGACGACCCTCCAGATCGCGCTGGATTTTACCGGTGATCGCGAGATCCTCCTGCAGACGCTCGACCGGCTCAGCGGCGTGGAAGGGATGGGGTTCGAGGAGACCGCGGCTGCCGACGCCACCGACGAGAGTGCGACGGCGTTTGCCGCGGACGACAGCGAGTTTTCTCTGTTCAACACGGACCGCCGCCTGCAGGCGATCCAGGCGCTCACCGAGGCGATGGCGCCGATCGAGCAGAAGAAGTCGCTGATCTACTTCAGCAGCGGGATGACGCAGACGGGGCTGGACAACCGGGTGGCGATCCGCACGGTCATCGACCGCGCGGTCCGGAGCAACGTGTCGATCTACACGGCGGACATGCGCGGGTTGCAGGCGCTCGGGCCGGCGGGCGACGCGAGCCAGGCGAGCACGAGGGGACAATCGGCGTTCTCGGGCCGCGCCGTGTCCGCGAGATTCGACTCGATGGCGTCGTCACAGGAGGCGCTGTCGTCGCTCGCCGAGGACACGGGCGGCCGCGCGTTCTTCGATCAGAACGACTTCAAGGCCGTGTTCGACCGCATCGTCGCCGACACGTCGGCGTACTACCTCCTCGGTTTTACGAGCACCAACCGGTCACCGGACGGCCGGTTCCGGCGCATCCGCGTCGGCGTGAAGCGGCCGGACCTGAAACTGGAGTACCGGGCGGGCTACTACGCGCCGCGTGATTTCTCGCACTCTGGAAAGGACGACCGCGAGCAGCAGCTGATGGAGCAGCTGCTCTCCGACCTGTCGGTGACGGACCTCCCGGTCTACGCCTCGTCCGCCCACTTCCGCCTGAAGGGCAACCGGTACTTCGTGCCCTTGTGGGTGGTGGTGCCCGGCTCGCGGGTGCCATTCAACAAGTCGCGCGACAAGGACAAGGCCACGCTCGACGTGCTGGCCGTCGTCCGCGACGGCCAGCAGCGGCCCGTGGCCCGCATCCGGGACACCGTCAACCTGTCGGTCTCGGCCACCGAGGAGGTGCAGCGGAAGAATGTGCAGTATCAGACCGACCTGGAGCTGCCGCCCGGCGTGTTCCAGCTGAAGGTGGTCGTGCGCGAGAACCAGACGGGGACCATCGGATCGTTCGAGGCGTCGATCACGGTTCCCGATCTCGCGCGGAGCCCGATGAGGATCAGCTCCGTCGTGGTCGGCTCGCGGTTGCAGGCGGGGAGCAAGAAGGACCCGCGCAACCCGCTGCTCCAGAACGGGCAGGAGCTGATTCCGAGCATCGCGCACGTCGTCCCTTCCGGGCAGCCCCTGTATCTGTACTACGAGATGTACGATGCCGCGACCATTGGCGGGGCGGCGGCGCCTGCGACGGACGGGCGCGGCGGGGTACGGCCGGCGGCGAGCGCCGGTGCGGGCGTGCGCGTGCTGTCGAACGTCGTGTTCTTCCGGGGCCAGAAGCGGGCGTTTGAAACGGGTCTCGTCGAAGCCGTCACGGTCACGGCGCCCGATCGCGGTGCGACCACCTTCAAGCTCGAGGTGCCGACCACCGACCTGCAGCCTGGGCTCTATACCTGCCAGGTCAATGTGATCGATGATGTGGCAGGGACGTTCGCGTTTCCGAGGCTGACGGTCTACATCAGGAAGTAGGCCACGGAGACCGAAACCTACTCGCTCGAAGGCCCGGGCTAAATCCCGCTGAACGGATTCCGCCGGGAGCTTTCGGGCTTCTTGCTCGACCAGTTGGTGGACCAGCGCGGCGAACCAAGGTTCATCGCCGAGTCGTACTGAGAATCTACTTGATGACCGCCGGCATCGCCGGCTGTGCGGTGGCCTGCCCCGCGGAGATGATCGCCAGGCGCGTGCGCAGGCGATCGCGCTCGGTGCAGCCGGCCTCGTTCCCCGCGACGCACCAGTCGTCGTAGAGCTGCAGCGCCTTCCCGTAGAAGCGCACGGCAACCACCGTGTCCTTCGTGACCACGTCACCGGCGAGGAAGAGGTTGGCGGCCACGACGCAGCTCTCAACGTGCTCGCCGTCGCACGCCTGGGTGTAGAGCGTCACCGCCTTCGCGACATCCTTGGTCACCCCCTCGCCCTGCTCGTAGGTCACCGCCAGTTGGTGGCACCCTGGCGCCCAGCCGCCGTTGCACGATCGCTCGAACAGCGCGAACGCCCGCGCCTTGTCCTCGCGGGCGGCGGCCGCCAGACCGAGGTTGAGGCATCCGGGCGAACTGCCGCCGTCGCATGCCTTCTGGAACAGCTGTTCCGCCCGCGGCGGACCGCCCTCGGCGCTCCCGGTCTTCTCGACGATCTCGCCGAGCGTGTTGCAGACGTCGACAGCCCCGCCGTTGCACGCGCGCTCGTAGGCCAGTGCGGCCCGCGCCATGTCGCGCGCCACACCCTTTCCGGTCGCGTACATGTCACCCAACTGCGTGCAGACCGGCACGCTTCCTGCCATGCAGCGGGCGTTCAGGCGCGAAGTCTCGCTGCAGCCCGCGAGCACCGAAGCGGCGAGAACGGCGGACAAGGTGCAGGCCGGAAACCACACACGCGATCCGAACGACACCATGGCTTCTCCTGGCCCTCCCTGGACATCTTCCAGGGCTGAGATCGTAACGGTTGGAGCAAGCCTCTGTGGAGTCCATGGAATCCGTCCCGGGCGCGGCCGGCTCGCGCCTAGTATGGTGCCGGCGCGATTGCGCTTCAAGAGGGAATGTGGGAACCCGGACGAGCCTCTTTGGTCCCGGCTCGACCGGGTTATGCTTGGACGTTCAGCCGTGAGCCGACGACGGGCGGCTCATCGCCGGAGGCGGCGGTCAGCGGCGCCGCCTGCGGCTGCTGTCGCTTCGGTGGTTGCCGCCGGGAGCCCTGCTGCTGCGGATCACGGCGGGGAAAGTTCCTGTTGCTCCGGTCCACGGCGATTGGGCTGACCCCTGACAGTTCATCGGGCATCGCAATCCTCTCATCCTGATATTCGGCGTCTGGCGTCGTTATCTTGAATCAACAGATGAACAGAACCTTCATGCGAGGATTGTCGGCCCCGAGGCGCTCGACGAGCGCCGGCCCGCTGACGCCCGCCGCTTGTTCTCTTCCGGGCCCTCCACCACCAGCACCAGGCCCGTGGGCGGGACCGGCGGCGTGTCCTCCACCCTCGGCAGGTAGATGTCGAACGTGGTCCCCTGGCCAGGCGCCGTCCGAAGGACGATGTGGCCGCCGCTCTGCTTCACGATGCCGTAAACCGTGGAGAGGCCCAGCCCCGTGCCTTTGCCGATCTCCTTCGTCGTGAAGAACGGCTCGAACACCCGGCGGCGGGTTTCCGGATCCATCCCGTGGCCGGTGTCGCCGACGCTCAGACGCACGCAAGGGCCGGTGATCGCGTCAGGGTCGTCCCGCGCCTCGGTCGCCACCAGGTCCACGTTCGCCGTTTCGAGCGTGAGTCGCCCGCCCTCCGGCATCGCATCCCGGGCGTTGACCGCCAGGTTCATGACCACCTGGTGCATCTGCCCCTGGTCCGCGCGGACACTTCCGATCGCGGGATCGAGTTGCGCCAGGAACTCGATGTCTTCGCCGATCAGCCGCTTCAGGAGTTTCTCCGCGTCGGCCACAATCGCGTTGAGGTTGAGAACGACCGGCTGCAACAGCTGCTTCCGGCTGAAGGCGAGCAGTTGCTGCGTCAGAGAAGCCGCCCGTTGCCCGGCCTTGCAAATCTCCTCGAGCGGTCCCCGGAACTCACTGTCGTCGGGAAGGTCCGTCAGCACCAGCTCGGCATAGCCGTTGATGGCTGTCAGCAGGTTGTTGAAGTCGTGCGCGACGCCGCCGGCCAGACGCCCGATGCTTTCGAGCTTCTGCGCCTGGCGATACTGCTCCTCCAGCCGGCGCTGCGCGGTGATGTCGATCGTCGTGCTCTCGAGGATGACCGGCTGGCCTGGGCCCTGCTCGATCATCGTCACGCTCTCGAGCAGCCAGCCGCTCGTGCCGTCCCTGCGCCGGACGTGGTTCTCGTAGTTCGAGATAGCCCCCTCTTCCTGGAGGCGATCCAGGATGGCCTTCCTGTCTGATGGCTCGGCGTAGAGCTGCCACGCCGGAACGGCCAGCAATTCCTCCCGCGACTCGTAGCCCAGCATTCGGGCGAATGCCTGGTTGCAGTCGAGGATCTTCCCATCCACGGTACTGCGGACCACCCCGGCCATGTTGCGCTCGAACAGCAGGCGGTAGCGTTCCTGCTGCCGGGCGTAGTCCTCCATCGTCTTGGTCGCCTGCTCGGCCAGTCGCCTCGCCGCGCGGTTTCGTCGAATCTGCCAGAGGGAGATGAGGAATGCCACGGTCATGGTGCCGATGCCGTACAACGACCAGCGCGTGCGTTGACGCGCCTGTTGCAGCGCGTACACCAGGCGGGTTTCGTTGGCGGTCGCCAGCGACCAGCGCGAGTGGATGGCTGCCAACGTGCCGTCGTCACCCATGCGTGAGATTTCGGCGCGCAGCGCGTCGGCAGCACGGGCGCCGTCGGGCGTGGATCCGATGCCGTAGAAGAGGATCGCGACCGGGCTCTGTCGGAAGGTCAGGGCGACGCCTTCGCAGCCGGCGGGCCGGTCCAGGAGCATCCCCTGCAGCTGCCGTCCCTCGATGAACGCCGCGTCGGCCTCGCCCGAACACACCGCCTGCAGCGACTGCTCGGAGACCTTCTTGGTGATCCGGACCGCGCCGCGGAGCGCAGCCGCGAACATCTCCTCGGCGTAGGCAACCTCGGCCAGCGCCACACGCTTGCCGCTAAGGTCTCGCTGATCCTCGAGGGCACCCGCTCTCGAAATGACGAAGAAGGTGCTTTCGAGCCACGGCTCTGTAACCTGGATGCCGGGAATGTTCGCGGCGATGGGAGAGGTGGGCCAGAGGTCAATCGTCCGTGAACGGAGCGCCTCCCAGGACGTCCCTTCAATCCTGGTCCATCGAACGTCCACGCCCAGGCGACGAGCGGCCGTCGAGAGGACGTCCACCGCAATGCCGTCCGGCCGCTTGCCCTCCGAGGCAAAATAGAAAGGCGGCTGAACCCGGTACCCAATCCGCAGGGTGCCGCCGGGCGGCGACCGCAGGCTCAGCCACACGCCGCCCGCAATGGCAACGAGCGCCGTGGTGGCGATGACGGCCCACGTCGCCAGGTGCGCGAGCGAGCGCCGATGATGTCGAGCGGTCATCTTATCGACGATAGCCGTTCAGCGAAGCTCCGCCTAAGACAGATTCCGGGGACCCCACAGAAACTTGCTTCATTCAATACGATCTCAGCCCTGGAAGATGTCTAGCGACCTGTTGCCAAGTGTCATCTTGAGTTCTCGGCGCTGTTCACGCCCCCCGATAGCCCCGCCTGCCGGTGCAGGACGCAGGCGTGCCACGCAAGGACCGCGCAATTGCTCAGCGCCAGCACCACAGCCGCATCGACAACGGTGAGCCAGCGGGGCAGGGCCAGGTTGAAATCGACCCCATGTTCGGAAGCGTGCCGGCGACCACGAAAGGGTAGACCAAGACCAGCGTCGCCACGGTCGCCCCGGCCGCCGTCTCCCCGATGCGCAGGGCGAGCAGGCTCCATAACCCGGCCGAGCCTCTTATGGCGGCCTGGGGTCAGGCTGCTGGAGTCGCATCGGTCTCAGGAACGCCATGGCGGGATGGGTGCCGGGGGCCAAGCGCCGGCGCGACCAGGAACAGGTTTCCGCACAGGCGCCCGATCAGAATCGCGACAGCGGCCGCGGTGGCGCCAACCATGTCCAGCGCGCCGATTCCAACGATCAGGACGATGACGATGGCCGCGGCCTCGACGGCGGTAGCGGCCGTGATCACGCGCGTTCGCCGGGCGAGCACGAGCAGCGCACGCTGCAGGCCGAGCATGTAGTCGAGCGCGGGCAGCAGCGCCAGCACGCGCGCCGGCCAGATCGCAAGCGCGGCGAGTTCCGGCGAGAGCCCCGACACGCGCGTGAACCACGCGTGCCCGAGTGGCGTGAAGAGCACGCCTCCGAGCGCCGCCGCCGACACGCTCGCCAGCCCGAGCGCCACGCGGGCAATCGTGCGCTCGCGGCGGCGGTCGCTGCCGGCGAGCGCCACCCCGACCTCCTGGTACGCGAGCGCGCCGCTGCGGAAGATGAACACGAACCCGCTGACGACCGGCAGCACCGCGAGCGATTCGATCGGTGAACGACTGCGACCCAGGAAGAACGTGACCAGCGGATTGACGGTGATGGCGAGCAGCGAGGTGAGCGCCAGAGGGAAGTAGAACTTCCCGATGTCCCTCGTCGTCAGCGTCGTCGTCGTCTCCGGCCCGGCGAGCAGACGGGCGACGATTCCCCGCGCCATCCAGCGGCTGGCGGCCGCTTCCGCGATGACTCCGCTGGCAAGCGCGAGCGAGCCGACGTAGGCGCCGGGCAGGGTGGTGGCGGCCGCAAGTCCCACCGCAGCAACAGACATCGTCAACAGGCGGACCACCGTTCCGTAGGCGACGCGGCGCGGCATGTGATGCCGGACCAGGATGCCCTGGTAGAAACGTCGGTAACCGATCGCGGCCGGCCAGAGCAGGAGGAACGTGGTCGCGACGTGCGTGAGGTGCGCGAGATCCGGCGGAAGGCCGATCAGGCGGTCGGTGACAAAACGGAAGACCGGCGGGAGGAGGCCGAGCGCCATGGCGGCCGTCAGCACGCCATTCAGCCGGAACGTGAAACGGCGCAGCGCGATCAGCGACTGGCGGTCGGCAACCAGGGCGTTGGCGGCCGTCATCATCATGATGATGGGCGCCTCGGCCATGAAGGCGAACGAAAAGGCCACGCCGTAGGCCGCCAGGTTTCGCGTGGGGTTGGCCAGCCTGGCAATGATCGCCGCGACGTACGGGCCTTCGACCGCCATCATGAGCCACGTCGCAGCCAGCGGCGCCCAGAACGCGAGGACGGTCCGCGTGCGAAGTGGGGGGGCGTTGGAATCGGCGAGTGTCACGAACGTGTGGATCTCCCGGGGAATGAACGCTTCATTCTACCCGGTGGTGAAGAAAAGAGCGGGGGCCAGGGGCGGAGGCTGCGGATACACCCGGGAGCGGTCCGGTCGGCTGGCGCGACGATCGACGGCCGGCACGGTATTGGGCCGACCGTCGGCGGACGCTGGGGGCCACTGGCCTTACGGACTTGGGGGCCGTCACGTCGCCTATCGAGGCGACCTGATTGGGGACCTTCTTCCTAGGGGGTATCCCTCTCTATAGCAATATTCGTGCCGTCTGTGTAAGCCCAGAAGCCGCTATTTTGGACCAGTTGAGTTTGGAATTCACCCACCGGGTTGACTAATTTCCGGAAAGTCCGCCAGTGATCGACCCCGACGCCCGCGTGACGGTGTGGAACGATGCGGCCGAGCGGATGTTCGGCTATACACGCGAGGAGGCCCAGGGCCAGGCGTTGCTCTCGGCTTCGGCCGTGCGGGTCCGCGGCCGCTGGCACGCGGTCGGGATCCTCCGCGACATCACCGACCGCCTCAAGGTCGAGGAGGCGCTGTGGAAAGCGAAGGAGGAAACCGAGGAGGCCAACACGGAGCTGCCGCGATCGGTCGAACGGGCGAACCGCCGCGTCCTCTCCGGCATCCTCGAATCGCGGAAGTGCCGCCACACCGAGGTGGACAGCGGGGCGGCCGCGCTCGCGCATCTCAGGGCTGCCGCTCGCACGAACGATCCGTACCGCATCGCCATCCTCGACATGGTCACGCAGGACATCCCGGGCGAGGACCTGGGCCGGCAGATCAAGGCGGACTCGGTGATCGCCGGGACCACGCTGGTCATGATGACGTCGGTGGGCGCCGGGGATCGCGTCTACGACCTGTACGAGGGATTCCGCTACGGGAGTCTCTCGATGCGGTCCCTGGCCCTGGCCGGCCGCCGTCGCGCCGACATCCTGGGAATCGGTCCCTCGCCGGCGTGACGGGACCTCGCCACGGCCAGCCCTGGTTGACTCACGGGGCAAAGACCTGGAGTTCCTGGCACCTGCGAAGTGTGTGCCCGCGGTGGCTCTTGTGCTATCCTCCGCCCAGTCATTACCGTCCGCTCTTACACCCCACTTCCCGGAGACGATGATGAAGACGATTGATCTGACGCTCTCGAAGCTCAACGAGCTGTTCCCTCCGACCTTCACGCAGGAACAACTCGCCAAGGCCAAGACAGCCTTCCTCAAGGAACTCGCCCTCCAGGCTCACCGCTTCTACGGCGGCAAGATGGCGACGATCCCCAAGGCCGGCATCTACGGCTTCAACTGGTTCAACGTCTGGTACACCCCTGGTGTGTCAGCGGTGTCCACGGCTATCCGCGACAATCACGACGCCTCGTTCGAGCTGTCGAACCGCGGCAACCTCGTGGCGATCGTGTCCGACTCGACCCGAGTGCTCGGCGACGGCGACTGCTCGCCATCTGGCGGCCTCGGCGTGATGGAAGGCAAGGCCTTCCTGATGAAATACCTGGGCGGCGTTGACGGCGTGGCGCTGTGCGTCAACAGCTACAACAAGCAGGGCAAGCACGACCCCGACAAGATCATCGAGTTCGTCAAGATGCTCGTGCCGAGCTTCGGCGCGGTGAACCTCGAGGACATCTCGCAGCCGAACTGCTACAAGGTGCTCGACACGCTGCGCGAGGAATGCGACATTCCGGTCTGGCACGACGACGCGCAGGGAACGGGCAGCGTGACGCTGGCCGGCCTGGTCAACGCGCTGCGCATCGTCGACAAGCCGATCGGCGACGTGCGGATCGTCATGTACGGCGCCGGCGCGGCCAACACCACCATCGCGCGCCTGATCCTCATGGCGGGCGGCAATCCCGAGAAGATGGCGTTGTTCGACACGAAGGGCGGCCTCCACAAGAAGCGCGACGACGTGAAGGCCAATGCGGCCTTCTACCGGAAGTGGGAACTCTGCGAGAAGACGAACCCGGGCTGCCTGAACGACATCGGGGACGCCCTGAAGGGCGCCGACGTACTGATCGCGGTCAGCACGCCCGGCCCGGACGTCGTGAAGCCGCAGTGGATCCGGCAGATGGCGAACAAGCCGATCGTGTTCGCCTGCGCAAACCCGGTTCCCGAGATTTACCCCTACGCCGCGAAGGAAGCCGGCGCCTACATCGTGGCCACCGGGCGCGGCGACTTCCCCAACCAGGTCAACAACTCGATGGGCTTCCCCGGGATCCTGAAGGGGGCGCTCCTGGTGCGCGCGCGCAAGATCACCGACGAGATGGCGATTGCCGCGGCATACTCCGTCGCGAACTTCGCCCAGAAGAAGGGCATCAGCCCGGACTACATCATGCCGACGATGGACGAAACGGACATGTTCGCCCAAGTGGCGGCCGACGTTGCGATGACGGCCATCGCAAACGGCGTGGCGCGCATCACCCCGTCGCGCGACGAGGTGTACGCGCAGACGCTCGGCGACATCAAGGAAGCCCGGGCGATCATCGACCTGCTGATGCGTGAGAAATTCATCGGCGCGCCAGATCCCCAGATGCTGGCGAACGCGGTCGAGAAGGCCGTGGCGATCGTGACGCGGTAGCGGCGGGTGTCCCGTCGCGTGTGCCGGCCGGCAGGACGTGAGCGCGTGTCTTCCAGGGCCCTGCCGGCCTGGCCGGCCTTCCTTCGAACCGCTGCGGTCGCTGTCCTTTTCTAAGGCGTGCTGGCGGCCGACTCGACGCAGGCGACCGAGTGGGCGACGGACCCGTCCTGCGACGGTCCTGCGCCAGGCCCTACCGGGGCCCGAGGGCGATCAGCTATACTGGCTTTCTCGTTTCTATTGGTGACGCGTCGCCAGCCCGGCTGCGTGTACCTGGCGGCTTCGGACAGACGTGAGCGTTCACCGCGAGACGAGTGGGACGTCACGACCCACGGCATGCGGTGAGGACCGGGCGGGTGAAGAGGAGAGTATGGGGGACGGCGCGGAAGGACTTGTTGACGCCCAGGCGAGAATCCAGGATCGACTCGACGAACTCGAGCAGCAACGGGTCCGCCACGGCCGCATCGTCAAGGATCCCGTGCGCGAGCAGCAACTGCAGTCGCTGCGCCTGGCCCGCACCGAACTGGAGCGCCAGTCGGGCGTGACCGAGCACCCCATCCGCTGTCAGCAGCTGTCGCAGGCGATCGCCGAGCTCGATCGCCGCATCGCCATGTTGACCGACCAGCCCGCCTGAACCCCTCCTTGGAGCGCTTCCTGGATCGATAGCATTATCCGTGCCGGCCGCACGGTCCTCCCTCGTTTTCATCTTCATCACGGATCAGGACGGAAATACGAAATACGGGGGCCGGTGACATTTCCGCGAATTACCGTGTTGTATGGCGGTTTTGTGATCGCGGAAATGTCACCCGACCCCCGGCTTGCGGCTCGCGGCTTGACTCAGGTGGGGAATCCACCTACATTCATCCCGTTTCCCACGCGTCCCCACCCGACTCATCCCCGAGGAGAAGACATATGAACGTCAGACGACTGGTGTGCCTGGCCGCGGTGCTGTTCGCCGTTGGCTGGTTGAGCGTGGCCACCGGCGGACAGGAGATGACCCTGTCCAGCCAGGTGATCGAACGCACGCTCCCGAATGGCCTGAAGGTGCTGATGGTCAGGCGCCCCGAGGCGCCGCTCATCCGCTGCATCCTGGCCTACCGGGTCGGATCCGTCAACGAGCGCCCCGGCATCACGGGCATCTCGCACTTCCACGAACACATGATGTTCAAGGGCACGCGGTCCATGGGCATCAAGGCGGGCACGCTGGCCAAAGACGACGAGTACAACCGGCAGATTGACGCGCTGATGGACAAGGTGGCGGAGGAGGAATCCAGGGTCAAGGGGCGTGACGACGCGAAGCTGGCCTCGCTGAAGAAGCAGGTCTCCGAGCTGATCGACAAGGAAAAGAAGGAAACGATCGTCAGCGAGGAGATCTGGGGCGCGTACCAGGAAGCCGGCGGCACGGGGATCAACGCCTCCACCGGCCAGGAAATGACCCAGTACTACGTCACGCTGCCGAAGAACGCGATCGAACTGTACCTCGCTCTCGAAGCCGACCGGATGGTCAATCCGGTGTTCCGCGAGTTCTACTCCGAGCGCGACGTGATCACCGAGGAACGACGGCAGAGCGAGAACGGCGCCGGCTTCTTCTTCCAGGAGCAGCTGAACGCGACGTTCTACGCGGCCAGCCCGTACCACTGGGGGGTGGTCGGCTGGATGTCCGACATCAGCCGGGTAACCAAGCAGGAGATGATCGAGTACCGCGAGAAGTTCTACAGGCCCGACAACGCGACGCTGGTGCTCGCGGGCGACGTCGACCCCGCCAAGATCATGCCGCTCGTGACGAAGTACTTTGGTCCGATCAAGTCGAAGGGCAAGTCGCCCCGCGTGCGGACCGAGGAGCCGTCACCCGAGTACTACAAGCGGACGATCAGCCCGAACTTCAAGCCGCCCTACATCGAAAAGCGCGTCCTCGGCCGCGCGGCGGCCAACCCGACCGTGACAATCATGTTCCACACCCCGCCCGTGTGGCACGACGACCTCCCGGCGCTCTTCATGCTCGGCCGTGTCATGAGCGCGCGCACCGGCAAGATGTACATGGACCTTGTCGAGAAGCAGCAGCACGCGACGAGCGTGAACGCGAGCGCGTCGAACTCGATGTACGACGGCGCGTTCCGCGTGAGCGCCACGGGGCGCGAAGTGCAGGGTGCCCTCACAGTGCCGCTGGATCAGATCGAGAAGGAGCTGTGGTCGTACCTCGAAAACGCGAAGGCCACGCCGGCCGACGCCCAGCTGCTCCAGCGCATCAAGAACTCCGTCGAGGCGCAGTACCTCCAGGGCCTCGCGGGTACCGGCATCGCCGGCTCGTTGGCGTCGATGGAAGTCGCCTACCGCTGGCAGCATCTCGAGGACCAGTTCAAGGCGCGCATGGCTGTGACGCCTGACGACATGATGCGCGTGGCGAAGACATACTTCACCCGCGACAACGGCGTCACCGGTGTGATGGAGCGCGAGAAATAGCGGCGCCCGGGTGCGTCGAGAAAAGGACATGACGATGCGTAAACGACTTCTCTCTTTGCTGATCATTGCACCCCTGCTGATCGTCGCGCTCCACGCGGCCGGCCAGCAGGCGACCAAGGCCCAGGCGCCGGCGGCCAAAGCGGCCGCAGCGGCGCCCGCGGCAACTGCCGCGCAGGGCCCGCGTCCCGAGCAGTACCTGGGCAAGTTCCCCCCGCTCGACTTCAAGCCTCCCAAGGCGGCTGATTTTCGCACCACGCTCTCCAACGGGCTGGTCGTCTACATCGCCGAGGACCACGAGATCCCGTGGTTCGAAGCGACGCTGCTGACGCCGGTGGCCGGCGGCGGTGGTGGCGGCGGCGGTCGCCGCGGCATGGAAGACACGGCGTTCGACTTCCCGCAGCGGCCCGGCGGCGGCGGTGGCGGTGGCGCCCGCTCGTTCCTCGAGCCGAAGGACAAGCTGGGGATCCAGAGCATCTGCGGGTCGGTCATGCGCTCGGGCGGCACGGCGTCGATGACCGCCGATCAGATCAACGAGCGGATGGAGTTCCTGGCCGGGAGCGTGTCGCCCACGTCGCTGTCGCTGCACGTGCGCCACGTCGACGAAGGGCTGAAGATCTGGATGGACATCCTGAACAACCCGGCGTTCCCCGAGGACCGGATCCGGCGCGAGAAGGAATCGATGGCGGCGCCGCTGCGCAACCGCAACCGCCAGCTCGCCGGCGTGGCCAGCACCACGTGGCAGCAGCTGGTCTACGGCGAGGACTCGCCGATCGCCGCCGAGGTGACCGAGACCACGATCAACAGCATCACGCGCGACGACGTGGTGGCGTGGCACAAGAAGTACTGGGGGGCCAACAACGCCATCCTGGTCGTCTCGGGCGACTTCAAGAAGGCCGAGATGCTGCAGAAGCTCGAAGCGACGTTCGGCAAGTGGCGGAACGCCGAGGCGAAGGCGACGCCCAACTGGCCGAAGGTGACCAGCATGGCCGCCAAGCCTGGCGTCTACATGGTGCAGCCGCTCGGCGCAACGCCGAATCAGGGTGTCGTGCGCGTGGGGACGCTCAGCCTGACACAGGACGACCCCGACTACGCGGCGGTTGACCTGATGAACTACACGCTCGGCGGCGGGTCGTTCTCGTCGCGCATCACGCAGATCGTCCGGAACGACAACGGCCTCGCCTACAGCGCCAGCTCCAGCGTTGGCGCGGACCTGCATTACCCGGGCACCTTCGCCGGCTTCACGCAGACGAAGAACTCGACCGTCGTGTTCGCCACGCAGCTCATCCTGAACGAGATCGAGCGGATGTACAACGGCGACATCACCGAGAAGGACCTCCGGTTTGCGAAATCATCGCGGGTGAACGCCTTCCCGTCGATGTTCTCGACGGTCTTCGGCAACGCCACGAGCTTCGCGCGGCTGGAGCTCGAGGGGCGCCCGCGCGACTTCTACGACACCTACCTGGAACGGTACCAGAAGGTGACGGTGGCGGACATCAAGCGGGTGGCGAAGAAATACCTGCAAACCGACAAGATGATCGTCCTGGTGGCCGGGTCTGTCGACGAGTGCAAGGCGGGTGCCGACAAGACACTGCCGAACCAGGGCGCGATCGACGCGATGGCGGCCAAGTACGGCGGCCGCACCATCGACGGCCTGGCGAAGAAGTTCGGTGACGGCACGGTGCACGTCGTCACGCTGAAGTAGGGACTAGGGATTAGGTCCAGGTTGCCGCGCAGCGCCAGGCTGACCGAGCCCTGGACGAAGGTCCCGAGCGGGCCCGCCATCCCGATGTTGAAGTCGAGACCGTCGAACTGCCTCAGGCCGTCGCCCTCGTCGTGGTTGCGCGTCCACGCGTGCGTGTACGCCGCCTGCAGCTTCCGGCAGCACCAGCGCCACCTCGAGATTGGGCTTGGCGGCCCTGGCCTTGATGATGAGCGTCGCGAGGGCGAACTGGAGCAGGTCGTTCGAGGCCGCTGCGCCGATGGGCTCGACGACGAGTCCGGCGACCGGTTGCGCGTCGAGGGCGAGAGCCCGGACGATGTCCGCGACCTGGCGCTCGACGAGCACTTCTCGTTGTCGTCCCGTTGCGGAGATGTCTCCAACTTCCACACGCAGGTGTAGGTAGGCGCGCGCGAGTCGAACGGGAGTCCTATCGGTCGCCGGGGAGGGGCCAGCCTGCAGGACGGCTGTCTCGACGCCCCGGGGCGCCTCGCTGGCGCCGCCAATCCTCGCGCTGACGGGCGGCAGGACGACGAGCACCTCCTGGCTGCCGCACGCCTGAACGGCGCGGACGATCTCGGCCGGCGACACGCCGGCCGGGAGCGACACGGCGATGAGAGGCAGCGGTCCAGCGGTTGCGGCCGCAGCCGGGATCGCCAGCGCCAGAAACGCAGAGACGACCCACCCGACCATGCAGCGCGTGCGCATACACACCTCGCGGGACGAGACCTGCGACTCGGGCAGCTCGAGTCGTTACCTTACCTCCAAATGAAGAAGGGCCGGGTGGTCGTTACAACCACCCGGCCCCATTGCCCCGTGAATTCCGAAGGCTGGTGTCCGGAAGTCGTCCTGACTCCTGACGCCCGACTCCTTCGTGTTACCAGAACAGCTTCAGCCCGAGCTGAATCTCGCGCGCCGCGCGCACGGCAATCAGCTGGCCGAAGGTATCGGTGGCGACCGTGCACGATGTGATGCTGGTCGTGCAGGTGTTGTCCAGGCCCGTAGCCGACGGGTCGGACGCCCAGTTCACCTGGTTGAACGCGTTCACCAGGTCGGCCCTGAACTGGAGCCTGATGTTGTGCGGCATGTAGAAGTTCTTCGACAGCGTGAGGTCCGTGCGGCTAAACCCGGGCTGGCGGAAGGGCGCGCGGCCCGAGTTGCCGAAGGTGCCGTCCGCCGGCGGCGCAAATGCCGCGGGGTTGAACCACATGTTCGGCGTGCCCCACTGGTCGAGTTCCCCAGCCTGGATCGGCTGACTGGTGAAGTCGGCGAAGCCGCCCCGCCTGAAGTTGTTCGTGTCCACCGAGATGCGCGGCACCGGCTGGCCCGAGCTGATCATGGTGATCCCGGCGATCTGCCAGCCGCCGAGCGCGTGCTTCAGCGCGGCGTTGGTCGCCGCGCGGAAGAACGGCAGTTCGTAGACGTACGACGCCGTGAAGATGTGGCGTCGGTCGGTGCGGGCGTCCGCGTAGTCGGCGGACGGGTTCGCCGGGTTCTGCGGGATGTCGATCGCGTCGCGGTCGTTCGTCGAGTCGGTCTGGTTCCGGCTCAGCGTGTAGTTGAGCGCCACCATGGTGCCGTGGCCCGGCTGCCACCGGAACGAGGTCAGCAGTCCGTTGTAGCGGCTGATGGCCGTCGTCTCACGCATCGTGATCGTGCCGTAAGAGCGGAACGGCCTCGCTGGGTTGACCGCAGTGGCGCGAGAGGTCTGCAGCGGGACGACGTCCCACGGCATCGGGTAGTTGGGGTTGGTCGGCCGAATCAGGTTGTCGCCGCGGGCGCCCACGTACCCGACCTCGACGACGGCCGTCTTGAACAGGCGCTTCGTCATCGTCAGGTTCCACTGGGTCGTGCGCGGGTTGTCGAAGTTGGTGGAGGTCGCCTGGATCGCGCGGACGCCCGACGTGGTCGCCGTCACGCCGGTGCCCGGGCTGCTCAGGCGCACGCCAGTGAGCGAGATGTTGTTCACGAACGGCGGGCTGGTGAACGAGTTCTGCTCGAAGATGCCGACGAGCGGCTGGTCGTAGTAGATGCCGAACGCGCCGCGGACAATCGTGCTTCCGGCGCCCTTCGGATCCCACGAGAGGCCGACGCGCGGCTGGAAGCTGTTCTTCTTGTACTCGTAGATGGCGTTGCCGTAGGGCGAGTTCTTCCCGGCGATGATCAGACCCACGAGCGGGTCGCCCACCGAGTAGTTCAACAACGTGCCGGCGGCGTTGGTGTACGGCGGCGCGTTGGCGGCAACGTAGGCCTTCGGGTCGAACGTCACCAGCATGTTGTTCGCGTCGGTAATCGGCGGATAGAGAGAGTAGCGAAGGCCGAGGTCGACCGTCACGTTCGCACGCGGCTTCCAGGTGTCCTGCGCGTACATCTCGTACCGGTTGAAGCGAAGGTGCGCCGTGACGTCCCGCTCGGCCTCGGTGTACGAGCAACTGGCGCACAGCCCGTCGGCGTTCCCCATCAGGAAGTTCTGGAAGGCCGTGCGGGCGTTGGCGCCGGTCGTCGCGCCGAACGAGAAGCTGCCCTGCGTGACGTTGGCGGCGTTTTCGTTCTTCTGCTCGAAGGTGAGGAGCGCGCCGGCCTTGAAGGCGTGGTTGCCCCTCTGCCACGAGAAGTTGTCCGTGATCGTATGGTTGATGTATTCGATGTTGTAGAGCTGCATCGAGCTGAGGGGACTGAGCCCGCTGATGGCGATGCTCGGGATGCGGTTGGTCAGGTTCTCCGGGAACAGCTCGGGGATGTTGATCCCGTAGTCGCTCCGCTGTCCCTTGGTGCCGGCGGGGTTGGACGAGGTGATGATGTTGCCCGACTTCTGGTACGAGAACTCGTTGAGCGCGTTGTTGCTGACGATCGTCTTGAGCTGCAGCGAGAACACCTGGCCGGGCACGTCCGTGACGGTCGTCCCGACGTTCGGGATCAACATGCCGCCGTTGAACAGGCCGCCGAGTTCCTGCGTTTGGCTGAGGTCGTGCGTGTACCGACCCGACAGGCGCCACTTCGGCGACACGTCGTAGTCGAGGCGAATCACTTCCTGGCGCGTGTTGTTGATGTTGGGCGAATCCACCAGGTACTGGTTCTTGCCCGCGACGTTGGGCGCCGGGTAGGCGGTCAGCAGCTTCACGGCGTTCGGATCGCGCAGCGCGGGCGCGACGTAGTTCGCGTTGGTCGGATCCGTGAGCCACAACGGATCGGGGACGATCGCCGTCACGGACGCGGGCGCGCGGGTGATCCGGCGCCACTCCTCGGACCAGAAGAAGAACAGCTTGCCCGGGAGCACCGGGCCGCCGATGGTATAGCCGAAGTTCTTGTAGTCGAGCTTCGGCGGGTGGCCCGCCACCAACGGGTCCGTGCTCTTGTTGCGGACGAACGAGTTCGCGTTCAGCTTGTCGCTGCGGCCGAAGTAGTATCCAACGCCGCTGAACTTCGACGTGCCCGACTTCGTCACGACGTTTACCACGCCGCCGCCGCTGCGGGGCCACTCGGCCGCGTAGCCGTTGGTGATGATCTTGAACTCCTGGATCGATTCCAGGGTGGGCGTGGAGAGCAGCGTGATGTTCGAGCCGACGTCCACGTTCGAGACGCCGTCCACCAGCCAGTTCACCGCGTTGCGGCGCGACCCGTTCACCGAGATGCTGACGGTGCTCGTCAGGCCGATGCCGACCTCGTCTGGCAGGTCGCTCGAGACGCCAGGCGCCAGCGTCGCGAGCTGCACGAAGTTCCGGTTGTTGAGCGGCAGCTCCTGGACCTGCCTGGCATCGATCAGGGTCTGGAGCGAGGGCTCCGGCCGCACGAGCTGCTGCGCGGCCGTGACCTCCACGACCTCGGCGACACCGCCAACCGTCAGTTTCCCGTTGACCTCGAGCCGGTCGCTCACGTGAAGGCTGATGCCCTTGACCGTGGACGTCTGGAACCCGGTCAGCTGGAACGCGAGTTCGAAGTCACCGACGGGCAGCAACTGCAACGTGTAGACGCCCGTCGAGGTTGTCACCGCCTCGAAGGTGCGGCCGGTGTTGAGGTGCTTTGCCACGACAGTGACTCCGGGCACCATGGCGCCCGACTCGTCGGTGACGGTTCCCGTGAGCGTGCCTGTCGTTTGCTGGGCGGCCGCGGGTGTGGCCCAGGCGCACGCCAACACCAGCAGCAGGAGCAGACCTTTCTTCATGACATGGACTCCCGGCGAAGCTCCACTTCACACCGCCGAGATCGTCGAGGCGGGCGTCGCGGATCTTGGCTGTAGTGCGCGGCCGGCCAACCGGCCGCGCAGGAGACAGATTCCAGGGGTCCCAAGAAAATTGCTTCAACCGTCACGATCTCGGACCTGGAAAATGCCTTGGGCAGACGCCCCGGGGGCGCGCACGGTCCCGGCAGGGTGGACGCTGCCTGGAGAAACTTACTCCAATTGGTCAGGCGTTACCAGAGTGTCAACAGAGTATTGGCAGAGTACTAACAGGGGTGGGACGGTGATAGCATCCGGACAGGGCTCGCAGGCGTCGGGCTCCAGAGCGGCCGTTCCGGGGCGTTCCGCTGCGACAGGCCAGCGGGCCAGAACCGATCAACACGTTCATTTTCAAGCACTTGCCTCATTTGCAGGGACGACAGACCGATGCGAAAACCTGCCGCGTTCGCTTCCGCCCTTCTCCTGTTCGTTCTCGTGGCGCCCCCGTCGGAGGCCGGACAGGCCACAAAACGACCGCTCGGATTGGACGATATCGCCCGGCTCCGAACAGTTACCGACCCGCAGGTGTCTCCCGACGGCAAGTGGGTCGCCTACGTCGTCGGCACCCTCGATGCCGAGAAGGACAAGCGCGACGCCGACCTGTGGATGGTGAGCTGGGACGGCAGCCAACAGGTGCGGCTCACGTCATCGCCAGAGAGCAGCGAGGGCACACCCAGGTGGAGCCCTGACGGGCGATACCTGGCGTTCCTCGCGTCGCGCGGCGGCGAGGACGAGAAGAAGAAAGGGGCGCAGGTGTGGCTGCTGGATCGCTCTGGCGGCGAGGCGCAGAAGCTGACCGACATCAAGGGCGGCGTGTCGGACTACGAATGGTCGCCCGACGGCAGGCGGCTGGCGCTCGTCGTGGACGACTTCGACCCGACCTCCGATCCCGAGAAGATGGACGGATGGAAACGAAAGACCACGCCGCCCATCGTGATCGACCGGTATCACTTCAAGTCCGACAAAGGCGGCTACCTGACGCGCCTCTACTCGCACCTGACGCTGTTCGACGTGGCGACGAAGAAGGCCGAGGTGCTGACGAGCGGAGCCTTCGACGACAGCGCGCCTGCCTGGTCGCCTGATGCGAAGTCGATTGCCTTCGTGAGCAACCGCGCGCCCGATCCCGACCGCACCGAGGACTCGAACATCTACGTGGTCGAGGCCCGCCCAGGGGCCGAGGCGCGCCGGTTGACGACCTTCCCTGGACGCGACGGTGGCACGCCGTCGTGGAGCCCCGACGGCAAGTGGATCGCGTACTTCCAGGCCGACGAGACGAAGTACACGGCGTACTTCCTCGACAAGCTCGCCCTCATTCCGGCCGCGGGCGGAGCCGCGAAGGTGCTGACCACGTCGCTCGACCGGGCGGTCAACGGCCAGATCCTCTGGTCGCCCGACAAAGAGAGCCTCCGCGTGGTCGTCGAAGACGACCGGACGTCGTACGTCGCGAAGGTGTCGGTATCGGCGGGCGTTGTGGACACGCTGACGACCGGTCAACGGACGGCGACATCAATCTCCCCGCGACCTGACGGGTCGTTGGCGCTGCTGGTGGGCACCGCAGGCGAGCCGGACGAAGTCTATGCCTTCGAGAACGGCGCGCTGCGCCGGCTGTCACATCAGAACGATTCGTGGCTGGCGGACGTGCAGCTGGCGAAGACGGAGGGTTTCACCTGCAAGACGAAGGACGGGACGGTCGTGAACGGGATTGTGCGAAAACCGGCGGGCTTCGTCTCTGGCAGGAAATACCCGACGCTGCTCATCATCCACGGCGGCCCGAACGGGCAGGACGATCTCAGCTTCGACCTTCAGCGCGAGTTCCTCGCGGCCAACGGCTACGTCGTGCTGGTCGTCAACTACCGCGGCAGCTCGGGCCGCGGCGCCGCCTACCAGAAGGCGATCTACGCCGACTGGGGCAACAAGGAGGTCGTGGACCTGCTGGCAGCGGTTGATTGGATGGTGGCATCCGGGATTGCCGACCCCGACCGGCTGGGCATCGGCGGGTGGAGCTACGGCGGAATCCTGACCGACTACACGATTGCGAGCGACACGCGGTTCAAGGCGGCTGTGAGCGGCGCCAGCAGCGCGCTGCAGATGTCCCTCTACGGGGCGGACCAGTACATCATCCAGTGGGAACTCGAACTCGGCGTGCCCTGGAAGGCGGCCGACCTCTACACGAAGGTGTCGTACCCGTTCTTCCACGCCGACCGGATCAAGACGCCGACGCTGTTCATGTCGGGCGACAAGGACTTCAACGTGCCCACGGTGGGCGTGGAGCAGATGTATCAGGCGCTGAAGAGCCTGAACGTCGAGACCCAGTTGGTGATCTACCCCGGCCAGCATCACGGCTTGACGACCCCAAGCTACCTGCGCGACCGGATGGCGCGGTGGCTCGCCTGGTACGACAAGTACCTGAAGTCGGAACTGACGCAGAGGGGTCGGAACTGACGCAGACTGCAATGGGTCTCGATGCGTCATTCGGCCTGCGGCTGCCGGCCTGCGACTTGCGGCCAGCACGCCGCCAACGGGGTCACGCCGTGGTTGTGTTCACTCCACCGGGAGTGACGGGACGATCCGAGCGACAACGACTCGTTGCGTCAACAAGGCCGCAGGTCGCCAGCCGCAAGCCGGATTGTTACACTGTGGTTAGATAGAGGAGAGAGGTTCGCATGTCTTCCGTTGACCAGGCTGCCGTGCTCGACGCGCTCCGCGCCGTGAAAGATCCCGACCTGCACCGCGACATCGTCGCGCTGAACTTCGTGAAGGACCTCCGGATAGACGGAGGGCGCGTGGCCTTCACGATCGAATTGACCACGCCGGCGTGTCCCGTCAAGGACGCTATGCGCGACCAGGCCAGGGCGGCCGTATCGAGCCTGCCTGGCGTCACCGACGTCGAGGTGACGATGACGGCGAGCGTGCGGACGGCGCGCAACGTTGGGTCCACCCAGGCGCCGATTCCCGGGATCAAGAACGTGGTGGCGGTGGGCGCGGGCAAGGGCGGCGTGGGCAAGACGACGCTGGCCGTAAACCTCGCAGCGGCGCTGTCGGCGCTCGGCAGCCGCGTGGGGATCATCGACGGCGATATCTACGGACCGAACGTGCCGATCATGCTCGGCGTGCACGGGCCGTTGGTGGCCGAGGGGGAGAAGATGGTGCCGGTCGAGAAGTACGGCATCAAGGTCGTGTCGATGGGGTTTCTCGCCAACGACGAGTCGCCGGTGATCTGGCGCGGCCCGATGCTGCACAGCGTCATCCAACAGTTCTTCCACGACGTGAAGTGGGGCGAGCTCGATTACCTCGTGGTCGACATGCCGCCCGGAACCGGTGACGTCGCGCTCAGCCTCAACCAGACTGTCCCCGTGGCCGGCGCGATCGTCGTCACGACGCCGCAGGAGGTGTCGCTCGCCGACAGCCGGCGTGCCGTGCGGATGTATCAGAAACTGAACATCCCGGTGCTCGGACTGATCGAGAACATGAGCTACTTCGTCTGCCCGAGCTGCAAGCACGAGAGCGACATCTTCGGACGGGATGGTGGCGAGCGCACGGCGGAAATGATGGAGATTCCGTTTCTTGGCCGGATCCCGATCTACGAGCCGATCCGGCGCGGCGGCGACGCGGGCGTCCCCCTCGTGATTGCCGAGCCCGAGTCGGCACCGGCGCGTGCGTTCTTTGTTGCCGCCGAACAGCTCGCCGCCCAGGTCTCGATCGCCAGCTACCGCAAGCCGGTCATTCCGGTGACGGCGGTGCCATAGGCACCATTGGCTGATCCCTGATCCCTTCCGTTCGTCCGAGCCGTTTCATCGCCCATGCCCCGAAGATCGGTCCGGGCACGAGCGCGAGAAACACCCATCGCCAGCCGACGATCTCCGCGAGGGACGGCACCACGCGAATGGTGAGCATCGTCAGCAGGTAGCCGCTGCACGTTTCAACCGTCAGGGACGTGCCGACGTACTCGGGCCGGCTGTTGTCGGCCACCAGCGCCGAGAACTGGGCCGAGTCGGCCACCACGGCTGTCCCCCACACGGCGACAAACAGGTACAGCAGAGCGGGATGGCTGCCGTAGACGACCGCGGCGAGCGCCGCGCATGCGCCCGACACCCGGAGCGCCATTCCGGCCACCTTCGCCTTTCCGATCCGGTCGGCCGCCAGTCCCGCGACGAGGCACCCGCACGCGCCCGCGCCAACCCCGATGAACGCCGCGGCCGATGCCGCCCTCGTGACCTCCACCTGGCCGCGCGACGCGAGGCTGGCCGCCGCGAACGTTCCGATCCAGGTCCACATCGCGTACAGCTCCCACTGGTGTCCCAGGTAGCCGAACACGGCGTAGCGGGTGCGCGGGTCGATGTAGACGCGGGCCAGCGCGTGAGGATCGAACGGCCCCGCGGGGGCCGCGAACGGCCCTTCGCGCACGAGCGACAGCACGAGGACGCCGCCGATCACCGCGAGGGATGCGGTCACCAGCATTTGCGATCGCCAGCTGTCGGGTCCGGTGAGCCACGCGAGCAGGTGCGGGAAGGCCTGGCCCACCGTCAGCGCGGCGACGAGCACGGCCAGCGCGGTGCCGCGGCGATCGCGGAACCAGCCGGACGCGATCTTGAGCCCGGTCGGGTAGACGGCCGCGAGCGCGGCGCCGGTGGCGAAGCGCAGCAGGATCGCCTCGGTTGGGCCGTGCACGCGCGTGATGGCCGCTGTGGCGATGGCCCCGAGGAAACACCCGATCGCGAAGAGGCGTCGCGCCTGGAGCAGGTCAGGGAGATTCAGCAGTGCGCTGACAAGGGTGCCGGCCACGAAGCCGCCCTGCACGGCCATCGTCAGCCACGCCGTCTGGCCGAGCGACAGGCGGAACTCGCCGACGAGCGCGGGGGTCACGGCCGTCGCCGAGAACCACAGCGTCATGCCGAGGAACTCGCCCAGAGCCAGGAGGCCGAGCATCAGCCACGGAGAGACGGGGCGGCCGTCGACAGGCGTCGGTGCGCGGTCCAATCGGGTTCTCTCTTTCCGGAGGCCGCCGACATGATCTCCGATCTTCGCGCGCCTCGCCAGCGCAATCCGCCGGCAACGGCCGAATGATCCCGTGCTCGCGGGTGACGCGCCGGGACACGGGTACTCCAGACGTGGTAGCGTTGTTGACTGGAAGCAGGATGAACATCCCGTACACGAAGCACACGCTCCGCAACGGCATGCCGGTGCTGATTCACGAGGATCACCGGTGTCCAATCGTGGCCGTCAATCTCTGGTACCACGTCGGTTCGAAGAACGAGCAGCCGGGACGAACCGGGTTCGCGCACCTGTTCGAGCACCTCATGTTCGAGGGCTCGGAGCACTACAACCACGGCTACTTCCAGCCGCTCCAGCAGGCGGGCGCGGTCCTCAACGGCTCCACCAACTCCGACCGGACCAACTACTGGGAAGTGGTGCCGACCAGCGGCCTGGAGCTGGCGCTCTGGATGGAATCGGACAGGATGGGCCACCTGCTGCCGGCCCTGACCGAGGAGAAGTTCCGCAACCAACGGGACGTCGTGCTCAACGAGCGTCGACAGAACTACGAGAACCGTCCGTACGGCATGGCCGCCATGGCCATCGTGGACGCGCTGTTTCCGCCCGCGCACCCGTATCACTGGCTGACGATCGGCAGCCCGGACGACCTGCAGGCCGCGAGCCTGGACGATGTGCAGGCGTTCTTCCGTCGGTACTATCACCCGGGCAACGCGTCGCTGGCGCTTGCGGGGGACGTGGCCCCCGAGTCGGCCCTGGCGCTCGTCGATGCGTACTTCGGCGGGGTCGAGCCGGGACCGGCCGTCGGCCCGGTCGCGTGCGACAACACCGCGACTCGCGACTCGCGCGTCCTGCTCGAAGATGGCGTGGTGTTGCCCCGCTTGTACCTGAACTGGCTCTCGCCGGCCATCTTCGCCGACGGCGATGCCGATCTCGATCTCGTCGCCGACGTGCTCGCCGACGGCAAGAGTTCGCGGCTCTACAAGAACATGGTCTACGAGCGCCGCATCGCGACCGACGTGATCGCGGTGCAGCAGTCGCACGAGCTCTCCGGCTTCTTCCAGCTGATTGCGACCGCCGCGCCCGGGCACACGCTGGCGGAACTGGAGGCGGCCATGTCCGCGGAAATCGCCCGCGTCGCCGAGTCGGGGCCGACCAGCGCCGAGTCCCAGCGTAGCCTTGCGCAGGCCGAGGCGCAGTTCGTCTATCGCGTCCAGACGGTCGGAGGGTTCGGCGGGAAGTCCGACCAGTTGAACCAGTACAACGTGTTCGTGGGCGACCCCGGCTACTTCGATCGCGATCTCGATCGTTACCGCGAAGCGACGCCCGCGTCGGTGGCCGCCGCGGCCGGACGTTTCCTCGTGCAGGCGCCGCGCGTCGCTGTCAGCGTCGTTCCCCGCGGCCGCCTCGACCTCGCCCTTCCCGATTCCACGAAAGTGGTGTGCTCGTGATCGCCATCGACCGCTCGCGGTTGCCGACGCCTGGCGCGGATCCCACGGTTCGATTTCCGGCGGTGTCGCGCCGCTCGCTCGCCAACGGCCTCCGCGTGCGGACCGTCGAGCATCGCGGCGTGCCGGTGGTGTCGTTTCTCCTGCTGCTGTCATCCGGCTCGGCCGTCGAACCGATCGACCGGCCCGGCCTTGCCGCGCTCACCGCCGACATGCTGGACGAGGGGAGCGGGGCGCGGTCGGCGCTCGACATCGAGGACGCGCTCTCGGGGATGGGCGCGCAGTTCGAGACGGAGGTCGGGTCGGACGCGACCGTCCTGTCCCTGCTCACGCTGCCGAGATTCTGCGACCAGGCGCTCGGCCTGCTGTCGGATATCGTCGCGCGGCCGCGGCTCTTTGTCGAGGACTTCGATCGCGTGCGCGAGTTGCGGCTGAACCGGTTGCGCCAGTTGCGCGATCTCGCGCCCGCCGTCGCCGACATCGCGCTCGCCCGATTGCTCTATGCCGGTCACCCGTATGGTCGGCTGCCGATTGGCACGACGCGCGGGCTCGAGTCGTCGTCGGCCGACGACGTCTCCCGGTTTCATCAGCAGGTGTGGCGGCCCTCGGAGGTGACGATCGCCGCGGTGGGCGACCTTTCTCACGACGAGTTGTTCGGGGTGGTGGAGCGGGCGTTCGGCTGGTGGACGGAGGGCGCGCAGGACCCCCAGGCGCTGGCTGCCTCCGTGCCCAACGCGATGACCACGCCCGCCCCGGCGATGCCCGTAGCGCCGCTGGCGCTGGTCGATCGCCCGGGGGCCGCGCAGTCCGAGTTGCGGATCGGACAGGTCGGCGTGCCGCGCCTGACGCCCGACTACTACGCGCTGCTCGTGCTCAACACGATCCTCGGCGGCCAGTTCGTCAGCCGGCTGAACATGAACCTGCGCGAAGACAAGGGGTTCACCTACGGCGTGAGGAGCGGCTTCGAGTTCAGGCGGGCGCCTGGCCCGTTTGTCGTGCAGGCCGCCGTGCAGACCGGCGTCACCGCCGACGCGGTGAAGGAAGTGCTGGGCGAGCTTCGCGCGATCGCCGGGCCGCGCCCGGCGACGGCCGCCGAACTCGGCCTCGCGAAATCGGCGCTGACCCGCGGCTACGCGCGAAGCTTCGAGACCGCCGGGCAGATTGCGCGGGGCCTCGCGCAACTCGCGCTCTACGAGCTGCCGGATGACACCCTCGAGCAGTTCGTCCCCTCGATCCATGCGGTGGATATCGACGCGGTCACCACGGCCGCGCAGCGGTTCGACCTCTCGCGAATGACGGTGGCCATTGTCGGCGACCGCGCGAAGGTGGAGCCCGGCCTCCGCGGCCTGGGGATTGGCGAACCCACGGTGCTCGACGCGGAGGCGTGAGTTCGGAATTTCTGAATTCAGAAGACAGAAAGAGAGAGAGGCAGTGGGCGGACCGAACCAGGCGGCCGGGCCCTGCGTCTAACTGAAAGGCGCGGTGCTACACTAGGAATCTCATGACCGGCCTCGGCCGTACCAGTCTCAGCTTGTTTGGCATGATTGGCGTCGTGGCGGCCGTCCTGGCCTCGGCGACGATTTGGCTGGTTCTTACCGACCCAGTCACCGTCGCCAACTCGGTCAACGAGGGCGACGTCTCCCCTCTGGTCCGCGAGATTGCCTCCGCCGTCTACGAAGCCCTCAAGGGATTGCTGAAATACTTGTAGTGGCCAGTTGGCAGTGACCAGTTGTCAGTCTGTCACGCGCGACTGACTTCTACAAGTTCTGGACCAGGAACTTTGTCAGCACGTATCCATCCAGGTACTTGAACGGCGTGAGCCCCGTCGTGTAGTGGCCGCACGGCAGGACGGCGAGCTGGTAGGGAACACCGAGGCGCTGGAACTCCCGAATCAGGTCGAGCGACAGGTGGACGGGGAAGGTGGTGTCGTAACGCGCGTAGACCAGCAGCGTCTTCTTGTCGTGCAGGCGCGAGACGTACGCCTGCGGGCTGATCGGCATCCACAGCTCGCGCAGCCGGTCGAGCGTGATGTGGCCGTCGAGACCCGCGCGGACATGTTCCGTGGACATCCCCTCCCAGACGACATCCGCGAAGTAGCGCGACACGTGATTCAGCGCCTCAGTCCGGATCAGCGGCTCGTGTGCCGACGTCAGCATCGCCAGGCATGAACCCAGGCTCGTCCCGAGGATTCCAATCCGTTCGTAGCCTTCGCGCGCCAGCCAGGCGACCGCCCGACGCGCATCCACCACCGCCTGGCGGCACACCTGCATCGTGCGCCCGACGTTGGCGCTGACGATGAAATCCGCGCGCCGCAGCTCGGGCGGCATCCGCCGGTCGTGGTAGGGTAGGCTCATCCGCAGGGCATTCAACCCGAACCGCGACAGCAGCCGGCAGAGGCCGACATGACCACCCGCGTCCGCGTTCCACTGCGGAAGGACGACGATGGCCCGCCGTCGGTCCTCGCGCCCGCCTTTCAGCCGAGGCGCCGTGAACAGCCGCCCGTAGACGATGTTGTTCTCCGGGTGAGGGGTCGTGATGACGCTCGGAAACGCGACGGTGCCCGCCCACCCGCCATCGTTCGTGGAATCAGGTTCCCAGGCAAAGTCGCTGGTTGGCGGCGTCTCGAAGAACCGGGGCGAATCCTCCAGCGCCGCCTTCGCCCAATCGGCGAGGACGACGTCCGCAGGGGTGCCTGGAGCGTGGCCGTTCGCGGCCATCCAGTCGAGCCCCCACTCGAAGGGGCGGACGACGCGGTCGGGCGTGCGGGAGTGAAGACGGCGTTCCCAAGCATGGAAGAACGGAGCGAGCATTGCTGGGCTATTGTACCAAATGCCCGCAGTGGCGTCAGTCCCGACGGACTGTGGCAGTCCGGCTTGCGAGGTGCGGCTTGCGACCTGTGGCCTCATCACGGAGCACCCCGCCGAAGTTGAGAAACCACTCTCGGAGCAATTCTGCGGGCTCGCGCCCCCGTCAGCGTCCGACTGACACCGTCAGTTCCGACTCCTCATCGTCAGTCCCCGACTCCTCATCGTCAGTTCCGACTCCTCATCGTCCGTCCCCGACTCCTCATCGTCAGTCCCCGACTCTTCATCGTCAGTTCCGACTACCCGCGTTGCCCGATGACGTCCTCGCACGTCGCCGCGAGGGTGAGCAAGTCTTCCGTCCGGCCGTGCCGTCCGACGAGCTGGAGGCCAACCGGGAGGTTGTCTCGGGACCGCCCGCAGGGCACCGAGATCGCCGGGTGGCCGGTGATGTCGAACAGCTGGGTCAGCCTCAGCATGAGCGCACGCACCGGGTAGGAGCGATCGCCGATGGTGAGCCCGGTGCTGCCGATCGGTTGCGCCGTGATCGGCACCGTCGGCAGGACCAGCCCGTCCAGTCCGTCCAGGGCGGCGTCCACTTCCCGCCGCAGGACCTCGGCTCCGACCTGCGCACGCGAGTAGTCTTCCGCCAGCACGTAACGCCCCATCTCGAGGCGCAGCCTGACCGGGGGCGTGTAGTCCTCGGGACGGGTTTGCAGCACAGGCGCGTGATAGGCCGACGCCTCGGGCAACTGCAGGTGGAGGTAGACCGCGGCGATGTCGGACGCGTGCGGGACCGCCCGCTCGACGACCGTCACTCCTGCCATCGCGAGACGTTCGAGCTCGAGCTCGAACTGCTCGCGGACGTCGTCCGACAGCACGTCCATGAAGTAGGGGCGAAGGAGGCCGATGCGCAGCGAAGGCGCGGGGCGCCTGACGGGCAGCAGCGGGGGATTCGGAATCCCGGTCATGACGTGAAACAGCAACCACGCGTCGGCGACCGTCCGCGTCAGCGGGCCGACGTGATCGAGCGTGCGACTGAGGGGGATGATCCCCTCGCAGGGCAGTTCGCCGCTCGTCGGCTTGAGGCCGACGCACCCGCACACCGCGGCGGGAATCCGGATCGATCCGCCGGTGTCCGTGCCGATCGAGGCGTAGCCCATCCCAGTCACGACCGCCGCCGCTGACCCTCCGCTCGAGCCTCCTGCCGATCGGGTCGGGTCCCACGGGTTCCGCACCGGTCCGAACGCCGAATCCTCGCTGGTGGTGCCGAACGCGAACTCGTGCAGGTTGCACTTGCCGAGGAAGACGGCGCCCGCCGTCCGCAGCCTTGCGGTGATGGGCGCATCTGCGTCGGCGACGTGATGTTCGAGCACCCTGGACGCCGCGGTGGTCGGCACGCCGGCCAGGTCAATGAGGTCCTTCAGGGACAACGGCACCCCGTGCAGCGGCCCGCGATAGTGGCCCGAGGCGATTTCCTCGTCCGCCCGCCTGGCGTCCGCCCGAGCCTGGTCGGCCAGAATGGTGATGAAGGCATTGAGGCGGCCGTTGTTGCGCGCGATCTGCGTGAGGCAGGCGTCGGTCATCTCCACGGACGAGATGCCGCGCGACGAGAGGCGAGCCGCCAGGTCGGTAATGGCGCAGTCGAGCATCGTCATTGGTCTGCTGGCCGCGGCGCATGCGGCACCGTGTCGTTCCAGTCTGCCGCGCGCAGGGTGATGGTCGCCTGCGCGAGCCCTTCGAGCAGCGGTTTCAGTTCTGGGAGGCCTCGCCGCTCCGCGTCCTCGAGTGCGGCGCGCAGCCACGCCTCGACGGCCACCCGGTTCCCCTCGTCCGTCATCGCCTGAGCCCCTTGTTCCCCGCCCCGCCATTCCCTCGTCTGCTGTCTTGCGATTACCTCGATCGATTCGGTGTTCCTGTCTGAGAGATTGTAGACCCTCTACCCCATGCGCCACACGAAGATCGTCGCGATGGCCGGCCCCGCGTCGGACAGCGCGGCGGCCGCGGCCCGGTCCACGTCCGCCTCTCTCTGGGCCGGCGACTGCGGCGCGACCGCCGGACCTGGCGCCGGGGTCTCTCGCCGGCCTCTGAGGCCGCGGCCGCGGCCATAAGCCAATGATATAGTGCCACAATGACCGACCCGATCCCTGTCGCCACGCGGCCACAGCCCACCCGTCTTTTTCGCTGGCTGGTGCTGGTGTTCATCAGCCTGGCGATGTTCGGGAACTACTACGTCTACGACTGCATCAGCCCGCTGGCCGACGTGCTGAAGGCGCAACTGAAGTTCTCGGACTCGAGCATCGGGCTGCTCCAGGCGATCTACAGCTTCCCGAACATCGTGATGGTCCTCATCGGCGGAATCATCATCGACCGGATCGGCACCAAGAAGTCCACGCTGCTCTTCGGCGCGATCTGCACGCTCGGGTCGGTCGTGACCGCTTGGCCGGATGCGCCTCTGTTCGCGCCGCTCGGTGTCGGCGTGCGCGGGCTGAGCAGCCTGTTCGGTCTCGGCATCGACTCTTCGACGCTCTCGGTGATGGTCGCGGGCCGCTTGGTGTTCGGCCTCGGCGCCGAATCGCTGATCGTGGGCGTGACGACGGCGATCGCGCGGTGGTTCCGCGGGAAAGAGCTGAGCTTCGCCTTCGGCATCAACCTCACGATTGCCAGGCTCGGGTCGTTCGCGGCGCTCAACTCGCCAAGCTGGGCGGCCTCATCGTATTCCAACTGGCAGTGGCCGCTGGTCATCTCCGTCGGATTCGGCAGTTTCTGCGTGGTGGGCGGCATTCTCTACTGGTTGCTCGAGGCGCAGGCGGAGCAGCGGTACGAGCTGGGCGCGGCAGGCCAGACCGACAAGGTGGACCTCAAGCAGATCTTCAATTTCGGCACATCCTACTGGTTCATCGTCGCCCTCTGCATCACGTTCTACTCCGGAATTTTTCCGTTCCAGACGTTCGCGGTGAAGTTCTTCATCGAGGCGCACGGCGCGAGCCGCGAAACGGCCGGCTTCCTGTCGAGCATGCTGACGCTGTTCGCGATGATCGGGACGCCTGCTTTCGGCGCGGTCGTGGACCGCGTCGGCCGTCGCTCGCTGTTCATGATGGTCGGGTCGCTGCTGTTGATCCCGGTCTACCTCATCATGGCCTACACGAGCATCTCGCTCTACGTGCCGATGGCCCTGATGGGCATCGCGTTCTCGATGATCCCGGCCGTCATGTGGCCGTCGGTCGCGTACGTTGTCGGCGAAGAGAAGCTTGGCACCGCGTACGGCCTGATGACGATGATCCAGAACATCGGGCTGTTCGGGTTCAACCTGCTGATCGGCTGGTCGAACGACCACTGGGCCGCCAGCGCGGCCAACCCGGCAGGGTATGCTCCCGGCATGTGGATGTTCTCGTGCCTGGGGTTCGTCGGCCTGCTGTTCGCGTTCCTGCTGCGCCGCAGCGAGCAGGGGCCTCACGCCCACGGGTTGGAGACGATCACCGCCAGGGGATAGGCATGCCGACGCGCAGCCAAATCGGCTTCGACTATTCGATTCGCATCGAGTCCACGCCCACCCGCGTCCTCGCCGCGTTCTTCGAGCCGTCCGCGCTCGCGGCCTGGTGGGACGTGGCGACCGCCATCGCCACCCCTCGTCCCTTGGGCGTCTACGCGCTCGAATGGGGCGACTCGGAGGTTGCCGACGACGTGCTGGGCCGGCTGGGCGGTGTCTTTCATGGCACGGTGATCGACGTCCAGCCTGGCCGGGGATTCTTCGTCGCCGACGCCTACTGGCTGCCGCCCGAGGGGGACCCAATCGGCCCGATGGCGATGGAAGTGACGTGCACGCCGACTGATCGACCCGCGGGCCGCCCGTCCGCGCCGCTCGCCACGCTGCTTCGCGTGGTGCAGAGAGGGCTGGATGACAGCCCGCGGTGGATGCGGTACTACGAGGTGGTCGGCGGCGGCTGGCCGGCCTCGCTCGACACGCTCAAGGGATACCTCGAACATGGTCGAGGCGCGTGGGATCTCCGGGCCTACGTGTAGACGACGCTCGGCCGCGGCGTTGAATTTGCTAGCGTAGATTTATGAACAACCAGCCGCTGGCGTATCTGAACCACGAATTCCTCGAGACCGAGGAAGGACGGCCGATGCGCATCCTCTCTGAGTACCTCGAGCCGCTCGGTCGTTTCCGGCGCGAGAAGATCCAGGACACGGTGGTCTTCTTCGGGTCGGCACGGGTGGCCAGCCGGGAGCGGGCGGAACGCGGCCTTGTCGCGCTCGCGCGCCAGGGCGCAGAACCCGCCGGAGAAGCGCTCGTGGCGCAGGCGCAACGGGCGCTCGACTGGTCGCGCTACTACGAGGACGCCCGCACGCTCGCACGCCTCCTCACCGCGTGGACCAGGACGCTCGAGTGTCCCTATCACCGGTTCGTCGTCTGCTCGGGCGGGGGGCCGGGCATCATGGAAGCGGCCAACCGCGGTGCGCACGAGGCGGGCGGGAAGACGATTGGCCTCAACATCCGCCTCCCGTTCGAGCAAGGACCGAACCCGTACATCTCGAAGAACCTCCATTTCGAGTTCCACTACTTCTTCATGCGCAAATTCTGGTTCGCCTACCTGGCGAAGGCACTGGTGGTGTTCCCGGGCGGGTTCGGGACGATGGACGAGATGTTCGAGATCCTGACGCTCGTGCAGACCGAGAAGCTGTCGAAGACGATCCAGGTTCTGCTCTACGGGCGGGAATACTGGGAGCGGGTCCTGCACTTCGAGCCGATGGTCGAGGCGGGCGCCGCCTCGCCGAGGGACCTGGATCTGTTCACGTATGTCGACTCACCGCAACAGGCATTCGACAGCCTGAAAACGCACCTCGTGGAGACCTGCCTCGAGCCCTCCTCGGTCGAGGAAGCGAAGGCCCCCGGGCTGGCCAAGACCAGGGTCTAGTACACCAAGTACTTCGCGCGGACCGTCTCGAACCGGGCCACGGGTTCGTCCCACTCGGCCGCAATCTCGCGGGCGGGCAGGTCGGCTTCGATCGCCTCGCGCAGGCGAGCCGAGCCGGCCAGGATGTCGATCGGCATCCGGTCGTGAACGTATTCGTAGGGCGGCTGACGCCATGC
>JADGOB010000081.1 GCA_017883185.1 Acidobacteriota bacterium
GAAGGGGTCGAAGTTCGCGATCCGCGAGGGCGGCCGCACGGTCGGCGCCGGGACGGTCACGGAAATCCTGGAATAGCAGGCAGCGGGCAGCCGCCAGCGAGTGAAAGCAGTGTATGCGTGACATCATCATCCTGGCGTGCACGGACTGCAAGCGCCGGAACTACAACACGACGAAGAACAAGAAGAAGACGACCGAGCGCCTGGAACTCAAGAAGTTCTGCCCGCACTGCCGTACGCACACGGCGCACCGGGAGACGAAGTAGAACGAATCCTTCGAGACTACAGGCCAGTAGCTCAATTGGCAGAGCACCGGTCTCCAAAACCGGGGGTTGGGGGTTCGATTCCCTCCTGGCCTGCCAGAAATGGGGATTCGGGATTCAGGATTCGGGAGTCAGTGGGATTCGGGGTGGCCCGCCGTTCTGCTGAATCCTGAATCCAGGCTCCTGATTCCTTTGTGATTCTCAGTGATCCGGCGGTGAAGACCGTGGCAATCATCGATAGCGTCAAGGAAGCCGGCGGCAACGTGACCGGGTGGTGGGGCAACTTCAAGACCTTCCTCACCGAGGTTCGCAACGAACTGAAGCGCGTCACGTGGCCTTCCCGCAAGGAAGTCTACGCCACGACGTTCGTCGTGATCCTCACGTCGATCTTCTTCGGTCTCTACCTCTTCGCGCTGGACGGTGTGTTCAACATCGGCATCCAGTGGATCTTCAAACGATTTGGTGTGGCATGACCGACGATCGGACGAAGCAGTGGTACATCGTCCACACCTACTCGGGGTTCGAGAAGAAGGTGTCCGAGTCGCTCCGACAGCGCGTCCAGGCATACGGGCTGCAGGACGAGATCGGCGAGATTCTCATCCCGACCGAGGTGGTCGTGGAGATGCGCGGGGGGCGCAAGGTCGAGACCCCTAAGCGCTTCTTCCCCGGCTACATTCTGGTCGAGATGTACATGTCTGACAACGCCTGGCACGTGGTGAAGAACACCCCGAAGGTGACAGGGTTCGTCGGCGCCGGCGCGCGTCCCACGCCGCTCAGCCGTGAGGAGGTCGATCAAATCCTCCTGCAGGTGACGGCGGCGGCCGAGAAGCCCAAGGCGAAGTACACGTTCGAAAAGGGCGATCGCGTGCGCATCAACGAGGGGCCGTTCACGAGCTTCGAGGGAATCATCGACGAGGTGAACGCCGACCGGAGCACGCTCAAGGTGATGGTCACGATCTTCGGCCGGTCCACGCCGGTCGAGCTCGATTTCATGCAGGTGGAGAAGGTCTAGCGGCCAGCGGGCAGCAGGAAGGCTGCCGGTTGCCCGCTGTCAGCGACCGGGACAGGACTTATGGCGAAGAAAATTCAGGCGGTAGTGAAGCTCCAGATCGCGGCCGGCAAGGCGACGCCCGCGCCGCCCGTCGGGACCGCGCTCGGCCCCCACGGGTTGAACATCATGGACTTCTGTAAGAACTTCAACGCGAAGACCGCCAAGGACGAAGGGCTGATCATCCCGGTCGTCGTCACGGTATACGCCGATCGCAGCTACACCTTCATCACGAAGACGCCGCCGGCGGCCGTCCTGTTGAAGCGGGCCGCGAACATCGCAAAGGGGTCCGCGGAGCCCAACAAGACCAAGGTGGGGACCGTCACCGCCAAGCAGGTCGAGGACATCGCGAAGCTGAAGATGCCGGACCTGAACGCCGAGAGCCTCGAGGCGGCCGTGAAAACCGTCTGCGGCACCGCGCGATCGATGGGGTTGGATGTCGTCCAGTAGGAGTCGTGATTCGGGATTCGACTCCCGAGTCGTTCGTTCTTCAGCGTGGGAGGGTCCGGGGACGGGCCCGCAGACCACAGGGAGGGTCGATGAGCAAAGCGGGTAAGAAGTTCACCGCCGCGAAGGCGGAGGTTGGCGTTCGGCATTACAACCTCGACGAGGCCGTGCCGCTCGCCCAGAAAATAAAGTTTGCCAAGTTCGACGAGACGGTCGAACTCGCATTCCGGCTCGGCGTCGATCCCAAGCATGCCGACCAGATGGTACGCGGCACCGTCGTGCTGCCGCACGGCCTTGGCAAGAACAAGAAGGTGCTGGCCATCGCGGGCGGCGAGAAGCAGAAGGAAGCCCTGGAGGCCGGCGCCGATATCGTGGCCGGCGAGGAAATCGTCGAGAGGATCCAGGGCGGTTTCATGGACTTCGAAGCCGTCGTCGCCACCCCCGACATGATGAAGTCGGTCGGTCGCCTCGGGAAGGTGCTCGGCCCGCGCGGCCTGATGCCCAACCCGAAGACCGGCACCGTGACCTTCGACATCGGCAAGGCCGTCCGCGAGATCAAGGCCGGCAAGGTGGAGTTCCGCGTCGACAAGACCGGGATCGTCCACGCGCCGGTGGGCAAGGCGTCGTTTCCGACCCAGAACCTGCTGCAGAACGCCAACGCGCTGGTCGAAGCGATCGTGAAGGCGAAGCCGGCGGCGGCCAAGGGCAAGTACCTGAAGAGCCTGGTCCTCTCCACGACTATGGGCCCGGCGATCAAGGTCGACACGGCCAGCGTGGACGTGGTGAGAAAGTAGGGTGCGCCGGTTGATGTCGTAGGGCGGGTCCCCGCGGCCCGCCGAGAGAAAAAAGGTGCAGCAGACATGGCGTTGACGAAAAGCGAGAAGACGGCCACGCTCGAGCAGTTGGCGACCGCGCTCCAGGGCGTGGATAGCGCGATCCTGTTCGACTACACGGGCCTGAACGTGCCCCAGGTGACGGAGTTGCGGAGACAGGTCCGCGCCGTCAAGGGGCAGTACCGGGTCGTCAAGAACACGCTGGCCCGCCGTGCCCTGAAGGGGACGGAGTTCGAGCCGCTGAGCGAGTTCTTCCAGGGGACGACGGCCATCGCGTTTACCGGGAACGACCCGGTGGCGCTGGCCAAGACGCTGACGACGTTCGCAAAGACCGCACCGGCGCTCACGATCAAGGCGGCGGTGGTGCAGGGGCGAAAGATCCAGGCCGCAGAGGTGACCGAACTCGCGACGCTGCCAGGCAAGCCGGGGCTGTACGCGAAGCTGCTGTTCCTCCTCAGCGCTCCGATGGTCCGGCTCGTCACGGTCCTCAACGCGGCGCCGCAGGCACTGTTGAACGTGCTCACTCAGGCGGAAAAGAAAAAGGGCGAGGCATAGGTGTTGGCGGGTCTGCAGACCCGCCCTACTCCCGTAGGGCGGACCTTGCGGTCCGCCAACTGCGGCTTTCATGATGCAGGAGAACTGAAATGGCGGAACTGAACCAGCAGCAGGTGGTCGAGTACATCAAGGGCATCAGCGTCCTTGAGCTGTCGCAGCTCGTGAAGACCCTGGAAATCGAGCTCGGCGTGTCGGCGGCGGCGGCGATGCCCATGGCGATGCCGGCGGGCGGCGGTGCGGCGGCGGCGGCCCCGGTCGAGGAGCAGACCGAGTTCAACGTGATCCTCACCGAGGTGGGCGACAAGAAGATCAACGTCATCAAGGCGGTCCGGGAAGTCACGAGTCTGGGTCTGAAGGAAGCCAAGGACCTGGTGGAAGGCGCGCCGAAGGCGGTCAAGGAAGGCGTGTCGAAGGACGAGGCCGCGGCGATTCGGAAGAAGTTCGAAGAGGTCGGGGCGAAGGTCGAAATCAAGTAGCCACGTCGGTTCGCCGTTCGGCTGCAGTGGCACAGCGCGCTGTGTCCTGCGGACCGGCATCGACCCGGTCGCGACCCTTCCGCTGCAGGCTTGCAGCGTCCCCGATCGAGCGGCTTCAGACCGCAGCCCGCGGCCTGAAGCGCGGCCATCCGTCGCGTCCTGCCCGGCGGGGCGCTGTTGTTGGGACCTTCACAGGATGTACAGCCTTCCCAAGAACGTTTACCGAGAGCGCATCGACTTCTCGAAGATCAAGACGACCATTCCGATCCCGAACTTGATCGAGATCCAGAAGAATTCGTACGAGCGCTTTCTCCAGATGAACCGCCTGCCATCCGAGCGCGAAGACGCCGGCCTGCAGTCGGTGTTCAAGTCGGTGTTTCCAATTTCCGACTTCCGGGAGAATTCCTCGCTCGAGTTCATCGAGTACTCGATCGGCAACTGGGAATGCAAGTGTAGCAAGCTCGTTGGGCTGCACCACTTGCGCAAGCCGTGCGCCAACTGCGGGGCAGCCCTCGTCGCCGACCCGTACGGCGACAAGGACGTGCTCTGCCAGCGGTGCGGACGCGCCAACGAGGCGCGGGGCGACGTCTGCGATATCTGCGGACGGACGGTCGAGTTGAAGCTGAAGTACGACGTGGACGAGTGCCAGGAACGTGGCATGACCTACGCCGTGCCGCTGAAGGTCACGATCCGGCTCGTCGTCTGGAACAAGGACGTCGAGACGGGCGTGAAGACCATCCGCGACATCAAGGAGCAGGAGGTCTACTTCGGCGACATCCCGCTGATGACGGAGAACGGCACGTTCATCATCAACGGGACCGAGCGTGTGATCGTGTCGCAGTTGCACCGCTCGCCTGGCGCGTTCTTCCACTCCGAGGACAAGACCCTCCATTCCGCGCAGATCATCCCGTACCGCGGGTCGTGGGTCGAGTTCGAGTTCGACGCGAAGAACCTCCTTTACGTCCGCATCGACCGGAAGCGCAAGTTCTATGCGACGGTTTTCCTGCGGGCTCTCGGCCTGCAGAGCACCGAGGAGATCCTCCGGACGTTCTACGGGGTCGATCGGCTGTACCTCCGCCCGAGCGCGTTCTGGACCGTGAATGAGAGCCTGGTCGGCCTTCGCGCCGGCGAGGACATCGAGGTCAAGGGCTCCGACCTCGTCATCCACAAGGGGAAGAAGATCACGAACTCCTCGATCGTCGCCCTGCGGAAGGCGGGCGTCGAAGCGGTGCGAATCGACGACGCCGAGCTCGAGGGCGCGTTCGCCGCGCAGGACCTGATCGACACGGCGACCGGCGAGGTGCTCGTCCAGGCGAACGAGGAACTGACGGCTCGGCAGGTCTCGATTCTGCAGGAGAAGGAGGTCGAGCGCGTCGACATCTTCTTCCCCGAGCGCGACCAGTCCGGGTCGATCATCTCGCAGACGCTCCGGAAGGACACGATCCAGAACCACGTCCAGGCGCTCGTCGAGATCTACCGGCGCCTGCGGCCCGGCGACCCGCCGACCGAGGACAGTTCGCGGTCGCTGTTCGAGAACATGTTCTTCAACCCGCAGAAGTACGACTTCTCGCGAGTCGGCCGCCTGAAGCTGAACACGAAGCTCGGGCTGAACACGCCGCTCGACGAGAAGATCCTGCACCCGCAGGACTTCTACGAGGTCATCAAGTTCCTGCTCAAGCTGCGGCGGAACCCCGCGGCCGTGGACGACATCGACCACCTGGGCAACCGGCGCGTCCGCTCGGTCGGCGAACTGCTCGAGAACCAGTTCCGCATCGGGCTGGTCCGGATGGAGCGCGCGATCAAGGAGAAGATGTCGGTCTACCAGGAAATGGCGACCGCCATGCCGCACGACCTGATCAACGCGAAGCCGGTCATGGCTGCGATTCGCGAGTTCTTCGGGTCGTCGCAGCTGTCGCAGTTCATGGACCAGACCAACCCGCTCTCGGAGGTCACGCACAAGCGCCGTCTCTCGGCCCTCGGGCCCGGCGGGTTGTCGCGCGAGCGCGCCGGATTCGAGGTGCGCGACGTGCACCCGACGCACTACGGCCGCATCTGCCCGATCGAGACACCGGAAGGCCCGAACATCGGCCTGATCTCGTCGCTGGCGTGCTACGCGCGGATCAACGAGTTCGGCTTCATCGAGTCGCCCTACCGCAAGGTCAAGGACGGCCGGGTGGTGGACTACGTCCGGATCGAGAACGGCGGCGGTACGAGGTTCAAGGCCGGCGAGATCGTCGAAGCCAACGAGGCGATCGAGGAGAACGCCCAGGCGAAGGCCCGCCGGAAGAAGCCGGCGGAGTGGGAGCCGCACTCCTTCTACCTCTCCGCCTGGGAAGAAGACCAGTACGTCATCGCGCAGGCGAACGTGCCCCTCGACGCCGACCTGCGCCTGAAGCAGGATCGCGTGAACGCCCGGAAGGAAGGGAACTTCATCCTCGCGCCGCGCGACACCGTGCAGTTCATCGACGTGTCGCCCAAGCAGCTCGTCTCCGTCGCCGCGTCGCTCGTCCCGTTCCTCGAACACGACGACGCGAACCGCGCGCTGATGGGGTCGAACATGCAGCGGCAGGCGGTCCCGCTGCTCCGCGCCCGGGCGCCGTTCGTCGGCACCGGCATGGAGTACATCACCGCGCGCGACTCGGGCGCCGTTGTCGTGGCCCGGCGAACGGGCACCGTGGACTACGTGGACAGCCAGCGCATGGTCGTCCGCGTGCACGGCGAGGACGGGGATGTCAGCAAGGAGATGGGCGCCGACATCTACAATCTCACCAAGTTCAAGCGCTCGAACCAGAATACCTGCATCAACCAGAAGCCGATCGTGCGCGTCGGCCAGAAGGTGTCCAAGGGCCAGGTGCTCGGCGACGGGCCGTGCACCGAGCTCGGCGAACTGGCGCTCGGCCGGAACGTGCTCGTCGCGTTCATGCCGTGGCGCGGCTACAACTTCGAGGACGCGATCCTCGTCTCAGAGCGGATGGTGAAGGACGACTACTACACCTCCATCCACATCGAGGAGTTCGAGATCGAGGCGCGCGACACCAAGCTCGGGCCGGAAGACATCACGCGGGATATCCCGAACGTGCCCGAGAGCGCGCTGAAGGACCTCGACGACAGCGGCATCATCCGGATCGGCGCCTACGTGAAGTCGGGCGACATCCTGGTCGGCAAGGTCACCCCGAAGGGCGAGACGCAGCTGACGCCGGAAGAGAAGCTGCTGCGCGCCATCTTCGGCGAGAAGGCCGGCGACGTCCGAGACGCGTCGCTCGTCTGCCCGCCCGGCATCGAGGGCATCGTCGTCGGCGTCAAGATCTTCTCCAGGAAGGGCATCGAGAAAGACGAGCGTGCCAAGGCGATCGAGCAGGAAGAGCTCGACATGATGGAGAAGAACCTGCAGGACGAGGTCCGCATCCTTCACGACGAGGTGAAGAAGCGGATGGTCCACATGCTGCGGGACCAGGCACTGCGCTCCGACCTGTACGACGAGTACGGCCGCGACAAGATCCTCCAGAAGGGCACCGAGCTGACCGCCGAGGTCCTGCAGGGGCTGACGTACCAACACATGGTGCGGCTGAAGGTGAACAGCGACGACCCGAGGCTGCAGGACGACCTCCGCGATCTCGAGGAGCGGACCGAGCGGCAGGTGGAGGTGATCCGCCAGCTGTTCGAGGAGAAGAAGGAGAAGATCCGCCGCGGCGATGAGCTGCCGCCGGGCGTCATCAAGCTGGTCAAGACCTACGTCGCCATGAAGCGCAAGCTGTCGGTCGGCGACAAGATGGCGGGCCGCCACGGCAACAAGGGCGTCATCGCGCGCATCCTCGCCGAGGAGGACATGCCGCACCTGCCCGATGGCACCCCGGTCGAGATCGTGCTCAATCCGCTGGGCGTTCCGTCCCGTATGAACGTCGGCCAGATCCTCGAGACGCACCTCGGCTGGGCCGCGCACGCGCTTGGCCTCCACTTCGCCACACCGGTATTCGACGGCGCGACCGAGGTAGAGATCAAGGCGTGGCTCGAGAAGTCGGGCCACCCGAAGAACGGCAAGACCCCTCTCTTCGACGGCATGACGGGCGAGCGGTTCGAGCAGGAGGTGACGGTGGGCTACATCTACATGCTCAAGCTGTCCCACCTGGTCGACGACAAGATCCACGCCCGATCGATCGGGCCGTACTCGCTGATTACCCAGCAGCCGCTCGGGGGGAAGGCGCAGTTCGGCGGACAGCGTTTCGGGGAGATGGAAGTGTGGGCGCTCGAAGCCTACGGCGCGGCGCACATCCTCCAGGAACTGCTCACGGCGAAGTCGGACGACGTCACGGGCCGCGCGAAGATCTACGAGGCGATTGTCAAGGGCGACGCCTCGTTCACCCCGGGCCTGCCCGAGTCGTTCAACGTGTTGATCCGCGAGTTGCAGTCGCTCTGCCTCGACGTGGAGCTGATCCCGTTGAAGAAACGGCCGCACTCGCCGCCTGCCGCGCCGCCGGTGCTCGATGAAGCGTAGGGTGTAGAAGTAATATCGCAGGCGGCCGCACGGGCGATCGGCCGGTCGCCCTGAACCTGCCGTCGGCGTGAAGATCGGGGATTGAATCGGGGAAGAACCCATGAAACCAAGCTTTCACGACAAGGGCGCGCTGATGGCGGATTTCGACGCCATCCGCATCAGCCTGGCGTCGCCCGAACGGATCTTGTCCTGGTCGCACGGCGAGGTCACCAAGCCGGAGACGATCAACTACCGGACGTTCAAGCCGGAGCGGGACGGCCTGTTCTGCGCGAAGATCTTCGGGCCGATCACCGACTGGGAGTGCTTGTGCGGCAAGTACAAGCGCATGAAGCACCGCGGCGTCGTCTGCGACAAGTGCGGCGTCGAGGTCACCCAGGCCAAGGTGCGGCGCGAGCGTCTCGGGCACATCAAGCTGGCGACGCCCGTCAGTCACGTCTGGTTCTTCAAGGGACTGCCGAGCCGCATCGGGCACCTGCTCGATATCTCGCTCCGTGACCTCGAGCGCATCCTCTACTTCGAGGCCTACGTCGTCATCGACCCGGGCGACACCGAATTGAAGCCCAACCAACTGCTCACCGAGGAGCTGTTCCGCAAGGCCCGCGAGGATTACGGCCCCGGCGCGTTCCGCGCGCAGATGGGTGCCGAGGCGATCAAGGAACTGCTCAAGCGCGTGGACATCGAGCAGCTCGCGCTCGAGATGCGCGAGAAGATGCGGAAGGAAACGTCGGCGCAGAAGCAGCTGAAGTACGCCAAGCGGCTCCGCGTCGTCGATTCGTTCCGCAAGTCGACCAACCGGCCGGAGTGGATGATCCTGGATGTCATCCCGGTCATCCCGCCCGAGCTGCGCCCACTGGTGCCCCTCGACGGCGGCCGGTTCGCGACCTCCGACCTCAACGACCTCTACCGCCGCGTCATCAACCGCAACAACCGGTTGAAGAAGCTGATCGAGCTGAAGGCTCCGGACGTCATCATCCGCAACGAGAAGCGGATCCTCCAGGAAGCCGTGGACGCGCTGTTCGACAACGGCCGGCGCGGCCGCGTCTTGCGGGGCGCCAACAACCGGCCGCTCAAGTCGCTGTCCGACACGCTGAAGGGCAAGCAGGGCCGGTTCCGCCAGAACCTGCTCGGCAAGCGCGTGGACTACTCCGGCCGCTCGGTCATCGTCGTGGGACCCGAGCTGAAGCTGCATCAGTGCGGGCTGCCGAAGAAGATGGCGCTCGAGCTGTTCAAGCCGTTCATCTACAACAAGCTCGAGAAGCGCGGCCTGGTCGCGACCATCAAGCAGGCCAAGGAGATGGTCGAGAAGGCCAGCCCCGAGGTGTGGGACGTGCTCGAGGAGGTCATCCAGGAACACCCGGTCCTCCTCAACCGCGCGCCCACGCTGCACCGCCTCGGCATCCAGGCGTTCGAGCCGGTGCTGGTCGAAGGCAAGGCGATCCGCATCCACCCGCTCGTCTGCACGGCGTTCAACGCCGACTTCGACGGCGACCAGATGGCGGTGCACATCCCGCTGTCGCCCGAGGCGCAGATCGAGGCGTCGGTGCTGATGATGTCGTCGAACAACATCCTCTCGCCGGCCAACGGCGCGCCGGTCGCGGTCCCGTCGCAGGACATTGTGCTCGGCTGCTACTACCTGACCAAGGCCCGGCCGAACGCCAAGGGCGAGGGGCGCGCGTTCGGCAACGTCGACGACGTCGTGCTCGCGCTGCAGGCCGGCGAGGTGGAGACGCTCACGCCGATCCGCCTCCGCTACACCGGGCCTTTCATGGATCTCGCCGCGCTGCCGCGCGACGACCAGGACGTGCTCCACGCCGAGGTTCAGCAGATCGAGAACAAGATCGTCAACACGACGGTCGGCCGCGTCATCTTCAACGACGCGCTGCCCAAGGAGGTGCCGTACATCAACGGCCTGCTCAAGCGGAAAGGGCTTCAGCAGCTGGTGAACCGCTGCTATCTCGATCTCGGCCACGAGTTGACCGTCGAAATGCTCGACAGCCTGAAGAACCTCGGCTTCCTCTACGCGACCCGGTCGGGATTGTCGATTGGCATCGAAGACTTGGTCATCCCGAGCGAGAAGCCGGCGCTCGTGGAGGCGGCGCGCGAGGAGGTCATCAAGGTCGAGCAGCAGTACCTCGAGGGAGCGATCACCAACGGCGAGCGCTACAACAAGGTGATCGCCATCTGGTCGGACGTCACCGAGAAGATCGCCGACGAGATGTTCACCGAAATGGGCGAGATGGACAGCGAGGGCCGCAGCTTCAACGCGGTCTACATCATGGCCGACTCGGGCGCCCGCGGCTCGAAGCAGCAGATCCGCCAGCTGGCGGGCATGCGCGGCCTGATGGCCAAGCCGTCGGGCGAGATCATCGAGACGCCGATCACGTCGAACTTCCGTGAAGGCCTCACGGTGCTGCAGTACTTCATCTCGACGCACGGCGCCCGCAAGGGGCTGGCCGACACCGCGCTGAAGACCGCGGACTCGGGCTACCTGACCCGCCGCCTGGTCGACGTCGCGCAGGACGTGATCATCTCCGAGCACGACTGCGGCACCCTCGACGGCATCGAGGCGAAGGCGATCGTCGAGAGCGGCGAGATCATCGAGGCGCTCCGTGACCGTATCGTCGGCCGCGTGTCGCTCGAGAAGATCGTCGACCCGGTGACGGGCGAGCTGATCATCGACGCGAACGAGGAGATCACCGAGGAACTGGCGTCGAAGGTCCAGGACGCGGGCGTCGAGAAGGTGAAGATCCGCTCGGTGCTCACGTGCGCAACCCGCCGCGGCGTGTGCGCGCGGTGCTACGGCCGCGACCTCGCGTCGGGCAAGCTCGTCGAACTCGGCCAGGCGGCCGGCGTCATCGCCGCCCAGTCGATCGGCGAGCCGGGCACGCAGCTGACGATGCGGACGTTCCACATCGGCGGCACGGCGTCGCGCATCACCGAGCAGTCCACGCAGGAGGCGAAGAACGCCGGGACCGTCCGGTTCCAGGGGCTGCAGGTCGTCGAGGCGAAGAAGATCAACCGTCTGGTGGTCATGAATCGCACTGGGTCGCTCGTCGTCCAGGACTCGAAGGGCCGCGACCGCGAGCGGTTCCCGATCGTCTACGGCGCGCGCCTGAACGTCCGGGACGGCCAGCAAGTCGAGCAGGGACAGGTGCTGGTCGAGTGGGACCCCTACACGTCGTCGATCCTCACCGAGGAAGGCGGCGTGGTCAGGTTCAAGGACATCATCGAGGGCGTGACGGTGCACGAGGAAACCGACGAGGTGACCGGCCTGTCGCGCTACATCATCGTGGACTCGCCGGACGAGAAGAAGCAGCCGACGGTCGAGATCCGCAAGGCGGACGGCAAGACCGTCCTGCGGAAGTACCACATGCCGCTGCGCGCGCATCTCATGATCAGCGACGGCGAGCCGGTGGAAGCCGGGCAGGTCCTCGCGAAGATCCCGCGCGAGACTACGAAGACCAAGGACATCACCGGTGGCCTGCCGCGCGTCGTCGAGCTGTTCGAGGCGCGGAAGCCGCACGACCCGGCGGTCATTAGCGAGATCGACGGCATCGTGAAATACGGTCCGACCGTGAAGGGCCTGCGCAAGATCTTGATCGTGCCGGACGAGCCGGGTGCCGAGGAGCGCGAGTACTCGGTGCCGCGCGGCGTCCACGTGAACGTCCAGGAAGGCGAGCACGTGCGGGCGGGCGACCCGCTCATGGATGGACCGCGCAACCCGCACGACATCCTGAGCGTGCTCGGCGAGAAGGAGCTGCAGGCGTACCTGGTCAACGAGATCCAGGAGGTCTACCGGCTCCAGGGCGTGAACATCAACGACAAGCACATCGAGGTCATCTCGCGGCAGATGATGCGGTGGGTCAAGGTCGAGAAGGAAGTCGGCGACACCGAGTTCCTGATCGACGAAGTCGTGGACAAGGTCCGCTTCCTCGAGGAGAACGAGCGCGTGCTGGCCGCCGGCGGGCGTCCCGCCGAGGGCCGGCCGATCCTGCTCGGGATTACGAAGGCCTCGCTCTCGACCGACTCGTTCATCTCGGCCGCCTCGTTCCAGGAGACGACGCGCGTGCTCACCGAGGCGTCGATCTCGGGCAGGGTGGACTACCTCCGCGGCCTGAAGGAAAACGTGACCATGGGCCGGTTGATCCCGGCCGGCACCGGCTTCGAGTACTACCGGAACGTGCGGATTCCGGCCGACGAGCCGCCGCCTCCGCCTCCGCCGACTGAGGAGGAACTCGAGCTCGAGCGCCAGATGGAGTACCTCGTGGAGCCGGAAGATGGTGCGCCGCCGCGCGGCGGCGTTCTGGGCGAATAAGTCGGAACTGACGCGGTCAGTGGGAACTGACGCGGTCGGTCGGAACTGACGCGGTCAGTCGGAACTGACGCGGTCAGTCGGGCATCACGGGAGCCAGTCGGGTGAGGGGCGAGGATCATCGGAGCTTCGCCCCTTTCGTTTGTACGTGTACGAGCCCCGGGGGGCAGCCATGTCTCTTCGCGTCACCCGCAAGCAACCCAATTCGAAGATGTGCCTGGTCTGCGGCCTGAAGAACGACGGGGGGCTCCACGCGTCGTTCTACGAACTCGCCAACGGCGAACTGGTCGCGCTGTTCACACCGCGCGATGAACACCAGAGCTACCCGGGCCGCCTGCACGGCGGCATCATCACCGCGATCCTCGACGAGACGATCGGGCGGGCCGTGATGATCTCCTGCCGCGAGGATTTCTGGGGCGTCACCGTTGAGTTCACGACGCGCTTCAGAAAGCCGGTGCCCCTCGGCGTCGAGCTGCGGGTGGTTGGGAGAATCGTGAAGGAGGAGGGGCGAGTGTTCGAAGGCACCGGCGAGATCCTGCTGCCCGACGGCGAAGTCGCGGCGACGGGCAGCGGAAAGTACCTGAAGCTGCCGCTGGGTCGGATCGTGGACTTCGACGCCGTGGCCGAGGAGTGGCGCGTGGTCGACTCGCCCGCAGACCCCGCCGAGATCGCCCTCCCCGGGGTTGAGTCCAGCCGACGATGACCGCACCAAGTTCGTGCCGCCACCAGCGGCGCCACTCGCCGACGGGCTGGGGGCTGAGGTTCGGTTTTGCGCCCCAGTTGGGCCGGCCTCTTGCATTGTATTTCAGAGAATGCTATATTCGTCAGGTTCTCCGGCGCTAGGAAACCCTATCTAGCGTCTGGACCGCACGAAGCGGGTGAGCACGGACAGTGAATGCGGTGTCCCGTGGGCCCCTTCCAATCGAGGTTCCGGCTGGCCCCGTGGCAGTCGTAAGCCTGCGACGCGACAACCATTATCTATAGGGTAACCGTTCCGGGTGCCAAGCGCCGGCAGAGAACGCCGGCAGCCGCTTCTAGGCCTGGGACAACGTAAGGCCAGCGGGGAATCCTGGCGGACCAGGCTTGCCGTGGCCGTTCTCGTTGAGGGAACGCGGGCTGAACTGTCCGCGCGCCGCGAGTGGCGGCGCCGTTTGCCCGGGGACGGAGTGATCGTGCCGACTATCAGCCAATTAGTTCGCAAGGGCCGCGCGAAAATCGCGGTGAAGACCAAGAGCCCGGCGCTGCAGGACAACCCGCAGAAGCGGGGTGTGTGCGTGCGGGTGTTCACCCAGACGCCCAAGAAACCGAACTCGGCGCTGCGCAAGGTCGCGCGCGTCCGGCTCACCAACGGGATCGAGGTGACGACCTATATCCCGGGTGTCGGGCACAACCTGCAGGAGCACTCGCTGGTGCTCATCCGCGGCGGTCGCGTCAAGGATCTGCCGGGAGTGCGCTACCACGTGGTACGCGGCACGCTCGACGCCGTCGGCGTCCAGGGCCGCAGGCAGAGCCGGTCGAAGTACGGGGCCAAGCGGCCTAAAGCGTAGGGACAGCTGACAGCGGACAGCTGGCAGTTGCCAGAGAGAAAACGGCGCGGGACGACGCGCGGGCATCGAGGGCTGCTCGCTGTCGGCTGCCCGCTGCCAGCTTCGGGAAACTGATATGCCACGCAGACGAGTGATTGCCAAGCGGGAAATTGCGCTTGATCCCGTGTACAACAGCGCGCTCGTGACGAAGTTCATCAACACCGTCATGAACGCCGGCAAGCGCAGCACGGCGGAGCAGATCCTCTACCACTCCTTCGACCTCATCAAGGAACGGACCGGCGACGACCCGCTGAAGGTGTTCAAGAAGGCGGTCGACAACGTCAAGCCGAGTCTCGAAGTGAAGTCGCGGCGCGTGGGTGGCTCCAATTACCAGGTGCCTATCGAGGTCAACCCGAATCGCCGCTTGTCGCTCAGCATCCGCTGGCTCGTCGGCTACGCCCGCTCGCGCGGCGACGGCAAGACGATGGAAGAGAAGCTCGCCAACGAGTTGATGGATGCGGCCAACCTGCGCGGCGGCGCGGTGAAGAAGCGCGAAGACACGCACCGGATGGCCGAAGCCAACAAGGCGTTCGCCCATTTTCGCTGGTAGACGACTCTCTTTCGACTAAATGCCTCGTTCAGTTCCTCTCGATCGTACTCGGAATATCGGCATCATGGCGCACATCGATGCCGGTAAGACCACCACCACAGAACGGATCCTGTTCTACACCGGGATTACGTACAAGATTGGTGAGGTCCACGAGGGCACGGCCGTCATGGACTGGATGGAGCAGGAGCAGGAACGGGGTATCACGATTACATCGGCGGCCACGACCTGCATCTGGCGAGACCACCGCATCAACATCATCGACACCCCAGGCCACGTGGACTTCACGGCAGAGGTCGAGCGCTCGCTTCGCGTCCTCGACGGTGCGGTGGCGGTCTTCGACGCGGTCTCTGGCGTTGAGCCGCAGTCAGAGACCGTCTGGCGCCAGGCCGACAAGTACCGCGTGCCGCGCATCTGCTTCGTCAACAAGATGGACCGCGTGGGCGCCGACTTCCGCGGCACGCTGGAGCAGATCGAGCGCAAGCTGGGGGCCAACCCGGTGGCGGTCCAGTTGCCCCTCGGTTCTGAAGAGCGCTTCACCGGCGTCATCGACCTGGTCAGCATGAGGGCGATCCGCTACAAGGACGAGACCCTCGGCGCCGAGTACGTGGTCGAGGACATCCCGGCCGACCTGCTGGACGAGGCCAAGCACTACCGCGACATCCTCATCGAGAAGGCCAGCGAGGCCGACGACGCGCTGCTCGAGAAATACGTGGCGGGCGAGGCGATCAGCGAGCAGGAAATCCGCGCCGCGATTCGCAAGCGCGCCATCCGCTCGGTCCGGCAGGAGAAGCGCCCGTTCGTTCCCGTCATCTGCGGGTCGGCGTTCAAGAACAAGGGCATTCAGCCGATGCTCGACGCCGTGGTGGACTACCTGCCCGCCCCGGTTGATATTCCCCCGGTCATCGGGCTCGACCCGCGGACGACCGAGGAAGTCCAGGTCGAGCGCGAGCCGTCCGACCAGGCCCCGTTCTCCGCGCTGGCCTTCAAGATCATGACCGACCCGTTCGTCGGTCAGCTCGCGTTCATCCGCGTTTACTCGGGCGTGATGAACTCGGGCTCGATGGTCTTCAACGCCACGCAGGGCAAGACTGAGCGCGTCGGCCGTCTCCTCAAGATGCACGCGAACAAGCGCGAGGAGATCAAAGAGGTCTACGCGGGCGACATCGCGGCGGCCGTCGGCCTCCGCAGCGTGACGACGGGCGACACGATCTGCGACGAGAAGAAGCCGGTCGTGCTCGAGTCGATTGTTTTCGCCGAGCCGGTCATTCACCTGGCCATCGAGCCGCGGACCAAGGCGGACCAGGAGAAGCTCGGCCAGGGGCTCGCGAAGCTGCAGGCCGAGGACCCGACGTTCCGGGTCCGGACCGACCAAGATACGGGCCAGGTGGTGATCGCCGGGATGGGCGAGCTGCACCTCGAGATCCTGGTCGATCGCCTGAAGCGCGAGTTCGGTGTCGAGGCGACCGTCGGCCGTCCCCAGGTGGCCTACAAGGAAACGCTCACCCAGGCGGCCCGAGGCGAGGGGCGCTACATTCGCCAGACCGGCGGGCACGGCCAGTACGGCCACGCGAAGATCCGACTGGCCCCGCGCAAGTCTGGCGAGGGGTTCGTGTTCGTCAACGAGATCATCGGCGGCTCGATCCCGCGCGAGTACATCAAACCGGTCGAGGAGGGCATCCGCGAGGCGCTCTCCACGGGCGTGCTGGCCGGCTACCCGGTGGACGATGTACAGGTGACGCTCTACGACGGGTCCTCCCACGACGTGGACTCCTCGGAACTGGCCTTCAAGATCGCGGGCTCGATGGCGTTCAAGGACGCCGCCAAGCACGCCGGGCCGGTGCTCCTCGAGCCCGTGATGAAGGTCGAAGTGGTGGTGCCCGAGGAGCACATGGGCGACGTGATGGGCGACCTCAGCAGCCGCCGCGGCCGCATCGTCTCGATGCAGGCGCGCGGCGGAACGCAGATTGTGAACGCGCGAGTGCCGTTGTCGGAGATGTTTGGATACGCCACCGACCTGCGGTCGCGCACCCAGGGCCGTGCGACCTACACGATGCACTTCGAACGATACGAGCAGGCGCCCCAGACCGTGAGCGAAGAGGTCATCGCTCGCATTCAGGGCAGATAAGCGGAGACGCACTTCAATGGCGAAAGAAAAATTTGACCGTTCGAAACCGCACGTGAACGTTGGGACGATCGGGCATATCGACCACGGGAAGACCACGTTGACGGCGGCGCTGACGAAGGTGGCGTCGATGAAGGGGTGGGCGAAGTACGTGTCGTATGACGAGGTGGCGAAGGCGTCGGAGTCGCAGGGGCGTCGGGACGCGACGAAGATTCTGACGATCGCGACGAGCCATGTGGAGTACTGCTCGGCGAAGCGGCACTACGCGCACGTAGACTGCCCGGGGCACGCGGACTACATCAAGAACATGATCACGGGCGCGGCGCAGATGGACGGGGCGATCGTGGTGGTGTCGGCGGTGGACGGGCCGATG
>JADGOB010000223.1 GCA_017883185.1 Acidobacteriota bacterium
AGGCGAGGTACTGTTGGAGGTGCCGACGTAGCGATCGCTCATTCCACACGATCACGTGGTCGAGGCACTCGCGCCGCAGGGAGCCGATCACGCGTTCAACGAATGGGTTCTGCCAGGGAGACCGAGGCGCCGTCAGCACGTCTTCGATCCCCATCGCTTGAGCGGCCCGGCGAAACTCCGATCCGTAGATCGTCGGGGGGGCGAGGATCTCCGCTTCGAGCTCCAGCCGCGACCGAGTAGAGGCCCGGAGGGCGGCGAACACGGCCACAAGCAGCGCTGGCATGTCAGTTGGGAACGGGATCAGTCTCCGGGCCGCATGTGCAATGGCGGCAAGGGGTTCGGGGTTTCTGGTAGGGACAGCGGACGGCAAGAACGGCGATCCGGAGGAGTGGTTGGAGGAGTGGGTCAGCGGGAGAAGAGCCAGCGCCACATCTCCAACCTGTGCGGTCTCTCTCCGGGGCCGCCCGGGTTGTCCTCGAGCAGCGCCGGTTCGCCGGCAACCGCCGGTCCTTGGCGAGGAAGGCCGCGTCGTGGGCGCGCCTGGGCAAAACGCGTCCAGGATGGAGTTCCGGACGGCGCCAGGTACCACCTACGTTGTGTCGATCGCGGCCGGCCCGCGGCCGCCGGCGGATGGGTGGCTACGGTGCGGCAACCTCGGCAAACAGCTCGGCGTAGACGGCCTTCGTCCCGCGTTCGAGGCGGTCGGCATCCACGACGAACGTGGCGCGCGGCCCGACCTGCTCGAGCCCGTGCATTGTCACGCCGGCATCGGTCAGGCACGCGCTGACTGCCGGGATCCGGCCGCGAAGCGTCTCCGGTTCACCGACAATCGAGATCCACGCAGACCCTGGCAACCGGCCGATCGGCGAGACGCCTGATTCCGCCAGCGCCTGATCCAGATCCTCGCCGCGCGGGCCCTGGATGCCGACCATCAGCCGGCCGGTCGTCGCGTCGGTCCCGCTCATGATCACAAGCCGGCGTTCCCACCGCGCGCGTATCTGGTCGTTGACGGCGTTCGGCGTCAGCCACACGGTCTCCATCGGCGACAGCGTTGCGATCCCGACCAGCGGCCATTCGTCGGCGACGTTGTCGATGACGGTACCAGGTTCGGTCGAGAACGTGGACCGGACGACAATCGTCGTGCGGCCTCGCCACCCGGACAGTATGGCGCGGGGATGAACCACCTTGGCGCCGTACCGCGCCAGTTCGTACATCGACTGGAAGCTGACCCGCGCAAGCCAGTGGGCCGCGGGCACGAGTCGCGGGTCGGTCGCCGCCACGCCGACGACATCAGTGAAGATCTCTACCCGATCCGCGCCGAGCGCCACCCCCAGGGCGACCCCGGACGTGTCGCTGCCTCCGCGCCCAAGCGTCGTGTAATCGAGCGTGCCGGGCTCGATCCCCTGCCCGCCACAGACCACCGGGACCTCGCCGGCTTCCAGGATGCTGCGTAGCCGGGCCGCGTCGATGGCGGCGATTTCGGCCTCCCGATGGTGACCGTCCGTGCGGATGCCGGCCTGTCCTCCCGTGAGGCCCACGGCCGGGATCCCGGCGCGTGTGAGGGTGTGGGACATGACCGCGACGGAGATGATCTCCCCGGTCACGAAGATCAGGTCGTAGTCGCGTGGTGCGATCGCCCCGCCATCGGCGCGCAAGAGGTCGAGCAGCGTGTCGGTCGCGTAGGGGTCGCCCCGCCGGCCCATGGCCGACACGACGATCGCCACGCGGTACCCTGCGTCGCGCGCGCGGCGAACGTGCGCGACGACCTGCTCACGGCGTTCGGCGGTTGCGACGGATGTACCCCCGAATTTCTGCACGAGAATTCGCTTCTGGCTCATGGCTCCTCCCAGCTCTCAATCTCCGAACAGATAGCTCTCGCCGAGCGGTGACCAGAAGACGTCGATGACCTCGGCGCTCGTTTTGGCGTACGGGTTGCGCGACTGGCCGCGCACGAGGTGAGGCACGGTACTATCGAGGTAGCAGGCGTCGCCTGGACGCAGCGTCTCGGTCACCCGTCCGTCCTCAGAGTACGTGGTCAGTTCCAGTTCGCCATCCAGCACGTACAAGAACTCGTGACCGTGATGTTCGTGCAGGTTGAGCGTGCCGATGTCGACGTTGAGCATCGAGAGCAGATACGGGTACATGTGACGGGTGGGGAAGCCACGGGCCAGCGGGCGGCACGTCTTCGAGCGCGGCGCGAACGGCCGCTCGACGGGGGTGCGGCGAGTGCGCCCGGGGATCTGCGCGATTTCGCTGGACCGCTGGACGAAGTAATACGGGCCGGGGCCAGGTGTCGGCGTCAGCAGCTCGCTGAGCGGCCGGCCCAGCGCGCGCGCCAGCAGCAAGGCCTTGTCGACCGCGAGGTCGCATTCCCCGTCCTCGATCTGGCGCAGATGGCGCGGGGACAGGCCGACGGCTTCCGCAAGCTGATCGAACTTCCAGCCATGCGCCTCCCGCAACGCCTGCAGGCGATCGCCGATCCTGGGCCGGAGTCCTTCGTCCCGCTCGTCCACGTGAAAATGGGAACTGGAGCGTCGACAGCGCCTGGAAGCCCGTTTCGACGGGAGCCGACCGCGAGCCGAAGACATGGAGCACTTCCCCGGGCTGGCCGCTTCCGGCGTGGAGGCAGTCGGGGAGGTCGGACCGGAAATACACGCAGTCGCCCCGGCGCAACTCCTCCCGACAGATACCCTGCGGGGTGCGGATCAGGAAGTCGATCGTCCCTTGGACGACAAAGACGAACTCCTCATCGTGATGTGAACAGAGCTGCGGGTCCGGGCCATCGGGCATGATGCGCGCGAGCACGGGTTCCAGGTGACGGCCAATGAACAGGTCCGCCAGCGGCCAGAACACGCTGTGGTGCTTCGGCCTCTCCTCGCGACCGGCGCGCAGCGAGAGTTGGCGTGGTTCGCGGGCGCGGCACTGCATATCGCGCGTGATCTGGTAGGGGACGCGCACGTCGCCGGGCACGAAGGCGGCCGACGGGACGCCGAGCGCTGCGGCGACCGCAAGGACCTGCGGCACGTCAGGGACATGCTGGCCGGTTTCTATCTCGGACAAGCGCGCGACCGAGATGCCGACTTTGTCGGCGAGTTGCCGCAGCGTGAGTCCCGCGGTCTGACGTTCCCCGCGCATCCGCTCGCCGAGCCGAAGGTCTTCGTATTGAAGCAGATGAGAGCTGTACACTGGCATCGCGCAGCTCCGTGGCAACTCGCCCGTTTTTCACATTTGACGACAAAAACGATGCTAAATCTAGCATATTCATGCTTGACAGGCTGTGTCGCGGAAGAGTAAGAACATGCAAGAAATCTGGCGCGTCAAGCGGCGCCGCCATGTGAGTTTCAGATATTTTGCCGTTTTCGCGGCGTCTTCCTCGCGTCTTTACGGCGTTCCGCCGACACGTGGTTGCTCCCGAGAGGCCGTGTGGCTGCCTCCCGGCCGTGGGTTCAGGGGCCACAAATTCCGTCCGTACCGTTTCCCGATTGGCGAGTCGCATTGTTTCTCGGCGAGTTCGGCCACGACGTCGGCTGTGCGAGTAGCCGCCGGCTCTGCCGGCAGCGCGAAAGGAGATCAGAATGGGTATCCGCAAGACTTGGGTGGTCGGCGTGATGGCAGCGGCGATGGCGCTCGTCTCGCTCGCGGCCCTCGGACAGACGACGATGGCCACTCTGAGAGGGACCGTTCACGACGAGCAAGGTGGGGCACTGCCGGGTGTGACGATGACAGCACGCCAGGCTGAGACGAACACGACGCGCACGACGGTGACGAACGAGCGCGGACAGTTCTTCCTGCCGACGCTGCCACCAGGGACGTGGGCGCTGCAGGTGGAGCTTTCGGGCTTCAATACGCTGAAGCAGGAGAACATCCGGCTGGGCGTCGGCCAGGAGATCTCGCTCGACCTCACGCTGAAGATTGGCGGGCTGCAGGAGACCGTGGTGGTCAGCGGCAAGACCGCGCTCGTCGAGACCCAGAGTGGCCTCGGTACGATGGTCGACACCAAGGACATCGACGAACTGCCGACCATCGCCCGCGACTTCAGCTCGCTCGCGAAGATGGCGCCGGGCACGACGGAGGCCACCACTGGGACCAATGCCGGCACGGGCGTGTCGTTCGGCGGCCAGCGACAGTTCTCGAACAACGTGCTGGTGGACGGCGCCTCGAACCTGTTCCAGTTCTACGGCAAGCAGGCGAACAACTTCCCGCAGGACTGGATCCAGGAATTCCAGGTCATGACGAACTCGTTCTCGGCCGAGTTCGGCCAGGCCTCGGGCGGCGTGATGAACGTCATCACCCGGAGCGGCAGCAATAAGCTGATCGGTCGCGCCTACGGCTTCCTGCGCGACAACAAGCTCGACAGCCCGCCGTTCGCCGGCAAGGTGACGGTGGACAGCTCCGGCGCGTTCCAGCCGGTGTTCCTGTCCTCGACGCCGAACTTCACCCAGAACCGGCTCGGCGTGTACGCCGGGGGGCCGATCGTCAAGGACAAGGTGTTCTTCTTCGGTGGCTTCGAGAACCTGAAGAACGACACGACGATCGTGCTGGGCATCACCGACTACTGGGTCAAGCAAGGCGTCGCGACGCAGTTGCCTGGCGGGCACCGCGAAAAGAACTACATGATCAAGCCCGACATCAACCTGGGCACCAACCATCGGCTGTCGTTCCGGTACAGCCAGAGCCCCTGGAAAGACCTGAACCTCAGTCTCAACAACACCCCGCTCGACACCTTGGAGCCGCGTGAAACCTTCAGCGGGCCGCTGTGGAGCGCGATGGCCAACCTCACGAGCACGCTCTCGAACAAGACGTTCAACGAGGTCCGCGTCTACTACAACGACAACGAGCCGTTCATCACCTGCAACATGGCGAACGCCGGCGGAGGCGCGCTGATTGCCAGCGCCCCGCGGCCGGGGGCGTTCTCGGGCAAGACCTATCCGGGGGCGAACTTCGGGTGCGGTGGGTTCACCGGGCTGGAAGGCGAAGCGAACCTGTTCCTGATCGACAACTTCTCGTTCATCGTCGGCAAGCACCAGTTCAAGGTGGGTGGCCAGCTGGCGTTCCAGAAGCTGCTGATGGACGTCGAGGAGGCACACATAGGCAAATGGGTCTTCGACAAGGACGTCGCCTTCGACATCAACAACCCGGCGAGCTACCCCTACTCCTTCAGCGGCAACATCGGGTCAACGGTCGACAAGGAAGGGAAGTTGAACCCGAGCGTGTTCATCCAGGACACGTGGCAGCTCAGAAGTAACTTGACGCTGAACCTGGGGCTGCGCTACGACGTCGACCGGACGCTGCTCGTCGGCAACAATTACGTGGACGCAAAGAACCAGCGGATCGTGGCGCGCTATGGCGGCGCCCCGCCGCTGCAGAAGACGAACCTCGACCTGAACAACGTCGCCCCGCGGTTCGGCTTCGTCTGGGTGCCGACCCAAGACCGTAGGACGACGGTACGCGCCAGCGGCGGTCTCTTCTACGAGCAGAACCACTACAACTTCACCGACGTCTACCTGAACGAGACGCTGCTGTCCGACCGCCGGATCTCGTTCACCGACAACGACCCCGGGGCCAATCCCTTCTGGAACGCGGCCGACCCGGCGGGCAGCAAGGTGGCGATGCGCGCGTGGCTGGCGAGCTTCTACCCGTACTACCCCGACCTCTCGATGGCCGCCATGAACAAGGAGATTCTGCAAGGTCTCGATCCGAACATCAAGGTCCCGTACACGGAGCAGTTCTCCGGCGGCTTCACGCACAGCTTCCCCTGGGGGCTCGACCTCCAGG
>JADGOB010000224.1 GCA_017883185.1 Acidobacteriota bacterium
CGACAAAGACGAACGCCAGCACCAGCGGAGTGTCCCCGAAAAAGTAGGTGAGCCACGCGAAGACCGGCGACAGGCCCACGACAAGCACGATGGCCGGGATCGTCAGCGGCAGAAGGCAAACAAATTCCATCGTGCGGCGCACGCCGGGCAAGCGCAGGTGCACCCACACCATCGTCGGCACCAGGAGGCACAGCATCCCGACCACAGTGAGCACCGCGAGTTCGAGTGACACCGCGATCGCACTAAGCAGCTCGGGGAAGCTGCCGATGGCCTTCCAAGCTTCGAGGGTGCGGCTCGAGCCCGCACCCCGGGTCGAGAAGTCCAGCATGGATAGGAGGGGCACGAGTAGATAGGCGCCGACGCCGACGAGCACGATCCATCTCACTAGCGTCCGGGACCGGGGGCGGCGTGAACCGCCGGACGTTCGCTTCGCTAGGCGCGCCATTTTGCGCCCCTTCGCTGCAGCCATGCGTACAATGTCATCACTACCGCAACGACCACGACCATGCCGAGCGCCAGGGCCTTGCCCACGTTGGCCCGACCCAGGACGACCTCGCTCTGAAGGAAGGTGCGGATCTGCAGGGGCACGATCGGGCTCCCCTGACTGATGAGGGCGGCCGCCGTCGCATAGGCGGAGAACGCGCTGACGAATAGGAGCAGCAGCCCGCCCACGAAGCTCGGCAAGAGGATCGGACCGGCGACATACCGCCAGTAGGCCCACGAACCACCGCCGAGGTTGTCCGACGCCTCCCGCCACTGCACCTGAAGACCGTCGACGGCCGGGAGGAAGATGAGGACCATCAGCGGGATCTGGAAGAAGGTGTAGACGACGGCGAGGCCGGCGAAGCTGTAGATCCAGCCGCCGCTCGCAAGCGGGTCGACTCCCGCCACCCGTTGCAGCGCCAGCGTGACCACACCGGCATAGCCGAACGTGGCCAGGAACGCGAAGGCGAGCATCACGCCGCCGAACTGGGCGAGCACACCGGACATGGCGACCACTTGACGGCGAAACACGCCGTCGGCGTCGCCCTCGGCGACCGCCCAGGCCAGCAGCGCGCCTAGCACGCCACCGGCCAGGGCGGTCTCCGCCGAGAGCCTGATAGAAGCCCAGAATGCCTGGAGATAGGTGCTGCCCCCGAGGACAGTCGTGACGTTCGCGAGAGTCAGCTGACCGCTGTCGTTCTGAAATGCGCCGACGATCACGATGATCGTCGGCCACAGCAGGAAGATCGCGATGTACCCGAAGAACGGGACCGCCCCAAGGTGGCGACTCGTCGGTCTCAGCGACTTCAGAGCGCCACCCGGACGGGCGCGACGAGGACTCTGGTCCACGCCGAGGTCCCAATCCCCGACATCGGTCAGGCCAAGGTCAGCACCTTGGGTCACTGGACCGCTTTGCTCCAGTTAGCCAGCAGGTAGGTCTGCCCGGCTTCGATCTGCTTCTGCGTGAGCACGACCGGTGTCCCCTCGGCGACCGGCAGGGCCGCCAGCGCCGTCTTGTCGATGGTTCCGTCGGCCGTCATCACGTCCATGAGGACCGGGCGGGCCGCTCCCTTGAGCCAGATGTTCTGGCCCTCGGGCGAGAACACGTACTCATTCCACAGGCGAGCTGCGGCGGGGTGCGGTGCGTCCTTGTTGATGACCTCGTTGTAGTAGGCCGCGATCACTTCGTTCGCGGGGACGACGACCTTCCAGGAGACCTTGCCCTTGAGGGCGGCGGTCTGCGCCACGTTGTTGTAGTCCCAGTCGATGACGATCGGCGTCTGCCCCGAGGCGATCGTGGCCGGCGTCGGATCCACAGGCAAGAGGTTGCCGACCTTGTTGAGCTTCGCGAAGAAGTCCACTCCGGGCGCGAAGTCGTCGGCCGTGCCGCCGCTCGCGATCGTGGCCATGACCACGCCGTTGAAACCCGCCGAGGCCTGCGTCGGGTCGCCGTTCAGGGCGACCGTGCCCTTGTACGCGGACTTGAGCAGATCGTTCATCGTCGTAGGCCCCGGCACCTTGTCCGCGTTGTACCCGATGGACATGTAACCGGTGTAGTTGCTCGTCCACAGGCCGGTTGGATCCTTGAGTTCGGCGCCGATCTGGTCCCACTCAGCCGACTTGTAGGGCGCGAACATGCTGGTGTTGGCGAGGGCCACGCTGCCGCCGATGTCGAAGACGTCCGGCGCACGATCGGTGCCCTTCAGCTGCTTCGCGGCATTGATCTCGTCCTGGCTGGTGCCGTCGGGCTGAGCCGAGTTGATCTTGATCCCGTACTTGGCCTCGAAGGACGAGATCATCTCTCCGTAGTTCGCCCAGTCCGGGGGCAAGGCGATGACGTTGAGCGTCCCTTCCTTCTTTGCCGCCGCGACGAGCGCATCCATACCCCCGAGATCCGCCGCCGACGTCGCCGCCGCCGCGCCAGACGGCGCGCTCGTCGAATCGGAGCTGCTCGGCGGCGAACCGCAGGCAACCACAAGCAGGACCAGCAGTGCGGCAGATACCGCCATCGCTGTCGCCAAACTCAACTTGCGGAAACTGAACATCGTCCCTCCAAACCCTAGGATTATGGTGAGCTGGCCTCTTGGTGACCAGAAGCGCATCCGGCCAACGGCACTCAGGCCCAGCAGCGCTGCGACCTCGACGCGCACGCCCCTGCCTCGAGGGTGAGCCAAGCTGACCTCATCACCCTCGAATGCCGTCACCCAGACGGCGTGGCTGTTGCTCCCAAGAGCACCTCCCCCTGACTCGCTTGCCCCGGACCCAGCTGCGGGCGACGCGCTCGCAGTCGCCGCGTTCCATAGTATTCACAGTATGGCGAGCGCTGCGGTCTTCGTCTAGGACCAAACCGAAGTCTAGACGTCCGGGGGTGTGCGCGCGACCGAGATCGTCGATCGCAGGCCTCTCGGAGATCGTCTGGTCGGGCGCCGGCGCGGCGAGTCTTCACGCATCACTCGCGCTCCTCTGTCAGCCGCGGCGTTTGACGGCCGCATCCGACAGTACGTCGGCGGCCTCGTTGAGGCGCAGGCCCACGACGTCAAGCCTTCTCAGCAGTTCGCGGGACTTGAGCACTTCCATGGAGAGCTCTCCGGTGAACAGGCGTCCCACCTCAGCGTCGTACAGGCGCCGGATCTCGTTGGCGGACTTCTTGGACGCGAGGGCCGACTGACTCGTGTCTTTCGAGTCGCCGGCGATCGTCCGCACGGCGAGGCGCAGGTCGTCGACCCCGCTCGCGATGGCGTCGAGGATCCCCAGAAAGGAATCGCCGCCTTCAATCTCGTACAGGTCGCACTCGCGCACGAAGTCGCGCAGATTGTCAAGCACGTCGTCGATCGAGCGCGAGAGACGGAAGAGATCCTCGCGATCGATGGGCGAGACCAGCACTCCCGCGAGTCTCCCCACGAGCTCACCTCGCAGCATGTCGCCTCCGTGTTCTATCTCGGCCATCTGCTCGTGAGCTTCGCTCGGAACGGCGCTGCCCTCCGCCACGGCGCGCGCCAGCTTACAGGCGATGGCGGTCTCCTCGAGCTGGCGCTCGAGGATCGCCGTCAGGGGAGCGCGCGCGCCTCGTCCGAGCTCGCGGATCGCTCTGCGAAACCGACTTAGCCTTGCCATGTCGACCCCCTGCCGCCGCGAAGAAGCGGCACCGCCGCTTACCATGAAGGTTACCACCGTCTTGCCGCCGGTCCCTCAGAACCGTCACAGGCCTCGCCCCCAACGCCATTGTCGGCCGCCCAAGAGTGCCCTCTGTGCGTCGTCTGGACTCAGCGGCAGGCGCCGTCACTCACGCGAGCGGCCGCACTCGCCCTATGATGGGGAGCGGACGAACGATCGGGGGTCAAGGCCGGTGAGCGCCGCACACTCCGGAGCACGCGCACAGAGTTCCCAGCCGAGCGACGCCTCGCGCGTCGCACCTCGCGCGCGCCTGCATCGCTGGCTGCCGATCACCGCATGGGCCGGCGGCTACCAGCGGCGATGGCTGAGAGCCGATGCCGTCGCCGCCTTCACGGTGATCGGCCTGCTGGTGCCCGAGAGCATGGCGTATGCGCAGATCGCCCGCGTGCCGCCTCAGGCCGGCCTGTACGCGACCCTGGCCGGCCTAGCGATCTACGCGCTCTTCGGGACGTCGCGTCAGCTCGCGTGCTCGCCCACCTCGACCGCCGCCATCATGACGGCGGCGGTCGTGGCCGCCCACGGCGCCACGAGCCCGGCACAGACGGTGACACTGGTGGCCATGGTCGCCGTCCTCGTCGGCCTGTTCAGCCTTGTCGCCGGCGTCGCCCGGCTGGGCTTCGTCTCGGCGTTCCTCGCCCGCCCGGTGGTCAGCGGCTACGTCACCGGCCTGGCATTGACGATCATCGCCAGCCAGGTGCCCAAGCTCCTTGGCCTGGATGTGCCGCCGTCCTCCAACTTCGTGCGCATCGTCTGGCAGGACATCGCTCAGCTCGACGAGACAAGCGCCGTGACCGCCCTCGTGAGCGTCATCGCGCTCGTCCTCCTGTTCGCCGCGCGGCGCCGGCCAAGGATCCCGGGGGCGCTTATCGTCCTCATGCTCGGCATCGCCGCCGCCGCCGCCCTCGACCTCGGTGCACACGGGGTCGCCATGGTCGGCGCCATCCCGGGTGGCCTGCCAGCCCCGCGGCTGCCGAACATCAGCGCCGCCGACGCACTGGTCCTGCTACCGAGCGCCGCCGGCATCGCCATCGTCGTCTACGCCGAGGCTCTGAGCGGTGCGCGGACCTTCGCCGTCCGCCACAGCTACGAGGTCGACGCCAACCAGGAGCTGGTCGCCCTCGGGCTGGCCAACATCGGCTCCGGGGCCTTTGGCGGCATCGTGGTCAGCGGGGGCCTTTCGGGCTCTGCGCTCAGCGACTCCAGCGGCGCCAGGTCACAGATGAGCGGCCTGATCGGCGCCGCCGTGATGCTCGTGGCGGTGTTCTTCGTCGCCCGCGTCGGGCACGATCTCCCCGAAGCGGTCCTGGGAGCCGTCGTGGTGCGCGCGGTGTGGAGCCTGATCGACCTGAAGGAGATGCGCTGGTTCTCGAGCGTCCGGGCCGCCGATGTCGCACCGGCGCTGTCCGCTCTCGTCGGGGTCCTGGCGCTCGGCGTGCTGCCTGGTCTCGGCATCGCGGTGGGTCTCTCGCTCGCCATCCTGATCTATCGCGCCAGTCGGCCGCATGCTGCTGTGCTCGGCCGTGTGCCCAATGAGAAGACGTACAGCGATGTGGTCCGCCACCCGGAGAACGAGACCTTCCCCGGCCTGCTCATCTTCCGCCTGGACGGACAGCTCTTCTTCGCCAATGCCGGCTTCGTCGTCGACCGACTCAACGAGCTCCTGAGCGTGATGCGACCCACGCCGCGCGTCGTGGTGTGGAACCTGGAGTCAACCACCGATCTAGACGTGACCGCCGCCGAGACGCTCGTCCGGCTCGTGCACAACCTGCGCGACAGCGGCCGTGACATAGTGTTCGCCCGAGTGGGCTCCTCGGTGCTCGACGTGTTCAGGCGCTGCGGGCTGCTGGGGCTGCTCGGCGAGGACCACTTCTTCCTGACCGTGGAGGGCGCAGTCCAAGACTGCCTGCACAGCCGGCTCGCCGTCATCGCCACGCTCGAGGCCCAGCTCAGCGAGGCCGCGACCGCGTGCCGACTGGCCCGCTCGGTGGCAGAGGGAAGGGTCACCCCAGGCGACGCTCGCTTGCGGATCGCCGAGATCAAGCATCGCGGCGACACGCTGAGAGCCGAGCTGGTGACCCGGCTCGCGGGAGTGCTCGTCGCACCGATC
>JADGOB010000225.1 GCA_017883185.1 Acidobacteriota bacterium
GAACTTCGCGCCCAGCCTCGTGCGCCAGATCCCGGACGCTCCACCCTCGTCCACGCTGGCGGCGCTCTTCCTTGGCATCTTCCCCGGAGCTCTTGCCTACGTCATGTGGGCGTACGCGCTCTCGCGCATGCGCGCGAGCACGCTCACGATGTTCTTGTACTTTCAACCCGTGAACGCGGCCATCATCGCGTGGCTGTTCCGGCGTGATCTGGCCGGCGCGCCGGCGCCCATTGCGCCAGAGCCCGTCCGCCCGGTGCATCGGGCGATGATGCTGAAGGGCGGCCTCATCGCAGCCGGCGTTCTCGCGGGCTTCGTCTCGGGCCTCGATACGGCGCTGGTGTCGGCCTGCGCCGCGGCGGCCGTGCTGCTCACCAGGCGCGTGAAGCCCGACAAGATCTATCAGCAGGTGGACGGCGGCCTGCTGGCCCTGTTCATGGGGCTGTTCGTCGTGGTGCGCGGCTTGGAACGCGCGGGAATCGACGGGCAGCTCTTCGCGCTGCTCCGTCCGATTGGCGTCGAGACCGTGTGGGGGCTGAGCGTGGTGGCCACCGTGCTGTCGAACCTGGTGAGCAACGTGCCGGCGGTGATGCTCTTCACCCGCCTCGTTCCGCACCTGCCGGATCCGCATCGGGCGTGGCTGACGCTGGCCATGTCGAGCACGCTGGCGGGGAACCTCACCATCCTCGGCTCCATCGCCAACCTGATCGTCGTCGAAGGGGCGAAGCGCCACGGGATCCAGGTCGGCTTCGTGGACTACCTGCGCGTCGGACTGCCCGTGACTGTCGTCACGCTCGCCTTCGGGATCTGGTGGCTCAGCTAGACATGTTCCACTGCTGACGTCGTCGCGAACTCTCGAGGCCGCCGCCGTCTGCCCGCGGGCCCCCGCCGTTTCCGGAGAAACCGCATCTCTGCCCCCACCAGCGGGGTCGGCTTTCGGATGATCAGGTCGGCCAACACGTCGTGCAGCTGGTCGCTGATGCCGCGCGTCCTCGACGGGACGAGCACGGCGGCGCAGATCGACGCGGTCGCTCGCCTCGTCGCGGACGTGGGGATCGCGGTGGACATGGACTTGGGGGCGCAGGTCGTCCAACTCGTTCACCGTGTTCGCCGTCACGGAGGCGCTCGCGACGCACTTCAGCTACCGGCCGACAACGGGCGTGGTGAACCGCAGCGGGCTGTCGGCGGCGTGTGGTGGGCCGCCGGCACCAACGTGGTGGCGACCAGGCTACGGTGACCGCCCACACTCACGCCCGACCGGTGGCGTCCCCGCCCTGCGCGCTCTTGCCGCGGAGGAGCGCAGGCACCTTCTGGACGGTCAGGACCACCATCGACACCGCCAGCAGGATCAGGACGACGGTGGCCCCAGTCAGGAGGAAGTTGTCCTGCGCAACGTACTTCTTCAGCAGGAGCCATAGCGAGGCGACGGTGGTCACCAGGATGAAGACCGCCGGGACGAGGGTGAAGACGGCTTTCTTCCCATGGGTGATCAACCACGCCGAGACCACGAAGAGCGTCAGCGCCGCGAGCAGTTGGTTACTGCTGCCAAAGAGCGGCCAGAGCGCGTTGAACGAGTTGGTGAAGGCGAGCGACCCCATGAGAAGCACGGCCAGCCCCGAGTTGAAGTACGGGTGTCGCATCACGCGCGGCACGCGTTCCTGCCCACTGAACATGATTCGCCACAATTCCTCGAACAGGTAGCGGTTGAGGCGCACGGCTGCGTCGAGCGTGGTGATGACGAATCCTTCGACCAGGAGGATGCCGAAGACCGTTGCCAGCGCCCGCGGGACGTGAAGCGTACGGTCGAGGAGCTGTCCGACGGCCAGCGAGAACGCCAGGATGGGGTTGGACGGCGAGATGCGGGCCTGTTCGGCTGTCGGCCAGACAATCTGCAGGTAGTCGCCAAACGGCAGGCTCGACCCGAGCGCGAGCATGACGAGCAGCGCGAGCACGCCCTCGAGCAGCATCCCGTCGTACCCGATGCGCTTGGCATTGGCCTCGGTGTCGAGCTGCTTGGCCGTCGTGCCTCCCGCCACCAGGGCATGGAAGCCCGAGATCGCGCCGCACGCGACGGTAATGAACAGGAGCGGCCAGATGTGCCCCAGCCGGACCGTCCCCTCGGCCACGTTGGACGCCGGAATCTGCATGGTGTCGCCTTGCAGCCCTCCGACGATGACGCCGGCGGCGAGCAGGCCCATCCCGGCGTAGAGGATCTGCACGTTGATGAAGTCCCGGGGCTGGAGGATGACCCAGACCGGGAGTACTGCGGCCAGCATGACGTAGACGGAGAGCACCACCATCCAGACGTGGGGCTGGAGGGCTATTGGCGCGTAGCTGCCCGCCACCACCGAGCCCACGCAGATGAGCGTGGCGAGGGCGTAGGCAAGGACTGTCTTGATCCGCCGCACGTGGATGAGGTAGCCGAGGATCGGCGCCAGAAGCGTGATGACGACGACCGAGGTGGACGCGATGCCGCCGATCACGCCGAGTGTCTGCCCGTTCTTCGTCACGACCTTCAGGAACGACTGCCCTTCGGCGAGGCCGAGCTTCTCAACGGGCCACATTGAGGTCAGCGAGATGGACGTGGCGGCCAGGAAGTTGGACGTGACGAGGACGAGCATCACAATGGTGAAGAGGATGAACATCGCGAAGCTCATCTTGCCGAGCGTCGTGCGCGCCACCTCGGCCATCGACTGGCCGCCCTCCCTGATGCTCACAAAAATCGCCGTGAAATCGTGCACGGCGCCGATGAAGATCGAGCCCAGGACGATCCAGAGCCAGACAGGTCCGTAGCCGTAGAGGATGGCGATGGTCGGACCGAGGATCGGTCCCGCGCCGGCAATAGCCGAGAAGTGGTGGGCGAAGAGGACGTGGATCCTCGTCGGGACGTAGTCGCGACCATCGTTCCGAACGATCGCTGGCGTGGGTATTTCCGGGTCCACACCCAGGCTTCGGGCGATGAGCCGGCCGTAGAACCGACTGGCAAGAACGAAGAACGCGGTACCTGCTGCGAATAGAACGAGGATATTCATCGTTGGTCTCTTCCGCCGACTCCTGCACTCATTATTCCCCCAAACCGCCCAAGACGGTCCGGAGAAACCGCTGCACCCAACCGAGAGTATCGCAGGGCTGGCCGCGCCTAGGACAGATTCCAGGAGGCCTACAGAAACTTGCTTCAACCGTGACGATCTCGACAGCCAACCCAGGGGAAGTTGACAATTCACCCGGTCGGCTCAACACTGCATCTACGCATCACTCGGCCCGTTGCGGTCGCTTCGCGGCCCGGACGCCGGGCGTGCCGAACCTGACCGGCGACGATGCCGGCCTTTCTGGAGAACACATCATGCGAGCCGTATCCTTCACGCTGAACGGCAAGCCAACGCGCTTGGCCGTGGACGAGACTCGACCGCTGCTCTGGGTCCTCAGAGACGACCTTGGCCTCACCGGCACCAAGTTCGGCTGTGGCGAGGCGGTGTGTGGCGCCTGCACCGTGATCGTGAACAACGAGGCGGTGCGATCCTGCGCGACACGCATCGGCGACGTCGAGGGCAAACAGGTGCTGACGATCGAGGGCCTGGCCAAAGGCGATCGCCTCCATCCGATCCAGGAAGCTTTTGTCGAGCACCTCGCCTACCAGTGCGGCTACTGCACGCCCGGCATGATCATGGGCGCCTACGCGATGCTGCTGAAGCACCCGAAAGCGACCCGCGCCGACATCGTCAAGGGACTGGACTCTCACTTGTGCCGCTGCGGGGCCCACGTCCGAATCCTCGAGGCGGTAGAGACCGCGGCGACCGCGATGAAAGGGAGCGCGCGATGAAGACCGAGGACCACGACTTCGATCGTGATCAGGAACTCGTCGTGGATGGTCCGACGTCGTTCCCTGTGGACCGTCGCGATTTCGTCAAGCTGACCGCCACTGGCCTGCTCGTGCTGTTCGCCATCGATCCGGCGGGCGCCAGCCAGGAAACGGCGCGGCTGCCGACGGGGCGCCAGGGTTACCCCACCGACGTCAACGCCTACCTGCACGTCGGCACCGACGGGAGAGTCACGTGTTTCGTCGGGAAAATCGAGCAGGGGCAGGGGACGATGACCTCGCTGCCGCAGTTGCTCGCCGAAGACCTCGACGTCCCGCTCGCGTCGGTGGACATCGTCATGGGCGATACGGACCTGTGCCCGTGGGACATGGGCACGTTCGGATCACTCAGCATGCGCCAGTTCGGCCCGGTGCTGCGCCAGGCGGCCGCCGATGCGCGAGCCACCCTCCTGCAACTCGCCGCCGAGCGCCTGCAGGCGCCGGTCGAACGGCTCACGGTCAAGGCGGGCGTGGTCAGCGATACCGCCGATCCGAAGAAGACCGTGACCTACGGTCAGCTGACCGAGGGCAAGCGCATCGAGCGCAAGCTGGAAGGCAAGGTGCCGCTGAAGCCGGTCAAGGCGTTCACCGTCATTGGCACGTCGGCGCGTCGGCGTGACGGGGGCGACAAGGTGACCGGCAAGGCGAAATACGCCGGCGACATCGTGCCTCCGGGCGGCGCACTGCACGCGCGCATCCTGCGGCCGCCGGCGCACGGCGCGACGCTCGGACAGGTGGACACGTCGGCCGCGGAGAAGGTGCCGGGCGTGAAGGTGGTGCGCGACGGTGATCTGATCGCCGTCCTCCACGAGCATCGTGACGAGGCCGACAAGGCGCTCGCGCTGGTGAAGGCCGACTGGACACGCCACGATCCGCCGTTCGACGACCACACGATGTTCGACCACTTCCTGAAGACGGCCGGGCCGGCCACGACCGCGGCCGAGGGCGGGAGCCTCGCCGAGGGCGAGAAGATCGTCACCGAGGTGGTGGAAGGGACCTACTACGACAGCTACGTCGCGCACGCGCCGATAGAGCCGCACTCGGCGGTGGCCGCCGTCGAGAACGGCAAGGTCACGGTGTGGGTGGGCACGCAGACGCCGTTCTCGGTGAAGAACCAGCTGATGCAGGCTCTGAGGCTGCCCGCCGAGAAGGTCCGCGTGATCACGCCCTACGTGGGCGGAGGGTTCGGCGGCAAGTCGGCGTCTCGCCAGGCCATCGAGGCGGCGCGCCTGGCGGTGCTGACCGGCAAGCCAGTGCGCGTCATCTTCAGTCGCGAGGAGGAGTTCTTCTACGACACGTTCCGTCCCGCGTCCCTCATCCGGATCCGGGCGGGCGTGAACGCCTCGAAGGCCATTGCGCTGTGGGACTACAAGGTCTACTGCGCGGGCGAGCGCGGCGCGGCCCACTTCTACAACATTCCGAATCACCGCACGGCGTGGACGGGTGGCTGGAGCGGCAACTCCGGAAGTCTCCACCCCTTCGCCGTGGGGCCGTGGCGGGCGCCAGGGGCGAGCAGCAATGCGTTCGGGCGCGAATCGCACATCGACGTGCTCGCGGCAAAGGCCGGTGTCGATCCGGTGGAGTTCAGGTTGAAGAACCTCACCGACCCGCGGATGATCCGGGTGGTGAACGCGGCCGTGAAAAAGTTCGGCTGGACGCCGAAGCCGGCGTCGAGCGGGCGCGGCGTGGGCGTGGCGCTGGGCATCGACGCGGGCACCTACGTGGGACTGATGGTGGAGGTGGCTGTTGACAAGGGCACCGGCAAGGTGCAGGTGAAGCGCGTGGTCTGCGCCCAGGAGATGGGCGTCGTGGTCAACCCCGAGGGCGTGCTGCAGCAGATCGAGGGGTGCATCACGATGGGCCTCGGCTATACGCTGAGCGAGGAGGTGCA
>JADGOB010000226.1 GCA_017883185.1 Acidobacteriota bacterium
AAGACCTCGCCGTTCGCGACCATCCAGAACCAGGAAGACGCGCCGCCGTGCTCCACGTGCGGGTCGATCATGGTGCGGAGCGGCAGTTGCTACAAGTGCATGAACTGCGGCAGCACGAGCGGCTGCGCGTAACAAGTAGAAGACAGAAGATAGAAGACGAGGCGGAGGGTGTGAGCACGGAACCGGTTCTGTGCTCTGGCCTCCGCTTTCTTCCGTCCCAGCTTGCGGGTTTCGCTTTCCGCCGTCCAGCCCCGGGCCTCAATCCCCAGTCTTCCGTTCTCGATTCTCAGGTTGCAATTTCGTTTCGCCCTCCCCGCTCCGTCCTCCCCAAGAAGGGGCGTCGCTCTTCTTGACTGCGTAGGAGAACATCCCTATCATGACGCTCCTAGACGTCTTAGAAGAATGTCGCTACATATCCTCGTCGCGATTGGGTTCGCTGCGCTGGCGGCCGTCTGGAGCTTTCCTCTCGTCCTCCATCTCTCGACCCATCTCCCTGGAAGCGGGATCGGTGACAACGCCATCTTCCTGTGGAACTTCTGGTGGATGCGCACAGCGCTTGCGTCGGGTGTAGGGTTCTTTCACACGCCTTATCTCTTCGCGCCAGTCGGAGCCGACCTCACCCTTCACACGCACACGGCCCTGCCGGCATTGGTCGGTGCGACGCTGTTCGGTCGCCTGTCCACTGTGACGGCCCTGAATCTCACGACGCTTGGGTCCCTCGCGCTGAACGGCTTCTCCGCGTACCTTCTGGCGTGGCGGATCGTCCACCAGCGAGGTGCCGCCATCCTGGCTGGAGTCATCTTCGGGACATCCCCGTACATTGCTGCCCATCTCAACGGCCACTTCAATCTGACCACTGCCTGGACCATTCCGCTGTTCGCCCTGTGCGTCGTGGACGCGGTGCGCGGATCGAAGAAATGGGCCTTATTCGCCGGCATGGTCTTGGCCGCGACCGCGTATATCGATTACTACTACGTGGTCTATGAGATCGCGTTCGCTTGTAGCGTCCTCCTGTTGACCGCGCGACAATGGCGCGTGGAACTTCGCGCGCGACCGCCGTATCCGCGCTGGACTGTCGTGCTGGTCGGCGCCGCGATCGCGGTCGACCTGGCCGTGCTCGTGGCCATCGGGGTGACCGGAGGATTTGGCGGTCAGGTCGGGCCATTTCGGTTTTCGGCACGCGATGTATTCAACCCACTGCAGCTCCTGTGGCTGCTCATTGCCATCGCCCTCTGGGTTCGCTTCAGGCCGCGGCTTGGCGCACGGCCGTGCGAGGGCTGGTCTTCAGGCCGCGCTGTCGCTGCAGCGGGTGTCATGCTTGGGGTCTTTTTCCTCTTGTCTGCGCCTCTGTTGTGGAACGGACTCCAATTGCTCGTGCGCGGGCAGTACGTAACCCAACAGTACTACTGGCGCAACGCCCCCGTCGGTATCGACGTCCTGACACTATCCCTCGGCAATCCATTTCACGGCCTCTGGGGCGGTGCGCTGCAGCACCTGTATACACGATTCGGGATCGACCTCATCGAGTCAGGCGCATGGCTCGGGATCGCACCGCTGATGCTCGCGGCGTGTGCCGTGCGACGCAGGCCGGGCGACCCCGTTGTTCGACAGTGGGGCATGCTGGGAGGCATCTTCTTCGTGTGGGCGCTAGGGTCGCACGTACACGCGGCCGGGCAGAACACCGGACTGCTCATGCCAGAGGTGTTACTCCGGTACGTGCCGATCGCGGCAAACGCCCGGATGCCGGGTCGCGCGATGGTGATCGTGTACTTGGCGATCGCCGTGCTTGCCGCGACGAGCATGGCTCAAATCAGATGGCGCCGGCCCGCGGTGGCGCTGTTGGGCATGATGGCCCTGGTGCTCGCTGACTTTCTCGTCGCACCGTTCCCGATCGTGTCGATCGAGTGTCCGAAGATCTACGAAGTACTGCGAGACCGTCCCGAGCGCGGCGCGCTCGTGGAGTTGCCGCTCGGCCTCGGCGACGGCTTCGGCGAGCTCACGCCGGTCGATCATCGTATGTTCGTTTACCAGACGATTCACGAGCGACCGCTTGTCGGCGGTCTCCTCGCGCGGCTGCCCGCCAACATCCTGACGACGTATCAGGACGACCCGCTGATTGCCGGCTGGCTTCGACTGTCCGGGGCGCGCCCCGACATCGTGGCCGGCGGCGAACTGCCAGACGCGACGCTTGCTGGACAACGGATGCAGGCAGACGGCATCGCTTTTGTCATGCTCAATCGTCGGACGGCATCCCCTCAACTGCGCGAGTACGTGGAACATGTGTTGCCCCTGGCGTTGATCGCAGAAGATGAGGAGCGCGCACTCTATCTGTCAGCGCCTATCGACAACGCTCGGACTCGCTAGTTGATTCGTCGCCGACATCGGTGTTCCGTGTTCACCCGCGCGGTCATGCGGAATCCCGGCCGTCCACGTTTTCCGTCCACTGGCCTTCCGCCGTCAGGGTGCTCAGGGGTCGTCGGTTGACTGACGATTTGATGGAGGGGGCTCACGGACTGGCCTCTGGCCCGCGAATTCCGTACGTTCCCGCACGCGGGCGTGACCGAACGTCAGCCGTCCGACGAAGAGCGCAGGTTCCGCTCGCCTGCTCCGCCCCGTCGCCCGGAATGCTTCCAGTGGGCCAGCAGAGGCGCGTCCGCTATGATGCTTCATGAACATGCGAACGCAATTCCGGCACAGTGGCCGTGACATCAGCTACCTGGACGTCGTCGGCCCCGGGCCCTCGCAGCCGCAGACCCTCCTGCTGCTGCACGCCTTTCCACTTGCCGCGGAGATGTGGCAGCCGCAGCTCGAATCGGTGCCGGCCGGGTGGCGGTTCATTGCGCCCGACCTGCGCGGGTTCGGGTCGTCCTCACCGGGTGATCCGGCGGCGCCGCCATCCGTTGGTGATTACGAGGAAGACGTCGTCGCGCTTCTCGATCACCTGGCCCTCGACAGCGTGGTGCTCGGCGGGCTGTCGATGGGGGGCTACGGCGCATTTGCCGTGCTGCGGAGGGCGCCGCACCGCGTGAGAGGCCTTGTCCTGGCGGACACCAGGGCAGAAGCGGATGGCGAGGTGGCCAGGGCCAGCCGCGACGGGATGCTCGAGACGCTCGCCATCGGCGGCGCGGCGGCCGTCTTTGAGCGGATGAGGCCGGGCCTCCTCGGCGTAACGACGCGGGCGTCGAGGCCCGCGGTCGTCGAGCGCGTCCGGCAACTCGCGCTGGCGCAGACGGACGTCGGGATCCGGCGGGGCATTCAGCGACTGAAAACGCGTCCCGATTCGACGGCGCTCCTTTCTCGCCTCACCTGTCCCGCGATCGTCATCGTCGGCGAGGAGGACGAGATCACCGGCGTTGATGACGCGCGCCGGATGCACCGGCAGATCGCCGGCGCCGACCTGGCGATCATCAGCCGGGCCGGTCACCTGTCGAACCTCGAGCATCCCGAGGAGTTCACTGCCGCGCTCGCACGCTTCCTGGCCACTCGCTTTGCGCCATGAGCCGTGGTCAGTGAACAGCTGACCACGGGCAACCCTTCGACTCGCTTCGCTCGCTCAGGGCAGGCTGGCAACTGATCCCTGACCCCTGACCCCTGCTCCCTGATCTCTTCACAGGAAACCCGCTCGGATATACTGCTCAGGACACCGTATGGACCTCGAACTCCACGACAAGGTTGCCCTCATCACCGGCTCGAGTCGCGGGCTCGGCCTGGCGAGCGCGCGCTCGCTCGTGGCCGAAGGGTGTCGGGTGTGCATTTGCGCTCGCGGCGAAGAGCAGCTCGACAAGGCCGCCCGCGAACTGCGGGCGACCGTGGGCCGGCCCGAGGCCGTCCTCGCCCTGCGCGCGGATCTGACCGACCCGGCCGGCATCGAGGATCTGCTCGTCCGCCTGCTCGCGCACTACGGCGGCCTCGACATCCTCGTGAACAACCTGGGCCTGGCGAGGGGCGCGGGCATCCTGGACACGACCGACGCGGAATGGCAGGAAGCGTTCGACTCGACGCTCTATCCCGCGATTCGCGCCAGCCGTCTTGCCGTGCCGTCGATGCGGGCGCGCGGCGGCGGGGCGATCGTGATGATCGCGTCGATCTACGGCAGGGAGTCGGGCGGCCGGATGACCTACAACGCGGTGAAGGCGGCCGAGATCAGCCTCGCGAAGTCTATGGCGCAACAGTTGGCGCGCGACAACATCCGCGTCAACAGCGTCGCCCCAGGCTCAATCTCGTTCCCCGGCGGGTCCTGGTGGAAGCGCCAGCAGGCAGACCCCGACGGGATCGCCGAGTTCGTGCGGCGCGAACTGCCGTTCGGTCGGTTTGGACGGCCCGAGGAGGTCGGTAACGCCGTGGCGTTCCTGGCGTCTCCCCGGGCAAGCTGGATCAGCGGCGCGAGTTTGACCGTCGATGGATGCCAGTCGCGGTCGCTGTTCTGACCGACGAGGAACCCGCCTGCGGACCCTCCGCCTCGAGGATCCGAAGCGGCACCACGTTCATGGACAAGCGCGTACTCACCAAGCCTGATGGGCGTCAGCTGATCCTCTACGCACACGATGCCTGGGCGGGCGACGTGACGTGGGCGTCACGCTCGGCCACCCGCACGGACAGATCTACGCCTACCCGTTCGTCCCTCCCATTCCCGCCCGTGAGCTTCGGCAGCAGGCCGACTACCTCGCGGCTCACCGCCGGGGCCTGCTCGAGGACAAAGCCCAGGAGTTGCAGGCAATCGAGGTGACGCTCTCATGACGTTCCAGCAGCTGTTCGGCACAAATCCCCTCGTCCGCGCGTCGGCGCCAGGCCGCGTCAACCTGATCGGCGAGCACACCGACTACAACGGCGGCTACGTGCTTCCGACCGTCATCCCGCAACGGACAGTCGTCGAGCTGGCACAGCGCAGCGGCGGTCGCGTGCGGGCCCTCAGCGTCAACGCCGGCAAGCCGGTCCCCTTCGAGTACATCGTCGGCACCGAGTCGCGCCGAGGGCGGTGGACCGACTACCTGCAGGGGATCACGTGGGTGCTGACGAAGGCGGGCTTCAGCCTGGGTGGCGCCGACATCCGGATCGAATCCACGGTGCCGCTCGGCAGCGGGCTCTCGTCGAGCGCGGCGCTGGAGATCGCGCTGTTGCGGGCGTTCCGCGACGCCTTTACCCTGCCGCTCGAGGATGTGCAGATGGCGCTGCTCGGCCAGCGGGCCGAAAACGAGTTTGTCGGCGCGCCGGTCGGCGTGATGGACCAGATGGCGTGCACGCTCGCCGGCGACGGTCAGGCGCTGTTCCTCGACACGCGCTCGCTCGACTGGACCGTGGTGCCGCTCCCGTCGTCGGCCGAGTTGATCGTCCTCAACTCGGGTGTGACGCACAACCACGCGAAGGGCGACTACCGGATACGCCGCGCGGAGTGCGAGGAGGCCGCCAGGCGTCTCGGCGTGGCGCAGTTGCGCGACCTCGACGTCCAGGACCTGCCGCGTGTCATGGAACTGCCCGAGCCGCTCGGGCGCCGTGCGCGCCACGTGGTGACGGAGGACGCGCGGGTGCTGGCCGCCGTGCGCGCCCTCGAGTCGGGGGACGTGGAAGCGCTCGGCCAGCTGTTCTACGCCTCGCACGACTCGATGCGTGACGACTACGAAGTCTCGATCGCCGAGATCGACCTCGTCGTCGACCTGGCGCGAGCGATGCCGGAGGTCCACGGCGCGCGCCTGACCGGCGGCGGCTTCGGCGGGTCGGTGGTCATGCT
>JADGOB010000082.1 GCA_017883185.1 Acidobacteriota bacterium
GTGATGGCCGGAATGCCAGAGCGAGCCGCGGTGTTCGTGGACGGGAGCCCTGTGTTCGACACGCTCGACGGCTTCAAGGGCGCGGTGCTGGCTCGGTACCAGGAGAGTGGATCACCGTTGCTGTCCGGTTACCTGATCGGCGAGAAATACCTCCACGGGAAGGCCGCGGCGCTCGACGTCGAACTCGACCAGGGGCATGTCGTGCTGCTCGGTTTCCGACCGCAGTGGCGCGACCAGTCGTTCGGCACGTTCCGCGTGGTCTTCAACGGGGCGCTCTACTCGCGGTAGGGAGCCGCGGGTCCGAAGCCCCCGGTAACCGCGGCCGCCACTGCTTCATGGCCGTTCGGGGAGACCCGGGCCGATCGGGAAGAGGCCGGCCGGAATGGGCTACAATAACTAACCCCCACTTCTTGAGTCACTATGGCATCACACTGCTGCGTTCGTCCGCTCCTGCTGTTCATGCTGGCCGCGAGCCTGTCGGGCTGCTCCCTCAAGACGATAGCGGTGAAGACAGTCGGGAACGCCCTGGCGGGTTCCGGGTCGAACTTCGCCAGCGACGACGACCCTGAACTCGTCGCGGCAGCCATCCCCTTCGGGCTCAAGACGATCGAGGGGTTGCTCGCGCGGTCTCCGAACCACAGGAGGCTGCTCTTCGCCGCCTGCAGCGGCTTCACGCAGTACTCCTACGCGTTCGTCCAGCAGGAGGCCGACTACGTCGAAGCGAAGGACCTGCAGAAGGCGACCGAGATGCGGGCGCGGGCCAAGAATCTCTTCCTGAGGGCCGTGGGCTACGGGATGCGCGCCTTCGAGCTCGAGGCTCCCGGGTTTCGCGAGCGGCTCCGGAAGGACCCGGACGCCGCGCTGGCGAAGCTGGCGACCAGGCACGTGCCGCTCCTCTATTACACCAGCGCCGCCTGGGCGGCGGCGTTCGCCATCGACGTCACCGACTCGCAGTTGTCGGTGAACCAGACGGCCATCGAGAAGATGATGCGCCGGGCCCTGGCGCTCGACGAGACGTGGGAGAAAGGGTCGCTCCACGACTTCTTCATCTCGTGGGAGTCGGGGCATGCCTCGGCTGGCGGATCGATGGAGAAGGCGCTGGAGCACTTCGAGCGGGCGAAGCAGTTGTCGGCCGGGCAGCGCGTGTCGCCGCTGGTGGCGTACGCCGAGTCGGCGCTCGTGGCCCAACAGAAGAAGAAGGAGTTCGAGCTACTGCTGAACGAGGCGCTCGCCGTGGACGTGAGCAAGACGGCGCCCGAGCACAAGCTCGCCAACGTGCTGGCGCAGCGGCGGGCAAAGTGGCTGCTGTCGCGCGTCGATGAGTTGTTCTGAGAGTCGTGGAGAAACCGGATCATGATGTCTAGAGTTCACGTTCGTCGTCAGTCGTTCACCGCGTGGGTGGCCGCGCTCGTGTTCGTCGCCGCGACCTGCCTGATTCCCGCGGCCGCGAGCGCGCAACCCTTGACCATCAAGATGGCCACGCTCGTGCCCACCAACTCCGCGTGGTTCCTGGTGTTGAAGGAAGTCGCCGACAAGTGGGCCAAGATCTCGAACGGCCGTGTGAAGGTGATCTTCTACGGCGGCGGGACGAAAGGCGATGATCCCGAGGTCGTGCAGGCGATGCGCCTCGGCGAGCTGCAGGGCGCGGTGCTGACGTCGGTGGGCGTCGCCGAGATCGAGAAGTCGGTCTACGCGATCAGCATCCCGATGGCCTACGACTCCTACGAGGAGGTGTACTACGTCCTCGACAAGATGCGCCCGCGCCTCGAGTCGGCCATGGAGGCCAAGGGGTTCGTCGTCCTCAACTGGGCCGACGCCGGCTGGATCCAGTTCTTCACCACGAGCCCGGTCACGACGCCGGACGACCTGAAGAAGCTCAAGCTGTTCCAGTGGGCCGGCGACCCGAAGTCGCTCGAGATCTGGAGGACGGCCGGCTTCAACCCGCGCCCGGCGGCCGTCCCGGACCTGCCCATGGGGCTGTCTACGGGGCTGTTCCAAGCGTGCACGCTCTCTCCGCAGGTCGCGCAGATCGGCCGCTACTACGAGAGGGCCAAGTTCATGACCGACCTCCGGTGGGCGCTCCTGCTGGGCGCCACGGTCATCCAGAAGGACACGTGGGCGAAGGTACCGGCCGACATCAAGCCGGCGCTGCTGCAGGCCATGAAGGAGGCGGGGGCCAAGCTGCAGGCCGACATCCGTCAGAACGGCGACAAGGACATCGCCGCCATGAAGAGCAACGGGCTGACGGTGGTGCCGGTGGACGCCAAGACGAAGGAGCTCTGGCGGAAGGCGGCCGAGAGCGCCTACGGCAAGATCCGCGGAGACTTCGTGCCGGTCGACGCCTTCGACCAGGCGATGAAGGCGCGCGACGAGTACCGCAAGTCGCACGCGGCGGCCGCCCCGAAGAAGTAGCCGAGCAGGCATCATGATCGAGACGACACCAGCGTCGGCCGACGGCCAGACGGGTTTCCTCGGGACGTTGCTGAAAGGCACGGAGCAGACGGTCCTCACCGCGACGCTCGCCCTGGCGACCATCCTGCTGCTCATCGACGCGATCGGCCGGCCCCTGGGCGGGATTCACGTCCCGGGCAAGGACGAGTACGTCAAGCAGTTGACGCTCTGGCTGGCGTTCGTGGGCGGCCTCGCCGCGGCCGCCCAGGGGACGCATCTCACCCTCTCCACCTCGGAGTTCTTCGGTGAAGGGCTGGCGCGGAGGCTGTCCCGGCTCTTCGGCTTCTCGGTCTCGGCGGCCGTCGTCGCCATTCTCGGGAAGGGGGCCTACGACATCGTGCGCGTGCACCGCGCCGTCGCCGAGCCGAAGATGCTTCCGATCGGCGTGCCCGAGTGGGCGTCGGAAGCCATCATGCCGATCTCGCTGGGGCTCATGGCCCTGGTGTTCGTCTGGAAGTCGTCCGATCGGTGGTGGGGGCGGGGCGTCGCCTTCCTGGCGATTCCCGCGGCGTTTGCGATTGGGCTGATCCCGTCGGAGTCGCTCACCTTCATTTGGCCGCTGGCACTCGTGGTGCTGGCGGCTGCCCTGTTCGGCGCACCCGTGTTCGTCGCGATGGGCGGAGTGGCCGCGGTCCTGTTCTTCTCGGAAGGTACGCCCGTGTCGGCGGTGACCAGGAAGGTCTACGACCTGATTGCCTCGCCCACGCTGCCGGCCATCCCGCTACTGACCGCGGCCGGGTACGTCCTCGCCGAGAGCGCGGCGGCCGAGCGGCTGGTGCGCTTCTTCCGCTCGCTGTTCGGATGGATGCCGGGGGGGATTGCCGTCATGGTGGCGGCGGTCTGCGCGCTCTTCACCACGTTCACCGGCGGTTCCGGCGTCACGATCATCGCGCTGGGCGGCCTGGTCTACCCGATCCTGAGGAAGGACGGCTACTCGGAGGGCTTCTCGCTGGGCCTCGTCACCGCGTCGGGCTCGCTCGGCCTGCTGTTCCCGCCAAGCCTTCCCGTCGTGCTCTACTCGGTCGTCGCCAGCTCGCGCGACCAGGTCGTGCCGCTGGACCAGCTCTACATCGCGGGGTTTCTGCCGGGCCTCTTGCTGATCGTGCTCACCGCGGCCTACGGCATCGCGGTCGGCCGGCACGTCAGCCGCAGCCGGCAGGCCTTCACCTGGAAGGAGCTGGCGGTCTCCACGTGGCGCGCGAAGTGGGAACTCGGGCTGCCGTTCGTCGTCATCGGGCTGTTCGCGAGCGGCTGGCTGACGATGCTCGAGACGGCGGCAGCCGCGCTGGCGTACGCGGTGATCGTCGAGTGCCTGATCATGCGCGACCTGCACATCTTCAAATCGCTGCCGAACGTGCTGCTCAAGGCGGCAGGGCTGATGGGCGCGGTGCTCATCCTGCTCAGCATCGCCATGGGGCTGACCAACTACCTGGTGGACGCGCAGATCCCGGACCAGATCCTGGCGTGGGTACAGTTGCACATCCATTCGCAGGCGATGTTCCTGCTCGCGCTGAACGTGTTCCTGCTGGTGGTGGGCAGCGTGGTGGAAATCTACGCCGCCATCGTCATTCTGGCGCCGCTCATCGTGCCGATCGGCGCGGCCTTCGGGGTCAACCCGATTCACCTCGGGGTGATCTTCCTTGCGAACCTCGAACTGGGTTTCCTGTTCCCGCCCGTCGGGCTCAATCTCTTCCTGTCATCGTCGAGGTTCAACAAGCCGCTGCCGCAACTCTACAGGCACGTGATGCCGTTCCTGATCATCCTCGCGATCGGTGTGCTGCTGATCACCTACGTGCCGTCGATGTCGATTGGGCTGCTGAAGCTGCTGGGGAAGAGCTAGAATCGCGGTCTTCCGCTTACTTCCTCCAGGCCGGCGCCAATTCGGCGACGAACGCCTCGAAGGTCCGCGGCGCGTGGCCGAGCAGTGCTTCCTGTGCGGCAAAGTCGCGGCCGCTGGCGTGGGCGCCGTTCTGAATGAAATAGTCGTACATGACCCGGAGGTCGCCCACCATCCAGGGAGGGAACATCGTCGACACCTGCCGCGCCCACGCGTCGAGATCGTCACCGCCGTAGCGGACGGCTCGCCCAAGCTGCTCGCTGTAGACGCGTGCCGTGTCGTCGCCGGTCAGGCCGCGCGGGCCGTTCAGCGGCACGATGCCGCCGACACCCTGCGTGAACGCATGGGCCGCCGCGTCGGCGATGTCGCGTACATCCACCCGGTTGAGGCCCCGGCTGCCGATGGGCTGTGGGTACACGCCGTGGTTGGTGATCGCATCGCGCAGCCACAGGTCGTTCTGAAAGAAGTTGTTCGGCCTGAGAATTGTCCACGGGATGCCGGAGGCCTGCACCGCCTGTTCGACCGGGACCTTCGAGGCGAAGTGCGGAATCTTCTCGGAGCCGGGAGGCATGATCACCGACAGGTAGACCAGGCGCTCGAGCGACGCGGCCCTGGCGGCTTCCACCCCCGCGAGACTCTGCGTGGTTTCGGTCTGGCTGATCGTCGCGAGCAGGAAGGCGCCTTCCACGCCGTGGAACGCCGGGGACAGGGTGGACGGATGCTCGAGATCAGCCACCACGCTCTCGGTGCCGTCAGGGAGTTGTTTCGCTTTCTCCATCGAACGCGTCATCACCCTCGGCTCGTGCCCGGCCGCGCGGAGCGCGTTCACCACTGCTGCGCACACCGTCCCGGTCCCGCCGATCACCAGCACCTTCATCGCGTTGTCTCCCTGGCCCACAGGCCGGTGTACGAAGGCGGTCGAGCTCGACCGCCACCTGAAGCATGGTGTCGCAAACCGGCCGACGGCTGCAAGCAGGGACCTCCGGGCCAGGCGGAGGCGCGTCCGGGAGGACAGGGCCGCGTCGTGGTGCTACAGTACGAAGACGGTGATTCACGTGGAGTTCCGGAGGCGAACACGATGCGTATCGAGCAATCTCACTCCCTCGGTCAGCAGGAAGCGATCGGCCGGATCGACCAGTTTCTCGAGCGGCTGGTCCAGGAACCGCCCGGCGGCGTCACGATCAAGGACGCGAAGAAGGACTGGGACGGCAACCGGATGAACTTCTCGTTCACGGCTGCCAAGGGATTCTTCGGCACGTCCGTCCGCGGCCTGATGGAGGTCATGGACGACCACGTGGTGGTCGAGTCCGAGCTCTCGGCCTTCGTCAAGAACATCCTCGGCGAGGACCGCATTCAGCAGGTGATCTCGAGCGAGCTCGGGAAGGTGTTACGGAAGTAGCCGGGGGCGGCGACCTCGGCTCTGGAAGATGTCTGGAAGATGTCTAGTGTTCGGGGCGTGCCGTGTGTAGACTGTGTGGCCAGGCGGGTCGCTGGACCTGCCGTTCGATCCCCGGAGCAGAGCACCCGCAATGAGAGCACCTGACTGCCTGCCCGTGTCCTGGGCGCAATCGGAAGGTCTTCCGTCGCCTCTCGGCGCCAGCTGGAATGAGAAGGGGCGCGCCTGGAACTTCGCGCTCTACTCCAAGCACGCCACCGGCTTGACGCTGCTGATCTACGGCGCCGAGGAATTCCGCGAACCGCTCTACCGCTTTCCGCTCAATCACCTGACGAACAAGTCGGGCCGCGTCTGGCACTGCTGGATTCGAGAAGACACGATTCCGGGCGCGTGCTACTACGCCTACTCGGTTGACGGGCCATACGACCCGGCCGCGGGGCTTCGCTTCGAGCCGGCCAAGGTCCTGCTCGATCCGTATGCCCGGGCGGTGTTCTTCCCGCCGGCATTCGACCGCGAGGCCGCCAAGCGGCGCGGGCCCAACGCCGGTCGCGCCCCGCTGGGGGTCCTCGAGGCCAGCCGCTGGGCGGGTGGGCGGGAGGCCGGATGCCGGCCGCAACATTCGTGGGACACGGTGGTCTACGAGATGCACGTGCGCGGTTTCACGCGGCGCGAGAACTCCGGCGTCGCGGCCGAGCGCCGCGGCACGTTCGCGGGCGTCATCGACAAGATCCCGTATCTCGTGGACCTGGGCGTCACGGTCGTCGAACTGCTCCCGGTCTTCCAGCGCGATCCCCAGGAGCGGAACTACTGGGGTTACATGCCGCTGAGTTTTTTTGCGCCGCATGCGCAGTACGCCGCCGCGGACACGCCGGAAGGCGCGATCGCTGAGATGCAGCAGATGATCCGCGCACTGCACGAAGCCGGGATCGAAGTCATCCTCGACGTCGTCTACAACCACACCGTGGAGGCGGACGAGATCGGGCCTACCTATTCCTATCGCGGGATCGACAACTGCACCTACTACCTGCTGGACGAGGACCGCAGCCTGTACCGCAACGACTCGGGGACGGGCAACGTGCTGCACACGGCCAACAGGGCCGTGCGGAAGATGGTGGTCGACAGCATGCGGTTCTGGGCCAGGGAGATGCGCGTGGACGGGTTCCGCTTCGACCTGGCCTCGATCTTCACGCGTCGCACCGATGGCTCGATCGACCTCGACGATCCTCCGATCGTCTCGGCGATCGACGCCGACCCTGACTTCAAGAACCTGAGACTGATCGCCGAGGCGTGGGACCTCCAGAGCTACCAACTCGGTCGCCAGTTTCCTGGCGTCGAGTGGTACCAGTGGAACGACCGGTTTCGCGACGAGATCCGCGCCTTCGTGCGTGGCGACCGGAACACGGTGGGCAACCTGATGACCCGCCTCTACGGCAGTTCCGATCAGTTCCCGGATGAACTGCTGGACGCCTATCACGCCTTTCAGAGCGTGAACCTCGTGACCGCCCACGATGGATTCTGCCTCTACGACCTGGTGTCGTACCACCAGAAGCACAACCTGGCGAACGGCGAGAACAACGCCGACGGCAGCGATGACAACATCAGCTGGAACTGCGGGTGGGAGGGTGACGCGGGCGCCCCAACCGAGGTCCTGTGGCTCCGACGCCGGCAGGTGAAGAACTTCTGTGCGATCATCTTCCTCTCGAACGGGACGCCGATGTTCTGCGCCGGCGACGAGTTCCTGCAGACACAGGGCGGGAACAACAACCCCTTCAACCAGGACAACGAAACGACCTGGCTCAACTGGGACCTGTTCGAGCGGAACCACGACATCCACAGGTTCTTCAAGAGGATGATCGCCTTCCGCAAGGCGCACCCGTCGATTGGCCGCAGCAGGTTCTGGCGGGAAGATGTCCAGTGGTTCGGGGCAGGGCCGTCGGTGGACTGGAGCGAAGAGTCCCACGCGGTGGCCTACTGCCTCCACGGCGCCTCCCAGGCCGACCGCGACCTCTACGTGATGTTGAACGCCGGCCCGGAGGATCTCGCCTTCACCGTCCAGGAAGGCCAGGCGATGGACTGGAGGCGCGTGGTGGACACGAGCCGGCCCTCGCCGCACGACTTCCTCGCGGAGGACGAGGCGCTGGTGCTCGAGTCTGCCGACTACGTCGTCGGCTCGCGGTCGATCGTCATTCTGGTCCGCGACCGGGGCACAGAAGCGAGGGCCGCTGCGCCGTCCGTCTGAACTTCGTCCCTGGTAACCCGGCCGAGCCTCTTTGGTTCCGGCTCGGTCGGGTTATGGGCTGGGCTGACGAATGGCTCGCCTCGCCCGGCGGGGCATGACAGGGTTACGTCATCCGCCGTATGATGAGCGGTCGCTATTGTCGTGTCAGAGCACGCGGCCATGAGGAGGAGTGGATGAAGCGGTTATTGATTGCGATCGTGCTGCTGGGAGTGGCGGGTAGTGCGTGGGCGCAGGCGACGCCGGCCACGCAGGCAGCACCGGCGTACCAGCCGTACGACGAGTCGCGGGGGTACGTTGCCGCCACGATCGGCGTCACGTTCGGCAACAGGACGAGCAGCGCCTTTGCCGTCGAGGGCGGCATGAAGATCGGAGAGGTCTTCGAGATCTTCGCCGAGCTCGGACGCATGACCGATGTCACCACGAGCGGCACCGACGCGGCTACGGCGGTCATTGGCCCATGGCTCGGAACGCTGGGGAAAGGTTCCGCAACCTGGAGCGTGAAAACCCCGGCGAACTACGGCGCGGTCGGCGCGCGTTATCTCTTCCCGATGTTCGAGAACTTCGAGCCGTACGTGGCCATGACGGTCGGCGTCGCGAATGTTGACAAGCAGGCGAGCTTTGCCCTCGACGGCGCGGACGTGACCGGTTCGCTGCCCTCTCTCGGCGTCCAGCTCGGCAGCGACCTGTACGGCCAGGCCAACAAGGTGCTGTTTACCATCGGCGGCGGCGTTCGCGTGCCGTTCGGCCGGCTGCTGGTGGATGCCAGTGGACGCTACTGCCGGATCTTCACCGACCCGCAGGGCACCAATGTACTCCGTTTTTCTGCCGGGGTTGGCTTCAAGTTCTAGGGAGGACGGGACCGGCGGGGACGCCGGTCCTCCTCTTCCTTCCACCGCGTCTTTCCCGACAAGCCTCGGCACCACCGAGGTCGCTATCTTCAGCGCCTACGTGCCGAACTCGTCGACTTCGATCAGGATTCTCGTTGTGTAGTCCTTGCCGCCGACCGACAGCTTCAGCAGGTAGGACCCGGGCTCCGAGGCCGGCCCTCCGAAGCCGCCACGGCCCGTGCCGCCACCGCCGCCCGTGCCGCCACCGCCGCCCCGCACCTGGGCGCCAGCGGGCAGCGTGGGCGGGTTCCCGCGGAAGTCCCACCGCACACGGTTGAGGCCCCCGTCCTTCGGGCCGTCGATCGTCCGCACCACCTTGCCGCTGTAATCGGTAATCGTGAGCTTCACGTCGCCCGAGGCGGCCGACTTGAGGTAGTAGCTGATCGCGACACCAGCGGGCGGGTTCTCGCCGGCGAAGTTCTTCGAACCGCCGATCGACCGCGACAGTGTGATGTCCTGCATCCACGCCGTGCCGGGACGCACGTCGAACAACTGCACGTCCGACTTCAGCACGGTGTCGGTCATCTGCTGCAGCGCGGTGATGTCGTCCAAGATGTAGATGCTTCGGCCGTGCGTCGCGACGATCAGGTCGTTGTCGCGCGGATGGACCATCACGTCGTCGATGCGAACCGCCGGCATGCCATTCATGAACCGCTTCCACTCCGCCCCGCCGTTCAGCGAGATGTAGAAGCCGTACTCGGTGCCCAGGTAGAGCAGGTTCCGGTTCTTCGGGTCTTCCTTGATGACATTCACGTTGCCGACCGCCGGCAGGTTGTTCGCGAGCGCCTTCCACGTGGCGCCGAAGTCCCGGGTGACGAAGACGTAGGGCTTGTGGTCGTCCGTCCGGTGGCCGTCGAACGACACGTAGCACGTGCCGGCGTCGAAGTGCGACGCTTCGACGCGCGACACGTGGGTCTCCTTCGGCACGCCGGGGACGGTGTCCACCACGTTCTTCCACGTGACGCCGCCGTCGCGCGTCACCTGCACGTTGCCGTCGTTCGTGCCAACCCAGATGATGCCGGGGATGACCGACGATTCGCTGATCGTCACGATGCTGCTGAACGCGCCCGCGCCGTCGTGCTTCGAGGCCATCGGCGCGTCGCCGGGCACGCCCATGATCGGCCGGACGAACCGGCTGATGCTCTTCGTGAGGTCGGGCGAACCGACGTACGTCTCGCCGCGATCGAACGACCGGAACAGTTGGTTGGCGCCAAGGTAGATCGTGCGCGGGTTGTGCGGAGACAGGAGAATGGGCGTGTTCCAGAAGAAGCGGTACTGCTCGCCCTCGGGAGGCACGGGCACGATGTTGGCGCGCTGCTGCGGGTTGAGGCCGAACTGCGCGGCGGGCGCCGCCATCTGGTCCGGGGCGCCGGCCGCGCCCTGTCCCTGCGCAGGCTGGCGGGGCCTCGACGCCGCCCGCGGCTTGATGCTCGTCGAGCGGCCCGTGCGCAGGTCGAGGCGCTGGACGGCGCCGTCCTGCGACTCCACGTAGATCGTGTTGGAGTCGGTGGGATCGACCTGCGTGTAGAACCCGTCGCCGCCACCGACGCGGAACCACTCGGCGTTGATGATCCCCTGGTTGCTGCGCGTCGCGCTCGGCCCGCCCCACGTGCCGTTGTCCTGCAGGCCGCCGTACACGTAGTACGGCTTCCGCATGTCGGCGCTCACCGCGTAGAACTGGCCGACGGCCATCGTGTTGGCGAACTCCCAGGTCTCGCCCTGGTCGTAGCTGATGTCGAGGCCGCCGTCGTTGCCGAGCACCAGGTGCTTCGGGTTCTTCGGGTCGATCCACATCGCGTGATGATCACTGTGCGCGATCCCGGGGACGACCCTGAACGTCTTGCCGCCGTCCACCGACTTGTGGAATGGAGCGCCCATCGTGTAGACGATCTGATCGTTGGTCGGGTCGACATGGATCTGGCTGTAGTACATGGGCCGGTTGTTGTTGTTGCTCGTCAACTTCCACGTCTTGCCCTTGTCGTCCGACCGCCACACGCCGCTCTTCTTCGGATCCAGAGGAGGCGCAGGCTGGCCGGGCTGCAGGCCTCCGCGCTGGCCGCCGCCACCCAACTGGGCCGCGCCGGGCTGCGGTTCCTTGCCGTCGGCCGTGACGTTGCCGCCCGTGCCGGCGCTCGCGCCCACTTCGATCTGGGCGTAGATCACGTTCGGCTTCGAACGCGCGACGGCGAGGCCAATCCGGCCCAGCAGCCCCTCGGGGAAGCCGTTCCCCGTCACGCGGGTCCACGTCTTGCCGGCGTCGGTGCTCTTCCAGAGCCCGCTGCCCGGGCCGCCGCCGTTGAATCCCCACGGCGCGCGCCGCCGCTGGTAGGACGCCGCGTAGAGCGTCTTCGAATCCACCGGGTCGAACACGATGTCGGTGAACCCGGTGTCGGCGTCGATCGTCTTGATCGCGTTCCACGTCTTGCCGCCGTCGATCGTCTTGTAGATCCCCCGCTCGGGATTCGGCCCGAACAGGTGGCCCATCGCCGCGGCGTAGACGATGTTCGAGTCCTTCGGGTCGATGAGCACGCGCGCAATCGACTGCGTCTCCTTCAGCCCCATGTTGGTGAATGTCTTGCCGCCGTCGGTGGACTTGTAGATGCCGTCACCGAACGAGGAACTCTGGCGGTTGTTCGCCTCGCCGCTGCCAACCCACACGACACTCGGGTTTTTCTGGTCCACGGCCAGCGCGCCGACCGAGCAGACCGAGTAGGTGTCGAAGATCGGCGTCCAGGTCGTGCCGTTGTTCGTCGTCTTCCAGACGCCGCCCGTGGCAAAGCCGACGTACATGATGGACGGATCACTGTCCACCACGGCGAAGTCGTCGATGCGGCCACCCATGCTCGCCGGGCCGATCGAGCGGAAGCGGAATGGTTTCAGCAACGGGTCGTCCGACTGGTTGACGGGCGGAGGCAGTGAGGGGACCGCCTGGACGGCCGGAGCCGCCTGGGCGGGTGGCGTGGCCTGCGTCGGCTGGACAACAGGCGGGCGTCTCTGCGGCGCCTGGGCGCTGGCGCCAACCCACAGAACGCAGAGGCACAACGCGATGGCCGCGAGCCAACGTGCGCGCAGTCTTGGTGTCATCGGTGAACCCTTTCTCAGTTGAAGGAGGAGTGCATGACAGTGGGCATGATACGTGGGGTCAGGTCTTGAACCATCACTATTTTCGCGACCTGACCCCACGGGAGGCTATTGGCCGGCGTTGACCCAGGCGCTGACCGAGAGGAAGGGAGTGCCCGGGTCGGGGCGCGCGCTCGCCTCCGGCGCATATCGGTAGTAGAACCGGACCAGAGCCCGCACGGGCGCCGTTCGCGGCATCGGGAACGAGAAGCGCTCGACTTTCCGTTCTCCCGGCGCAAGCCGGTTGTCGCTTACCGTCTTCGCCGCCCGCTGGAACACGCCCGCCTCGTCCTGCAACTCCTGACCCGCTCCGTCGACGACCACGCGGCCGAACGTGCGGGTGGCGATCTGACGGGCGCCGACCGCATTGTCGGCCTCCACGACCATCACGATTGCCCTGAGTGGTGAGCCGGTCGGGACCTTGTGTCCGGCGCCGCGGTTGACGACGGTCACCGTCACGTCGATCGCGTCGCCCTTCCGCTCCGCGGTAATCTGCGCCAGGAGGGCGCGGTTCAACTCCGAGATGGAGTGGCCGCCAGGCATCTCGTGGACATTGATGCTCGAGGTCGCCGATCGCGCGACCTTGGGATCGACAATATTGCCGGTCGTCGGGCGCATGTGACACGTCTGGCAGGTCATGTTCTGTGCGGGATAGCTGCTCGCCTGCCACTCGGCGAACGTGGTCAGCACGTCGTACTTCTTGTCGTTGGTGAACTGGTGACAGGGGGCGCACAACGTCGACGAGGTATAGACCTCGGAAAACGCGGCACCATGCTCCGTGGGCCTGGCACCCTTGAGCGGCCCCGTCTTGATCATCCCGGCCTCGATGACGAACGGACGATCCGCGCCGGCCCTGATCGAGCGGACCGAGTGGCAGAAGTCGCACGTCACGCCTTCCCAACTCGTCTTCTTCTCCCACTTCGTGTCGCGCATGTAGACGGCGGCCGGTGCATGGCAGGTCAGGCAGCCCGGGTCGGCGCCCGCGTCCGCCTTCGCCTTGAGGAACGCTTGCTGGAACCGTGGACTGTCGGACGACTGCGCGTGCCGGGAGGCTTTCCAGTAGCGATGAATGTCCTGATGACAACGGCCACATTCCTCGGCAGACGTCAGTTCTCCGGCCCGCCCTGGACGCTGCCGGGCGTGAGCGGCCGAACCGAACGCCACGATGACGATGGAAACGACAAGCAGCAGACTCGCGCGGGATCCCTTGGACAACACGCTGATACCCCACAGGCTCATTGAATCTCCTACGGGGTCAGATCATGAAAAAAGTGATGATTCAAGACCTGACCCCCGATGACGGCGGGCCGGCGGCTGAGGCGGACGATTGCGTTGTCGACGGGATGAATGCCGTTTGAATACCGCGAGCGGCACACGCGAGTCAAGCGGTTTAATGGGAGAGCTCGCCCGGAACAGGGCGGCTGACCGTGCCGGATTTCCGGCAGGTGCCCGGACGATTGCGTGAGCGGCAATCGGAGCCGACCACAGAACGGCCGGAAACTCGTGCGAACCGAAAGTCAGGCGGGCTTGGCAGGTCGATTGCTTGTGTCGGTGGGATACCCGAGATAGGACTAGTTATCCGCCAGTGCCACCGGTGCCGTGAATTGTCGGAGCGTGCAGCGTTTCTCCAGGGCATCGGCCAAGGAGCGCCCGATGAGCGGTTGGCTCAAAGACAAGGGACACCTCGCGCGGATGGCGGGGCTGTTCGCCTTCGGTATCACGGCTTTCCTCGTATTTCGATGGTTGATGGTGCCGGCCGGATTCGGGCTCTACGGTCACTACCGGGCCGGCGCGCTCGATGACGCCGGCGCACGGCCGCTGCACTACGCAGGCCGGGCCGCGTGCGAGGGCTGCCACACGGATATCGTCGAGGCGCGACAGGGCAGCCGTCACGCGCGAATTGGATGCGAAGCCTGCCACGGCCCGCTGATCAAGCACGCGCAGGCGCCGACCGAGGTCAAACCGACGCGTCCGGATGGGCGAGTCCTGTGCGTGAGGTGTCACGAGACCAATCCCTGGAAGCCGAAGGGGTTCCCCCAGGTCAAGGTGGCCGATCACAGCGACAGCGGTCCGTGCACGGCGTGCCACAAGCCGCACGCGCCCAAGATTTCCTGAACCGGGAGCGGCCATGAACCCAGACCGACGAGCGTTTCTCCAGAAGACCGGCAAGCTGCTGGTGCTGTCCGCGTCGGCCTCGGTGGCGTGGGAGGCGATCGTGGCGGGTCGCCCGGAAACCGCCGAGAACTACAAGATGTCGGATCACTGGTGGGGCATGGTGATCGACATCGACGTCTGCATCGGGTGCGGTAGCTGCGTCCGGGCCTGCAAGGAAGAGAACGATGTGCCCAGGGAGCCGCTGTTCTTCCGGACGTGGGTGGAGCGGTATCAGGTGACACCCGACGACCTGGAGCACCCGACCGTCGACTCGCCCAACGGCGGCTACGACGGATTCCCCGTGAAGGACAAGGTGGACGAGAAGGTGAAGCACTTCTACGTCCCGAAACTGTGCAATCACTGTCACCAGTCGCCCTGCGTCCAGGTCTGTCCGGTCGGCGCGACCTTCGTCAGTCCTGATGGCGTCGTGCTGGTCGACAAGACGTACTGCCTGGGGTGTCGCTACTGCGTGCAGGCGTGTCCCTACGGCTGCCGGTTCATCGACCCGCGCACCGAGACGGTGGACAAGTGCACGCTCTGCTACCACCGCATCACGAAGGGGCTGACGACCGCGTGCTGCGAGACGTGCCCGACGGGCGCCCGGCAGTTGGGCGACCTGAAGAACCCGAAGGATCCGATCCACGAGTTCCTGCGCGAACACCACGTGCTCGTCCTGAAGCCGCAGATGGCGACCGGCGCGAAGGTGTACTACAACGGTCTCGACGGCTCGGTGCGGTAGGCCAGCAGGCGGAGGACATCCGATGGAGAGCGTGCTGCAGTCGGTCCAGGGGTTCATGTACCCGAACGAGGTCGAGCTCCAGTGGGGCATCCTCATCGTGCTCTACCCGTTCACCACCGGTCTGGTCGCGGGCGCCTTCATCCTCGCGTCGCTGGAACGGGTCTTCAACGTGGAGGCGGTCAAGCCCACCTACCGGCTGGCACTGCTCACCGCGCTCGCGTTCCTGCTGGTGGCGCCGCTGCCGCTGCAGCTGCACCTGGGGCATCCGGAGCGGTCGCTCGAGATGTACCTGACGCCGCACACCGAGTCGGCGATGGCGATGTTCGGGTTCGTCTACCTGTGGTACCTGATGGTCGTCCTCGTGCTGGAGATTTGGCTGGACTACCGGAAGGACATCGTGCTGATGTGGCGCGAGTCGAGCGGGCCGACACGATGGCTCTACGGCGCGATGGCGCTCTGGTCGGACAACATCAGCCCGGCGTCGCTCGCGCTCGACGACCGAATCGGGCGCGCGCTCACGGTCGTCGGGATCCCGTCCGCGTTCCTGCTGCACGGCTACGTCGGGTTCATCTTCGGGTCGGTCAAGGCCAACCCGTGGTGGTCCACGCCGCTGATGCCCATCGTCTTCCTCTTTTCAGCGATCGTGTCGGGCATTGCCGCGGTGATGCTGGTCTACATGGTCACGGCGTGGTGGCGGGAGCGCGCGTTCGACATGGGCTGCCTCGATACCGTGGCGCGGTACCTGTTCTACGCGTTCATGATCGATTTCTCGCTCGAGATGCTCGACCTGATTCACCGCATCTACGAGGCGGACGAGTCGTTCCGCGCACTCGACTTCATGGTGCACACCCGTCTCTACACCTCGCAGGTGCTCGTGCAGATCCTGGCGGGCACGATCGTCCCGCTGGGGATGCTCGGCCTGGTTCAGCTGGTGCAGCTGTCCGAAAAGGCCCGGCGCAGGATCTACGCGATGGCCGGCGTCCTCACGCTGATCGGGGTCTTCGCGATGCGGTGGAACGTGGTGATTGGTGGCCAGCTGTTCTCGAAGAGCTTCCTGGGGTACACCAGCTATAAAATGAATTTCGCGACCCGCGAGGGACTGCTGCCCGCGATCCTGCTGCTCATCCTGCCGTTCGTCATCCTCGCCGTGCTCATCAGGCTGCTGCCGCCATGGAAGGTGCAGCGCCACGGCGCGGGTGTGTCGGGATGATCGGCCCCTGACACTTTTCGGACCCTCCAGGCCTATCTGATGATGACGGCGCAGGGCTGCGTCCGGCCGACGCCTTCGTCACTGGCGACTTGTCGATCCTTGCGACCCTGGTGTTCTCCGTGGTTTCTTGCGGGTGGGGTTACCGCTCCTTCACACCGGCCAGCCACTCCCTGAAGAACCCCTGCCAGATGACGGGCCAGGAGTGCGTGCCGTGGCCTCGCGTGTCCGACGTGATGGGCAGCAGCACGTAGCGGCCGCGCGCGACGCGGGGCATCAGCTTCTCCATGAGGCCGAGCTCCGGCGGGTTGATCAGGTCATCCGCGGAGTTGATCGCGAGCAGCGGGGCCGTGATTCGGTCGAGCGAGGTGGACGGATCGTATTCGCGCGAGGCGTCGAACTGGTACAGCATGTCGTTGGCGTCCACGCCGGTGGAACGCGACCGCATCTGCTGCACGACCAGCGCGTCGGCGCCGTCGCGGGTCGGCGCGTCCTTCTGCGCCTGCACGGTGGAACCCGCCATCAGCGCGAGGATCCGGACGGCGCCTTCGAGGCCCGGCGGCTGCTTCGTGTAGTCGCCACCGTTCCACGCCGGGTCGTTCCGGATGCTGTCCATCAACATCCGGCGCCACATCCGGTTGCGACCGGCGATCTGCGTGGGGACGCTCGCGAGCGGCACGAGGCCGTCCATGAACTCCGGGTAGGTCTCGCCCCACATCCAGGTCTGCATGCCGCCCATCGACGTGCCCATCACCAGCTTCAGGTGATTGACCTTCAGCCC
>JADGOB010000022.1 GCA_017883185.1 Acidobacteriota bacterium
GAGGAATTGCCTTGTTCATCGTGGTAGCCATCATGGCCATGGAGGTCATGCCGATGGTCATGCTCCCGTCGTCGAAGACGAATGCGGCGAGTGAACCAGGTCCCGCGCCCGCGGCCGTGGCAGCCAAGGCGCCAGAGCCGCCAAGGGCCAAGATCGAGGCCCGCGTGAAATTTACGGGCATGCAGTTTGCCGATGACCGGGGCCGTCTTGATCGACACCGGCGCGTCGAATACGTGTGTCGACCTCGAGGCGGCGAAGGCGATAGGGCTGCCCGTGATCGACATGGCGAAGATGACGTCGGCGACGCATGATCAGGTCGACTGTCCGGTTTACCCGGTCCAGATCCAGATCGTGGGTTTGCCATTGGCCTTTCAGGCGCGCCGGGCCTTCGGTGCCGCGCTGAAGGCCCAGGGATTCATCGCGCTCATTGGGAGGGATGCGCTCGCGAGCGCCATCTCGTGCCGCGCGGGCCGGGACAGCCACCGATCCGCGAGTCCACCCACGTCCCGATCGACGCCCCGACCACTTGGCAGCGCAGAAAGCAGCGGATGGACACGGACGAGCAGGGCTTGACGGAAGTCAGCTACCAGCCGGGGCGCTACGCGCGGACAGCGGCTGACGTGGACGCCGACGGCGACGCGGGCCAGGTCGATCGTGGCGACCAAGACCAGAGCGGCGACGGTCCCGACCGGTACTGAAACGGACCGGCTGACCACCCGGGAGGCGCTGCGGCGGGAATCCGTCGGGCGCCCACTGCACCACCAGCAGCACCACCGACACTCTCAGACAGGCCAGCCCGCGCGCTACACCGCTATTGCACCCCCAGACACGAACGGCCCGACATCGATTGCCGGGCCGTTGCTGTATCTAGCTGTATTTATTGGTCTTAAGTGGTGCGCCCGGCGCGACTCGAACGCGCGACCTCCGGTTTAGGAAACCGATGCTCTATCCTGCTGAGCTACGGGCGCATAAGGCTAACTCTATGAGATACGGTAAGATACAGTCACTACCGAAAAACCGCCGCCGCACCTGATGTTTCCGGGGATGCACCGGGGATGCACGCCGGCACGCGAGGTCGACCGCGATGAACGCGGCGCGCGGGACGGAACTGTCCACGTACCTCACGCGTTGAATCCTACCACAGGGGGAAAGACCCGCTCTGGATATGCTGCAGGCACGGGCCTCCACATCCCGCCGCCGTCGTCCTGGCGCGCACAGGCAGGCGCCACGTCCCGGCGCGTCAGGAGGGGCCGCCCCCGACGACGGCGTCGAGGACGAGGACTTCAATCCCTTCAACCCGCCTCATGCCGAAGTCGTTCGTCACAAGCCCGGTCGCCTCACCGGCGATCGCCGTGGCGACCTGAATGGCGTCAGGGGTGCGCAGACGGTATTCGGCACGAAGTTGCGCGGCCCGGTCCGCGATGCTCAGCGTGAGTGGCATCCACTCGCGATGGTAGATCAGCGGAGCAGTGTCAATGCCTATCCGCCGGTGCCTTGCGAGGAACTCGGCCAAGCGCTCAGGCGACGTCACCAACTGCCCCGTTCGCGCGAGAGGTAGTCCGACGGGTACGTACCGCGCATCGACCCTGCCAGTGCCTTAACCGGATTGCGAGGCACGCGGAGGAGTACCAGGGTCTCACCCTGGACCAGCACCTCCAGCTTCATCCCCGGCTTGATGCGCAGCGCCTCCCGGGCCTCCCGTGGAACGACGATCTGGTTCTTGCTCGACATGGTCACTTCAGGCATGGGCGCACGCTCCTTTACAAGTCTCCATTAATGTAAAGCGGCCGGTCAAGGCAGGCAACCTACGGCCTCTCTGCCTCCCGCCGGCGTGCTGGGTCCGGGCCGGTGCCCGGAAAGACTGGCGCTGACAGCTGAATCCTATCTGCCTGGATCTGAATCTCTATGGTGGCGGTGGCAAGAGCGCCCCCGGCAATCAAGGAGAACCGACATGGCCAGCCTCTTCGCAACCAACGAGGGCGCGGTGGACCGCACCCTCAGGGTGATCGTCGGTGTGGCTCTTCTGAGCCTCGTGTTCGTGGGGCCGAAGTCACTGTGGGGCCTGGTGGGCGTCGTGCCGCTGTTGACTGGCTTGGTGGGCAACTGCCCCCTCTATACCCTGCTCGGCATCAACACCTGTCCGCACAAGTCCCGCTGACAGACGACGCGGCACGTTCGTCGCGGCCTTCCGGCCTAGTACTTGAGGAGCGAGAAGATCTGCTCCCCTTCCAGGTGCTGCCGGCCGTTCAAGCCGACCAGCTCGATGAGGAACGCGAGGCCGTGCAACTCGCCGCCCAATCGCTTCACGAGCCGCGTGGCCGCGCTCGCCGTGCCGCCGGTCGCCAGCACGTCATCCACGATCAGCACGCGCTGCCCAGGCTCGATCGCGTCGGCGTGGATCTCGATCGCATCGCTCCCGTACTCGAGGTGGAAGGCCTCCTTGATCGTCTTGGCGGGGAGCTTGCCGGGCTTGCGAATCGGGCAGAACCCAACACCAAGCCGGTCCGCCACCGCCGCGCCAAGGATGAAGCCGCGGCTCTCGATTCCGATCACGAGGGAGATGCCCTGCCCCTGGTACGGCGTGGACATCCCGTCGAGGGCGGTCTTGAAGCCGACCGGGTCACGCAGCAGCGTGGTGATGTCGTAGAAGAGGATGCCGACGTTCGGGAAGTCAGGGATCAAACGGATACGCGACTTGAGTGTGTCCATCAGCAAGTGTCCTGGTCAGTGGCGCGCGGTGAACGAGACAAATCGGCCGGTCGGCGCCATGAGTTCCGTGGTGACATCGTCCACGCGCGCCCGGCTCGGGCCGCGTCGCACGGCGCGTTCGAAGCGTTCCACAGCTTCGGCATCCCCCTCAGCGAGAATTTCGACGGAACCGTCGGGCAGGTTCCCGACCCAGCCGGTGACGTTTTCGAGCGAGGCGATCTCGATGGCGAACCACCGGAACCCGACGCCTTGCACCCGTCCGGATACGAGCAGCCTGCGCGCGATGATCATGATCCGCCCGATTTCCGCCGTGCACCCACGAACGGCGGATTATACCCAAGGCGCCGAGGCGCTGTCAGCACGAACACGCGGCACTCCTCTACTTGACGGGCTGGACCTTCGCCGCCGCGGCCAGCCTGTTGAACGCGGTCAGGTCGGCCAGTTGGACAGCCTCGAGCTTCTCGAGTTCCGCGTCCAGCCGTGCCGCCAGGTTCTTGAAGGCCGCGACGCTCTGCTCAGTGGGCTTTCCGTCAGCACTCTCGATGACGCCAAGCAGCGCCGCGAGCTTGTTGTTCAACTTGATTGGATAGTTGAGCGGGTCCTGGCTGCTCATGTTCCGATACTGGTAGATCTCGCCTTCGATGGCCGTCAGCTTCGACGACAACGCGTCAGCCGCGGGACCCAGCTTGCCCGGTTTCGAGCCCGACACCCGGTCTTTCAGCTGGTCCTTCAGTGCGCGAATGCGGATCACGGCTTCGTTGGCCGCGCTCACTCGATCGCGGACCTGCATGGCCAGCGAGAACTGCTCCTGGATATCGGCGTCGGGCACCGACGTCAGCCACGGGTGCTTGCGAATCCCGAACGGTGCGGTCAAGACGATCGGCGCGGCCGCCGATGCGGCGACCGGGGTGACGGTCAACCGCACCTGGTAACGCCCCGGCACTGCCTTGGGGCCACGAGTGCCCGCCGCCCAGAGGATCATCTTCGGGATGGCCGTGGGACCCGGATGGCGCATATCCCAGACGAAGCGGTTCATCCCGACCTTCGCCGTCACCGTGGGGTCGGCGCCTCGCGGCGCCTCCTCTTCCGCCGCCGGCTCTTCCCTCTTCTCCTTCCCGGCAGTCGCTTCGGGTGTTCCGGTGAACGCCCTGACCAGCTGTCCGCTGACGTCGAGCACCTCGACGGTGACCTTCGATGCCGCCTCCTTCAGGTAGTAGTCGATCGTCACGCCGCGGCTCACCGAACGCACCGCGTCCTGCGGCGTGAACAGGTGAACGGCGTCCGCGGCCGCCTGGGGCGTCAGTTGGCGGAGCACCGCCACATCATCGAGGACGAAGAAGGACCGGCCGTGCGTGGCGACCACGACGTCGGTCTCGGTCACCGCGATGTCGTGGACCGGGGTTACGGGCATGTTCAGCCGGAGCGACTGCCAGTTGGCGCCCTCATCGAACGAGACGTAGAAGCCGTGTTCGGTCCCCGCATAGAGCAAGCCCGGTCGCTTCGGATCCTCGCGAATCGCCCGCGCGAAATCAGTCACGGGAATCCCCTTCACGATCTTCGTCCAGCTCTTGCCGTAGTCTTCTGTTCGGTAGAAGTACGGCGAGCGGTCATCGCGCTGGTAGCGATTGGCAGCCACGCAGGCTGTGCCTGGGGAATGCGGAGATGCGTCGATCAGGCTGATCCTGGCAAACTCCGGCAAGTCGGGCGGTGTCACGCGCGCCCACGTGGTTCCGCCATCCCTGGTCAGCTGGATCACGCCGTCGTCGCTTCCCGTCCAGATCGTCGCGCCATCTCTCGGGGACGGGGCAATCGTGAAGATGGTCGCGTAGGTTTCGACGCCTGTCTGATCGAGGGTGATCGGACCGCCCGACGGCCCGAGCGTCGAAGGATCCGCTCGCGTGAGGTCCGGGCTGATGCGTTCCCAGCTTCGCCCTTCCGTGGTCGTGCGCCACAGGTGCTGCGACCCGACATAGAGGACCTTCGGGTCGGTCGGCGCGAACACGATCGGGAAGGTCCACTGGAACCGTTCCTTCATGGCATTGGAGGAATGACCCATCGGGTTCTCGGGCCACACGTTGATCTGCCGCATCTGCCCCGTGCGCCGGTCATAGCGAGTGAGGAGACCGCCGTAGCTCCCGGCGTAGAAGACATCCGGGTTTCGCGGGTCCGCCGCGACGTACCCGCTCTCGCCACCGCCGATGTCGTAGAAGTCGTCGCCGCTGCTGGTGACCGGGAGGCAGGCGGTGCTGTTGTCCTGCTGCGCGCCGCAGACGTGGTACGGCACATGCGCGGTCGTCGTGACGTGGTAGATCTGCGCCGTCGGGTAGCGCTGCCCGGTCCACGTCTCTCCCCCGTTGAACGACACGTTCGCGCCCCCGTCGTTGCCATTGATCATGCGCGCGGTGTCGTTCCCGGCAATCCAGAGGTCGTGATTGTCCCCGTGGGGAACGCCGATAGCCTTCCAGGTTTTGCCCGCATCAGCTGAGCGATAGAAGCCGGTGTTCAGCACGTAGACGCGCTCGCGGTCCTTCGGATCGGCGTAGATTCGGCTGTAGTAGAACGCGCGCTGACGGAACCGTCGCTCGTCGTTGATCCTCGTCCAGGTGGCGCCCGCGTCCTCGGACCTGAAAATTCCACCATCCTCTGCTTCGACGATGGCGTAGACCCGGTTGGAGTCGGCGCCCGCGACCGCGACGCCGATCTTGCCGATCGTCCCCTTTGGCAGCCCGGCGTTTCGCGTCAGTTCCGTCCAGCTGTCGCCGCCGTCGGTAGACTTGAACAGTCCGCTCCCCGTTCCGCCGCTCGAGAGCGAGTGAGGTGTGCGAGATACCTCCCAAAGCGCCGCGAACATGACCAGGGGGTTCTTCGGGTCGAGGGCCAGGTCTACCGCGCCTGCCGTGCTGGTCCTGAACAGCACCTTCTTCCACGTCGCCCCGCCATCGACCGTGCGGAACACGCCCCGTTGGTCGTTGGGCCCGTAGGTATGCCCCAGCGCCGCCACGAAAACAATGTCAGGGTTGGAGGGATGGATGCGGATTCTGGCAACGTTCTGAGTGTCCGACAGGCCGATTCGCTTCCAGGTTTTCCCTGCATCTGCCGACTTGTAGAGGCCATCGCCCTGGATCACGTTTCCCCGAAGCGCCACCTCGCCCATCCCGGCATAGACGATGTCGGGATGAGATTCCGAGACGGCGATCGCACCGACCGAGGATGTCTGGAGGAAGTCGTCGGCGACGGGCCGCCAGGTGGTTCCGCCATCGGTCGTCTTCCAGATGCCCCCGCCCGTCGCGCCGAAGTAGTACTCCAGCGGTCGCGCCGGCGAACCCGCCACAGCAATCGACCGGCCGCCGCGGTTCGGCCCGATGTTCCGCCACTTCAGGGCGCCAAAGAAGGCGCGATCGACGACGCCAGAGCCCGCGTCAGGCACCTGGCTTCGAGCACGGACGACCCTCGTCCACGACCCTGACGCGAGAACCATGCAGGCGATGACCACGACGAGCCACGAGAACCTGGAACGCATGCCAGCCTCCTCCATCGGACGCAGGGGCACATCGGGATGCGGATAAGCCGGGCCGGAGAGAAAGAGGCTCGGCAAGGGAGTCATCGTAACGCGGAGCGACCGAGGCCACAAGCGGATGAGGTGAGGAGGCTGGGTGGCCGGGGTGAGATGCTGGGGCTTCAGGGCACGGATTCCACAGCCGGCCCGAAGTGGCGGTCGATGAACGCTTCGACCTGGTCGAGCGACTCGTACGCGCAGGTCGCCCCGTGCGCGGTGCTGAACCCTGACACGAGTCGCGACACCTGGTCGCGTCGGGCCGCATCGTAGAGCACGAACACGCGCTGCCCTGTCGCGGCGGCGCGGCCGGTCACGTACCCCACCTCGAACCCGACGCCGTAGCTCGATCCCGACGCTTCCGCGACAAGCGCGTGGCACTCGTCCAGCCAGCGCCGGTCGCGCTCGTACACCTCTCCCTCGGTGACCGCCCCTTCTGCCCGCTCTACGTCGTCCACGAGCAGGTGTGACGTCAGGGTCTCGTGCCCGAGCGCGCGCAGCCGCTCGGCAATCACCCGCGCGGCGACGACGCCCGCTCGACTGCCCCGAACCGTGCAGGCCAGATAGATACGCATGGCTAACGACTGGTTGGCTGCAGCATCAGCTTCAGGTCTTCTTCCAGGCTCTGCAGATCTTCCTCGTGCTCCACTTCCTGCTGCAGGATGGTCAGCGCCAGGTTGTACGTGACCATGTCCTTGTCCTTCGTCGTGTCCATCAGTTGCTTGTAAGAGGAGATGGCGCACTGCTCGCCCACGATGTTCTGCCCGAGGATCACGCCGACATAGGCGTCGGCGGGCGCCTCGTACTTGCAGGGGCTCAGCGTGAACCAGTCCTTCGGACTCAGCCCCGGCGTCCCGCCGAGCTGTACGATCCTCCCGGCCAGCAGCACGGCGTGATTCAGTTCCTCGGCGGCATGGAGATTCAGCTCCGCCGCCACCGCGTCCTTCATCGGCCCCTTGATGACCTTCGCGCCGAGCCAGTACTGGTAGTAGGCCAGCCACTCGCTGGCGTACGCCCGATTGAGCAGGTCGAGCAACTGGTTCACGTCCATCCCGACGATTTCGCGGCCGCGCGTACCCATGACGCCTCCTGGTGATGAGGATGACAGGCGCCGTTTCTCTTCGTTGGAGAGCGGGCGCCAGAAGGGGGAATTGTACACCGGCTGGCCGGCTATCGGTCAGCAGCCCCCAGCGCATGGCTGGGAAGTCAATCTCCTGGGTCGCCTGGATCAGGCTCGCGGCGCGGCAGCACGCCGGCGTCGGAGCGCGGCCTGAGACGCCACCGGCATCGTGCCGCCACTCGGCGTCGTCCGCCGAGGGTGTATCCACACCGGACCGCGGCCGTCCCAGAGATGGCCAGCACCGCGCACTCAGGCTTCTGGGAGCCGCGTGTTCAGCAGCACGCTGTTCGCACGCCATCGGAAGCTCTTCACATGCCGATGGAGTTTCTGGTAGGGACAAGGCCCCGGCGTTTCACCACTATTGCCCCACCAAAAAGAAACGGCCCGGCGCTGTTTCGCCGAGCCGTTCTCGTAAGTGCTTGTCTTTATTGGCTGAAAGTTGGTCGGGGCGAGTGGATTCGAACCACCGACCCCTCGGTCCCGAACCGAGTGCTCTACCAGGCTGAGCCACGCCCCGACCCAAGAACGCTATTCTACCCCAGCGTCCCTCTCCAGGCCAAGACCTTTTATGTACTCGAGCGCCTGGTGCGCGGTCAGATCCGACTGGAGGGGCGTCAGCGACACATAACCGGCGCGAATCGCCTCGTAATCAGACCGGTCATTCGGCATCCACTCGTCCTGCCCTTCGCCAATCCAGTAGTAGGGCCGGCCCCGCGGATCGTGGCGCTCGGTGACGGTCGTGGCGTGGTTGCGCGCGCCCTGCACCGTCAGGCGGACGCCTTTCGGCCGCACGCGCGGCACGTTGACGTTCAGGAACGTCCGCTGCGGCATCCCGTTCGCCAGCACGCGCTCGGCCACGTCACGGGCGACCCGCGCCGCATCGCTGAAGTCCCATTCCCCGGGGCCATGCTGCAGCGACACGGCAATCGCGGGAACGCCCAGCAGCGCCCCTTCGAGCGCTCCCGAGACGGTCCCGGAGTACGTGACGTCATCGCCGACGTTGAGCCCCTTGTTGATGCCCGACACCACCAGGTCCGGGAGACCCCGCAGCACCGACGCGACCGCGATGTTCACGCAGTCGGTCGGCGTGCCGTCGAGCGCGTATGTGGAGTCCCTGACATGCTCGAGCCGGAGCGGGTGGTGAAGCGTGAGCGCGTGCCCGATCGCGCTCGCTTCATGGCTGGGCGCGACAACGACCACCTGTCCGAGTGGCAGCAGCGCGTCGGCCAGCGCCCGAATGCCCTCCGAGAGCACGCCATCGTCATTGGTTACGAGGATGCGAGTCATGCCAACCACCGAGTATAGCAGGCTCATCGCGGGGCTGAAGCCCCTCGGCACACCTGCAAGGGCGCCGCCCCACACCGACAAGGGCCTCGCGCCACACGGCGAAGCCAGCTCGCGGCGCTGAAGCCCCTCGCTACACGGCGGCACGAGGCGGCTCTCAGTCTTTCTCTCTCACAAGGGCGGCCAGGAGCACGGTGGCAAGAAGGGCCAGGCCGGCGCCAAGCCCGAACGCGGCCTCCGGGCTCACGATCTTCCAGACGAGGCCGAACACGACGCTCGCCAGCAGGGAGCCAAGACCGAGCGCCGCGTTGTAGATGCCGAAGGCCGTACCGCCCAACGAGGCTGGGGCAAGGTCTGCGATGAGCGCCTTCTCGGTCCCTTCCGAGAGACCGTAGTAGAAGCCGTAGACGAGGAACCACGCGACCAGGGCCGCCACCGACGTGCTCAGCGCGAACCCGGCGTACACCAACGCGTAGATGAGCCAGCCGGCGCCAATGACCACTCGCCTTCCCCATCGATCCGACTTGATGCCGCCCCACACCGACATGAGCGCCTTGACGACGTGCAGCAGCGCCCAGAGCATCGGGATGAATGCCGCGCCCACGCCGAGGTCGCTGAGCCGCAGCAGCAGGAACGCATCGGCCGAGTTGCCCAGCGCGAAGACGAGCAGCACGATGAGCAACCGGTAATAGCGAGGCGGAAGATCACGCCAGCCCTCCCGCGCCGACTCGACGCCACGGGCCGCTTCCGCTGGCAGACTGGCCACCTCGGGCCCTGGTTCCTCGAGCAGGAACAACGTGGACACCGCCAGCGCGCCCGGGATGATCGTCAGCGCGAACAGCAGGCGATACTGCCCGGGAAACAGCAGCAGGAACAGTGACGCCAACGCCGGCCCCAGCACGGCCCCGACGTGGTCCATCGCGCGGTGGAATCCGAAGACCCGCCCGCGGGTCCGTGGCGTCGCGCACGCGGCGAGCAGCGCGTCGCGCGGCGCTCCACGCACGCCCTTCCCCACCCGATCCAGAAATCGCACGACGAACAGCTGCGGCCAGGACGTGACCAGCGCGACCAGCGGGCGGACGGCGGACGAGAGCGCGTATCCGCCAATCACGATGGGACGGCGCACCCGCCAGCGGTCGGAGAGGTGGCCCGATACGATCTTCAGGAGGCTGTTGGCGGCTTCCGCGAATCCCTCGATGAGTCCCAGCGACAGGGCGCCGGCGCCAAGGACACGCGTGAGGTACAACGGGAGCAGCGGGTAGATCGCCTCGCTCGCGGTGTCGGTAAAGAGGCTTGTGAGCCCGAGGAGCCAGACCGGCCGGGAGAGCCCGAACACCGTTCGCCCCGGCCCGGGGGAAGACGCGGCCACGCGTTTGTCGTCAGTGGGCGGTGACATTGGTCAATGGCAACGCTACACCTTCAGGAAGATCCGGCGGCGGTACATCACCCAGAGGATGGCGTACAAGACCACGAGGTTGGTCAGCGCGAACAACAGCGAGGCGTTCTTCGGCGAGGCGAGCGGCTCATACCACCCACGGTAGACGAACCCCTGCAACGAGACCAGCGTTCCGGCCGCGTTGGTCACCTTGATCAGTCCCATCGTCTTGGCGATGAGACCCGACAGGACGAAGAGCGCGATCGCGTTGACGCCCAGAACGACAAACGGCTTGGTCCACCACTTCCAGCCCTTCACGTCGATCGTCCAGTAGCACGCGCCAAGACCGACCGCGCCCGCTCCACCCATGAACCAGGCGTAGGAACTGGTCCAGAGGTTCTTGTTGATCGGAAGAGCCAGGTCCCACAGCAGGCCGATCGCCATCGCGGCGACTCCGGCGGCAACCATCAGCAGCGACTTCGTTCCGCCAGGGACGGGCGCGCGCAGCCAGAAGCCTGTCACCACGCCCATCAGCGTGCTCGCGACAGCCGGGAGAGTGCTGAGCAGCCCTTCGGGATCCCACGGGCGCTTCCCCCACATGTGGTTCTGGCCGAGCACCGCGCGGTCGATGAACGCCCCGAGGTTCCCCGCTGCGGTGAGGTCGCCGGGGTTGTGGCCCGGATACGGCGCGAAGACCATCGCGAGCCAGTAGCCCACCGTCAGCCCGACAATCCAGATCATCAACCGGGACGCGTGCCCTCGGTCATTCCGGTCAGGATGCGGCGAGGTCAGGCGGAAGATCGCCGCCGCCGCCAGGTAACAGAGGCCGATGCGGACGAGGACGCCAGGCAGCCGCAGCGTCGCCAGCCTGAAATAAGGGAAGCCGGCGAGAAACCAGCCGAGCGCCATGATCGTCACCCCTCGGCGCACCACCTTCCACCCCGCCCCCATCGTCGCCCTCGAGAGCGTCATCGAGACGCCGACGATGAACAGGAAGAACGGGAAGATCAGGTCCGTCGAGGTCCACCCGTTCCATTCGGCATGGAGCAGCGGCCAGTAGGCATTGCCCCAATCGCCCGGGTTGTTGACGATGACCATGGAGGCCATCGTGAGCCCGCGGAAGACGTCGAGGGAGACCAGGCGCGCTGAGAGGGCCGGTGCCGGCGCGGCAGTCCGTGTCATCGGGTGAGAGATTAGCAGTAAGCTAGGTACATGCGCAAAACCGCTCTCGCGCTCGTGCTGGTCGGCCTCCTGTTCCCCGCCCTGGCTGCAGGCCAGGCCGCCGTTGCGATCCAGGGACCTCCGCAGGAGGCTGGCACCTTCCTGAAGCCCGACTTGGTCGAACTCGTCGGGCTCGACTCGACGATCCACCTCGACGTGCGCTATGCCACCGCGAACAACCTGGTCGGTCGCCCGGTCTATACCGAGGCCCGCGCATTCCTCCAGCGACCGGCGGCCGAGGCGCTCGTGCGCGTCAGCGCCGCACTGGAGAAGAGCGGCTACGGTCTGCTCGTCTTCGATGGCTATCGCCCCTGGTCGGTGACCAAGATGCTCTGGGACGCGACGCCGCCTGAGAAACGCGAGTTCGTGGCCGACCCGTCAAAAGGCTCGAAGCACAATCGAGGATGCGCCGTGGACCTCTCCCTCTATGCCGTGGCGACCGGGCGCGAGGTTGGGATGCCGAGCGCCTTCGACGAGATGTCACCGCGGGCTTATCCGAGCTACACCGGCGGCACGGACGCCGAGCGAGCCGCGCGCGACCTGCTGCGGCAGGTTATGGAGGGCGAAGGATTCACGGTAGAACAGAACGAGTGGTGGCACTTCAACTACCGCGACTGTCCGAGCTACCCCATTCTCAACCTCCAGTTCTCTCAGATCGGGAGGTTGCAACGGTAGGGTGATTGAATATGGTTCCCCTGGCCGATGATCTTGCCCGTCAGACGCGCGAAGGCGAGTTGTACGAACGCTACAACGGCGACTGGACACGGTGTGTCGCGTGCGGCCACCGCTGCCCCATCCCGAACGGCGCTCAGGGGGTCTGTAAGGTGCGATTCAACCGCGACGGGCGGTTGATGGTGCCGTGGGGATACGTGGCCAGCGCCCAGTGCGATCCGATCGAAAAGAAACCGTTCTTCCACGTGCACCCGGGCGCGCTCGCCTTCAGCTTCGGCATGCTCGGCTGCGACCTGCATTGCGGCTACTGCCAGAACTGGGTCACCTCGCAGGCGCTTCGCGACCCACAGTCGGTGTTGCGGTCTGAACCAGCGACGCCAGAAGGCCTGGTGCGAACTGCCGTGCAACTCGGGGCGAAGGCCCTGGTCAGCACCTACAACGAGCCGCTGATCACCGCGGAATGGGCGGTTGCGGTGTTCCGGCTCGCGAGGTCCGCAGGGTTGCTCACCGGGTTCGTCTCCAACGGAAACGCCACCCCCGAAGCGCTCGAGTACCTGGAGCCGTGGGTGGACCTCTTCAAGGTGGACCTCAAGGGATTTGACGACAAGCGTTATCGACAGCTCGGCGGCCGGTTGCAGCCGGTCCTCGACACGATTGTCACCCTTCATCGGATGAGGCTCTGGCTGGAGATTGTCACGTTGCTCGTGCCCGGGTTCAACGACTCGGACGAAGAGCTCCGCCGGCTGACCGGGTTCGTCGCCGACGTGTCACCTGCGATCCCCTGGCATGTCAGCGCGTATCACGAGGACTACCGGATGAGCGGGAATGGCGGGACGATGGCCGCCATGCTCGAGCGCGCGGCCGCAATCGGGCGGACGGCCGGATTGCAGTATGTCTACGCGGGCAATATCCCGGGAACGATCGGCGACCTCGAGAACACGCGCTGCCCATCCTGCCAGGAGATGCTCATCGAACGCCGCGGCTACCGCGTGCGCAGCTACCGGCTGACGTCCGACGGCAGGTGTCCATCCTGTGCGACGACGATCCCCGGGCGCTGGAGCACGGCCCCGCGGCCCCTCACGACCTGAGTGGTCCTGGGGTAAGATCGAACCATGTCGTTCGTCGATCAGCTCGGCCGGCCACTGCGCAGCCTGCGCGTGTCTGTCACCGACCGCTGCAATCTTCGCTGCCAGTACTGCATGCCCGAGGCGGAGTACGTCTGGCTTCCGCGCGAAGGCCTGTTGTCCTTCGAGGAGATCGTGCGCCTCGTGGACGTCTTCGCGGGTCTCGGCGTGGACAAGATCCGCCTGACGGGAGGGGAACCGCTGCTCCGCCGCAATCTTCCCGACCTCGTGCGCCTCCTCGCCGCGGATCGGCGCCTGACCGACCTGACACTCACAACCAACGGTGTCCTGCTCGCGGACCACGCCGAGGCACTCCGAGCCGCAGGGCTCATGCGCCTCACGGTGAGCCTCGACACTCTTCAGCCTGATCGCTTCAGGACCCTGACCAGGTTGACCACCCACGCCCGCGTCTTGGAAGGGCTCGAGGCGGCCGCGCGACTGTTCAGCACGCTGAAGATTGACAGCGTGATCATGCGCGGCGTGAACGACGACGAACTGATCCCGCTCGTCGAATACGCGCGGGCACACCACGCCGAAGTGCGCTTCATCGAGTACATGGACGTGGCAGGCGCCACGCAGTGGGCCGCGGATACGGTGGTGTCGCGCGCGGAAATCCTGCAGCGCCTCGAAGCGCACTACGGTCCGCTCGAGCCTCTCGACGACTCCGTGTGGGCGCCTGCCGATCGCTTCCGCCTGCCCGATGGCGCGGTTATCGGCGTGATCGCCTCGACGACCAACCCGTTCTGCGGGACGTGCGATCGCGCCCGGCTGACTGCCGACGGGTTGTGGCTCACCTGCCTCTACGCCACCGACGGCATCGATTTGCGAGCGCCGCTCCGGGCGGGAACGCCGCCAGCCGAACTGGCGGCGCGCGTCGAACAGGCGTGGCGCGCCCGCAGCGATCGGGGGGCCGAGTTGCGGGCCGCCGATCGCAAGCGCGGCATCTACATCCCGGCATCGACGCTGAAGGGTAACTCTCACCTCGAGATGCATACCCGCGGCGGGTAGCAGGCCGCTGAACAGGACCCGCCTGACCCGCTTCGACGAGGATCACGCCCGCTGAGGCGGGATGGACCGACCGGAATTGGCACGCCAGCGCGTGCCCCTCGAGGCGTTCGAAGCCGAGGAAGCCGCACGTCCCCTTGATCATGTGGATCGTCCGAAAGACGCTGCCCAGGAGCGCGAGATCGTTCGGCCGCTGCTCGAGCGCCAGCATCTCCTGCTCCAACCGCGCCAGGTTCTCATTGCTCTCGATGAGAAATTCCCTGATGAGATCGAGAACCTCGTTGTCGTCCATTATCTCCCCAAGGCGCGGCCGATTGACCGGCCGCGCACGACAGCGAAGATCCGCGACGGCCGGCCGGCGGAATCCCAGTAGCCTATGAATCGTCAGGCCGACGCAGCACTTGAGAGATTTGTGTGCGATCCGCACACGAACTGCGCGGTTTTGGATGGGTATCCCGGGCGGAGCTTCGCTAATTGGAACAGCGCTACCCGGCGCGCTCGGCGTCGAGGACTTCGCGCACCTTCCGGCCCAATGTTTCGGGCGTGAACGGCTTGCCCAGGAACGCCACCCCCGATTCCAGCATATGCTGTTCGACGACCACGTGCTCGATATAGCCGGACATGTAGATGATCCTCGCCTTGGGGCGGAGGGCAGACACGGCGTCCGCCACCTCCCATCCGCTCATCTGGGGCATCACCATGTCGGTGACGACCAGGTGGATCGGGCCGTCGTGAGCGCGACAGAACTCGATCGCGACCGGGCCGTTCTCGGCTTCGAGCACGGTGTAGCCGAACCGCCGGAGGATGTCGCGAAGCAGGTGGCGAACCGCTTCTTCGTCCTCGACGAGCAAGATCGTCTCGGACCCGTGCGGCGCCGACCGCGGTTCGGCCAAGAGTGACGGCCAGTCGGCCGCTTCGTCGATCCGCGGCAGGCAGATGCGAAACGAACTGCCGCGCCCGACCTCGCTTTCCACCCAGATGTAGCCGGCACTCTGCTTCACAATCCCGTAGGTGGTGGACAGCCCGAGCCCGGTGCCCTTGCCCTGCTCCTTGGTGGTGAAGAACGGTTCGAACAGGTGCGACTGGGTGTCCTGGTCCATGCCGCAGCCGGTGTCGGTCACGGTGAGCACCACATAGGCGCCCGGTTGCAGTCCCAGGTGACGAGCGGCGAACTCCTTGTCGAGCAGCGCGTTGGACGTCTCGATCGTGAGCGTTCCACCCTGCGGCATCGCGTCGCGGCTGTTCACCGCCAAGTTCATGATGACCTGTTCGATCTGGTTCGGATCGGCCTTGATCCGTCCAAGGTCGGTGGCCGGCTGGGTCACCAGTTCCACGTCCTCGCCGATCAGCCGCTGCAGCAACTTGTTCATGTTGCTGACGACGGTATTCAGGTCGAGCACTCTCGGCGCCATGATCTGGCGGCGGCTGAACGCCAGCAGTTGTTGCGTGAGGGCGGCTGCCCGGTCCGCCGATTGCTTGATCGCCTCGGCGCCCTTTCGGAGCGGGTCGCCATCGGCCAGGCCCATCAGCAGGCGTTCGCTGTAGCCGGTGATGACCGTCAGCAGGTTGTTGAAATCGTGGGCGACGCCACCGGCCAGGCGGCCTACCGCCTCCATCTTCTGGGACTGCCGGAGGCGGGCCTCGAGGTCGCGCCGCGCGCTGGTGTCCTGACCGAAGGCGATGAACTCGGTGATCCGTCCGGAATCGTCGCGGACCGGGGTGATCGTCTCCTCCCAGGCATACAACGCGCCGCTCTTGCTGCGGTTGGTAATCTCGCCGCGCCAGACGCGACCGTCGAGAATCGTCTCCCAGAGGTCCGCGTATGTGCGCGGATTCTGCACGTCCGCCCGCAGCAGGCGGGGGGTCCGTCCCAGCACTTCCGTCGAGGAGTAGCCGGTCAGCCGCTGCCAGGACGGGTTCACGTACACGATCGTCCCGTCTCGCTTGGTCATCATGATGGCTTCGGCGGCCTGTTCGACCGCCGAATTGAGCCGGGCGCGCTCCGCGGCCGCGCGCCGCCGCGCGGTGATGTCGCTGCACATGGCGAGCAGCCCTTCGACGTGGCCACGCTCACCATGGATCTGGGCGGTCGAGGCCGTCACCCAGATCTCCGCGCCGCCCTTGCGACGGAACCGCAGTTCCACAGGCTCGCGCGCCCCCTGCCGCTGCGGGCCGATGCCTGTGCTCACGTGCTCGCGGTCGTCATCGAAGACGAAATCGAGCAGGCTGCGCCCGACCATCTCTTCGATCCGGTATCCCATCATTGCGGCCATCACGCGATTGACGTATTCGGTTCGCCAGCCGGCATCGGTCATCCAGATGCCTTCGTTGGCCGTCTCGACAATGCGGCGATAGCGCGCCTCGCTTTCGCGGAGCGCCTTCTCGGCCTTCCGACGGGAGGTGACGTCGGTGAACATCACGAGGGCGCCGCCGAAATCGCCGGCCTGATCGAGGATGGGACTCGTGGACGCGAGGACCCACAACTCCGTCCCATCCAGGCAGCGGAGGCGGAAGTCGAACTGGTTCTGCACGCCCCCCTTCCATCCCTCGAGCACGGAGGGGTCCTGCCGGTCCTCCTCGAACATGAAGTCGAGGGTGGACCGTCCGAGCAGCGTGTTCGGGGCGTCGTAGCCCAGCATCTCCGCCGCGCGGCGGTTCACGTAGGTCAGCTGCCCTTCGGCGTTCATCGCGCAGATGCCTTCCGACGCGGTGTCGAGAATGTGGCGGTAGCCGGCCTCGCTGACCCTGAACACCTTCTCGACCTGCTCGCGGCTGATCGCCGACCCGATGACGTGCGCGACCAGTTCGAGGAACTGCACGTCCTCGCTGGAGAAGGCTCGCGGGAAGCGGTGATGGGCGGCCAGCACGCCGAACGGGCGGTCGTCTCCGTGGATCACGACGCAGGCGCCGCTCGCGATCCCGGCATCGGCGAACCACGGCGGGAAGACGAACCGCGCCGCCTCGTCGCGGTTCTCGAACACGACGGGGCGCTTCTGTGTGAGGGCCAGGCCGACATCCGTCGCCTCGGTGGCGTCCACCGTTGTCCGGCCTCCGACGGCGTGTTCCCAGCCAATCGACGCCCGCAGCACGAGATGCCCGGTGCCGCCCGGCCACTCGTAGATCTCCGCCGACGAACAGTCGAGGGTTCGACTCACGACGGCGGCCGCGTCCTCAAGCAGGGACATCGCGTCGGTGCTCGCCAGGGCGCGCTGGCCGAGGCCAGCGACCGCCGACTGCTGCCGGGCAATCCGGCGCAGCGTCCGTTCGGCGCGCTTGCGCTCGATCGCGTAGCCGACGGCGCGGGGCAGGTGCTTCTCGCTCCCGGACCCCTTCACGATGTAGTCCTGCGCCCCTTCCTGCACGGCGCGCCGGGCCAGGCCGCGGTCGTCACGCCCCGTCAGCACGATGATCGCCGTGTCCGGCGCACGGTCGCGCACCGAGACGAGCGTGTCGAGGCCATCGCTGTCGGGCAGCCCGAGGTCGAGCAGGATCAAGTCGATCGCCGGCTCCTGTGCGATCCGGTGCAGACCGTCGGCCAGCGTGGTGGCGAAGAGGACTTCTTCGGGCGGATCTTCGGATTCGTGGAGCGCCGCGCGCGCAAATGCGGCATAGACCGGATCGTTTTCTATCACGAGTATGCGTGGGCGGTCGATGGTCATGCGGATATGTCCCGAACCGCAGCAGACCATATCCGCGCCAGCCCGTCAAGCGGCCGCAGTGTAGGCAAGAACTTCGCGGACTTTCCTGGCGAGCGCGTCGGGTGTGAATGGCTTGGCCAGGAAGGCGTCCCCGGCGCGCGCGCGGCCGTGGCGACCGGCGACGTGTTCGATATACCCGGAGACGAAGAGCATGCGCATCCCGGGACGGATCGTGCGCAGGCGCTCGGCCACTTCGTATCCATCCATGTGCGGCATCACCACGTCGGTGACGAGCGCGTGGATCGGCCCGGAGTAGCGTTCGCAGAATAGCAGCGCCTCGCCGCCGTTCGACGCCTCGAGCACGGTATAGCCGCACGTGCCGTCCTTGCGCCGGTTCGTGATCTCCCCCCGCCACACCTGGCCCTGCAGGATGGTCTGCCATAGGTCGCGATGCACCTCTCGACCCTGTCGCTCGGCTGCCAGGATGACCGGCGTCCGTCCCACCGCTTCTTCCGCGGTGAAACCGGTGATCCGTTCAAAAGCGGGGTTCACGTACATGATGCGGCCGTCTATCCCCACCAGCCGAACCGACCGAGGAACAGGGGACACGACGTGGCCACCGCGGCCAGGGCGGCGAGCAGCAGCACGAAGCGACACCAGGCACCGAACCTCATCACCAGTCCTGGCCCGCGCCCAACGCTCGAAGCGCGACCCGCACGCGTTCGAGTTCGGAGACGAGTCGATCGAAGAGCAGCGGCGCGTCTCCCACCCGGCCGTCCCGACCCGCAGTCTCCAGCGCCGCGGCCGCCGCATGTGCTGCCGGCACGCAGAAGTTTGCGACCGAGCCCTTCAGCGTGTGGGCAGCCCGCCACAGCGCCTCAGACTGGCCGTCTCGAACCGCCGTGGCGATCTGGTCGATCAGCCCTTGTTCGTCCTCGAAGTAGAGTCCAACCAGTTCCTTCAGGAGCTCACGGTCTCCCTCGAGCCGATCCTTGAGCGCTGGTACGTCAATCACGTCGTTCATGGTGTCGATCATACGACTCCTGGCCCGCGCGTCATCGCCCGACGAATCGGGCATCAGCCCGCGAGTCCGGGATGACCCGATTCCGGCCCGGCGTCCGAACCAGAGGATGCCAGCAACCGGGCGATTTCGGCGGCGTCCACGTGCTCGGAGAGCGAAGTTCCGACACCCTCGACGCCTTCCATCGACGAGCCGATGAGAATCAGGTCGTACGGGGCGTCTTCCAGTGTCGCCTGGTTGGTGGCCACGGTGGCGGCCCAGGGCGAATCGGCAAAGACCGGGGTGATGCCGAACCCGTCGAAGAGCGACGCGATCGCCTCGCGCGTCTCCGGCTTGTCGTCCACGACGAGCACCTGCGCCCGGGGCTCCGGGTGGGGCCGACGGGGCCGCGAGGCGCTTCCTCATCGAGCGCCGGAGTTCCATCAGGTTCGCGGTTGTGTCCTCAGAAAACGGTACTCTCAAGGAACTCCACGTCGTCGATGTCGGCGAGCCGCCACTGGAAGCCGACGGCCGCGTCGGAGAGGACGGCACACCCATTTCGCGCACTTCGGGCACTGCCGGAAATGGGGCTTCGTCTCCTCGACGCACTCTTGTCGGTCGAGTGATCGGTGTGGTTGCGCGTGAACTGAATCAAACTCATCTCGTGTCCCCCCGTGCAGCAGGCCCCCAACAGGAATCCGATCTACAGCTGCTCGAACCGGGCCGTGAAGTGGCGCAACACGGTCGGAGCGGAGACGATGCGGTATCCACGGAGACTCTCCTTCAACCGCGCCACCTCGATCGCCCCCTCGGCCACGTAGTCGATGTGCGACTGCGTGTAGACTCGCCGGGGAATGGCCAGGCGGACGAGATCCATGGCCCCTGGCGTCTCGCTGCCGTCGGGACGGAGTCCGAACATGACCGTCCCGATTTCCACGCCCCGAATGCCCGCCTCGACGTAGAGCGCGTTGGTCAGGGCGATGCCGGGGTACTGCAGCGGCGGGATCTGCGGCAGCAGCGCCCGCGCGTCGAGGTAGATCGCGTGTCCGCCCGACGGGCGAATCGTCGGAACCCCCGCGGCGGTCAGCTTGTCGCCGAGGTACTCGGTCGATCGTATCCGGTACCTGAGATACGGCTCCTCCACCACTTCCTCGAGCCCCCTCGCGATCGCCTCGAGGTCGTAGCCGGCCAGTCCGCCGTAAGTCGGGAACCCTTCCGTCAGGATCAGGAGATTGCGCGCCGTCTCCGCCAGCCGGTCATCGTTCATCGCCAGGAAGCCGCCGATGTTGGCCAGCCCGTCTTTCTTGGCCGACATCGTGCAGCCATCCGCCAGCGAGAACATCTCCTGCGCGATCGCCTTCGGCGTGCGGTCCTCCTGCCCGGCTTCCCTGATCTTGATGAAGTAGGCGTTCTCCGCGAACCGGCAGGCGTCGAGGAACAGCGGCTTGCGGTACCGGTCGCACAGCGCCCGAACGCCGCGGATGTTCTCGAGCGACACGGGCTGACCGCCGCCCGAGTTGTTGGTCACGGTCACCATCACCAGGGGCACGCGGTCCCCATCCTCCCGCAGCGTCTTCTCCAACGCGGCGAGATCGACGTTCCCCTTGAACGGGTGGACGAGCGCCGGGACGCGTCCCTCGGCGATTACGAGATCGCGCGCCTCGCACTGCTCGACTTCGATGTTGGCGCGCGTGGTATCGAAATGGTTGTTGTTCGGAATGACCTGGCCCGGCTTCAGCACGCTGTGGAACAGGATCCGTTCGGCGGCCCGGCCCTGGTGCGTTGGGATGACGTGCGTGAACCCGGTGAGGTCACGGACAACCGACTCGAACCGGTAGAACGAGCGGCTGCCCGCGTACGACTCGTCGCCCTGCATCAGCGCGCCCCACTGCGCGGCCGACATGGCGCCGGTGCCCGAGTCGGTGAGCAGGTCGATGAGAACGTCCTCGGCGCGAAGCCGGAAGACGTTGAAGCCCGCATCCTGGAGTGCCGCCTCGCGCTCCTCGCGCCGCGTGAACTTGACCGACTCGACCGACTTGATGCGGAACGGCTCGATGATCGTGCGGAAATTCATAGGTGTGCCTGTCGTCGTGGGTGAGGGGGGACACGTGGCGGTGCGCCCCCCGGTCCCTCCCGGTGACTACGCCTCCCAGGGCAACCCCGCCTTGCCGAAGTGGCCGTAGTTGGTCGTCGAGCGGTAGATCGGCTGCAGGAGGTTCAGCTGCTCGATGATCGCCGCCGGGCGAAAATCGACCGTGTCGAGGAACCGCCGTGCCGCGCGCTCGTCGCCCGTGCCGTACGTATCGACCTTGGTGGACACCGGCTGCGCCTGGCCGATGGCGTACGCCACCTGCACCTCGGCGCGGCGGGCGATCCCGGCCTTCACGATCTGCCGGGCCACGTAGCGGCCAAAGTACGCACCGCTGCGGTCCACCTTCGACGGGTCCTTGCCGCTGAAGGCGCCGCCCCCATGATGCGCCGCCCCGCCGTAGGTGTCCACGATGATCTTGCGCCCCGTGACGCCGCAGTCTGCGGACGGGCCGCCGATCGCGAAGCAGCCGGTCGGGTTGACCAGCACCTGCACCTTCGGCGTGAACCACTCGCCGAGGACGCGCGGCGCCAGGTACGTGGCCACGTAGTCGTAGATCTCCGGGTGCCTGGTCTCGGCGGCGTGCTGGGTGGAGACGAGGACGCACGTCACGCCCACGGGGGTGCCGTTCTCGTATTCGACCGACACCTGGGACTTGGCATCCGGGCGCAGCCATGGGTACTTTCCGCCACGGCGATCGTCCGCGAGCCCGCGCGTCAGTCTGTGCGCCAGCAGGATGGGCAGCGGCATCATCTCGGGCGTTTCCGCCGTGGCGTAGCCGAACATCATCCCCTGGTCGCCGGCGCCCTGCTCCTTGTCGAGCCCGCGCCCCTCGTCCACGCCCTGCGAGATGTTGTCCGACTGCTTCGAGACGTAGTTGAACACCTGCACGCGGTCGGCATGGAACGCGTCACCATCGTACAGGTAGCCGATCTCGCGGATCGCCTGCCGCGCGACCGCCTCGTGATTAACGGTCGCCTTCGACGAGATCTCGCCCGCGATCACGACCTTGTCGTCCTTGCACATGACCTCGCACGCCACGCGGCTGCGCGAGTCGCCGGCCAGGTACGCATCCAGGATCGAATCGGCGATGTAGTCGCAGACCTTGTCGGGATGGCCTTCGGAAACGGATTCGGACGTCAGCGTGTGTCTCAGATTCTGCATCGTCGCTCCTCGAGAAGTGAACAAGGGCGTCCCGAGCACGGCTCGCGCCGGGCGCGCCAAGGTACACGAAACCAGACACCGGAATCGAGACTCGTATGCCCTTTCGAGATCGCGGTCCGTCTCGCTCGCGCATGGTCCCAGGCCGCGTGGGCCTGGCCGGCTGGGCCACCGTGTGCTCCAGGAGCTGGAGCCGGACGACGGTATGGCGTACGGGTCATCGAGCCGGGACTCTCGCCGTACTCTTCATGCTGGCAGCCCGAGACAAGAGCTGCCGGGCGGCAAAACAAAAGGGCTTCGCAACAGGTGTCGCGAGCCCTGGCCGCGACTTAGATGGTCATTGCGTTGTCTCCAGCCGTGGCTGGCGCGCGGCCCATCAAGTCGAAAAAATCGCCGCGCCGATCTATAAATATGCCCGCTGATGCAGGCCAAAGTCAAGCGCCGGAGCGGCGGCGGACGCGCAAGCCGCCTTCTTACGACGGTTGTCTTGAAGTCGCGCTTCCCGTCGCAGGCCAACGACTGATGAATGACGCCTTGATCGATCCGGCAGAGCCGGGGGCTTTCGGTTGTGAGCCGCCCAAAGCGGCAAGATCGGTTTCTAGTGTGTGACGATGCGGATCGGCTGAAAGACGAGTGTAACGCGTTCTACCGCAGCACACGCTTCAACGTCCGCAGGACGGCAGCGAGCGGGTCGCCCGTGCCGCCGAGCAGCAGATCGACCAGAGCCGGCGTCCCATCAGGGTCCTGCACCTCAACAAAGGCGCGCTCGGTCCGCATGCGTTCCATGGCGAGCGAGATGGGCAGCGCCGGATCTGGCCCGGCCTCGGCCTTCTCCAGATCACGCCGCACGCCGGCAGCGATCGTCTTGATCTGGTCGGCGTCAAGGATGGCGAGGGGCGTATGGCAGAAACCGCAGATGCCCTCCTTCTCGACCTCGACCGGGGCCCCGCAGTTCACGCAGTTGATCTGGCGGATGTGTCGGCGCAGTTCGGCGATCTCCGCGTCACCCAGGGCTCGCACCACGTTCTTGGCGCGCAGGAACTGGAAGTAGGTGACGAAACGGCCGTGCCCGCCATGACATCGGTGGTACCAGAACTTCGTGTTCTGCTGCTGGTCGTGCGTTTCGACGAGGCGGCGCTGGCACCGGGGGCACGCCATTCGGGCCCCGAGCGCCTGCCGCGCCCCCGCCTGAACGTCGGCCAGGTCGGCGAGGAGCTGTAGCGTGGCCGCCGGCGTCAGCTGCAGGAGCTCCTGATTGTCGAACCAGATCGCACAGCACTGGTGGCACACATCGATGGCGATCGGCCGCCCGTAGTGGCCCTCGGTCTGGTGCTCACGCATCGCCTGCTGGCAGTTGGGACAGTTCACGACCAGGTAGCATGGCAGATTCTCTCAACTCGTCAAGCCCGCCGGCTCAACAGCACGCCGCGATCCGCCAGGCCGCGCGGAGTTCGCCTGAACTCGCAAAGCGTGCGGCGGGGTCCTTATCGAGACATTTCAGGATGCAGGCGGCGCCGCTGGCGGTCACCTCGGCCTGCAGTTCGCGCGGGTCGCGTGGCGTTCCGCCCAGCATGGCGCCCAGCAACTCGGGCAACGCGCGCCCGCCGAACGGCGGCATGCCCGTCGCCATCTCGTAGATCAACGCCCCAATCGTGAAGATGTCCGACCTTGCGTCAGCCGTCCGCCCGGCCAGCACTTCCGGAGCGATGTACGGCATCTCGGTGCTGCTCAGCTCTCCGTCCCGCAGGACCGCGGCACTAATCGACGCCAGCAGTTCCTGGACCTGGCTGATGCTCCCAGTCGAAATCATCAGCCGCTCGCCGTCGTCGTCGGTCGTCATGCGGATGTCTACGCCGCCCTGCCCTTCTTGCGCTCGTCGATTCTCGCCCAGGCGAGCGCGGCCAGGAAGATGACGACGATGAGGCCGTAGCCGAGCCACTCGGGGACTTCCCAGGCGATCAAGCCAACCTGGTGCAGGTACTGGAGCAGGAGCCGCGCGCCGACCCAGGCGATGATCACGAAGGCGCCATCGACGAGGACCGGGTACCGCTCGACGACCGTGAGCAACTGCCCGATCACCAGCCTCATGGCGATGATTCCAAGCACCCCTCCGGTCAGCACGACCCACGTCTTCTGCGAGATCGCCACGGCCACGACGATCGAATCGACGGCGAAGACGATGTCGGTGAGTTCCACCTTCACGACGGTGGCCCAGAACGGCGACATGCCCAGCCAGGGGCGGGCCTGGGGCACCGAGCGGCGGTCCTCCGAGTCACGCTCGCCGAAGAAGTGCCGGAACGGCAGGTACAACAGGTAGATCGCGCCGGCAAGCTTCACCAGGCTCACGCCGATCATGTACAGCCCGAAGATCAGCGCCAGCGACCGGAACGCAAACGCCCCGACGATGCCGTAGCGGAGGGCCCGTTTCCGCTGGTGCTTCGGCAGCCCGAGCGCCAGCACCGCCAGGACCACGGCGTTGTCGGCGCTGAGCAGCCCTTCGAGGAGCACGAGCAGCAGGATGACCAGGAAGTCGTAACCTTCAAACGTCACAGTCGCCGTTCATCGCGGCGCCAGCATGCCGCGAACATTCATTCTAGCCCGGCCGGCCAGCGAAGCTCCGCCTCAATTCGCCGAGATCGGAGAGGCGGCCGTTGCGGATCTTCGCTATGGTGCGCGGCCGGTCAACCGGCCGCGTCTAAGACAGATTCCAGAGACCCCACAGAAACTCGCGTCAACCGTCACGATCTCAGTCCTGGAAGATGTCTAGACTTGACACGTTTCATATCAATGCCTATATTCGTTCTGTAGCAGGTTGAAGCAGGGTCTCATGAGGATTACCCGGGAGTTCTACTTCATCAGCAGCGCCGCGCGGCTGCTCGGGATGCACCCCCAGACGCTCAGGAAATACGAGCGCCTCGGCCTGGTGCAGCCGACACGCACCGTCGGCAGCATGCGCGTCTACTCGGGCGAGGAACTGGAGCGCCTCCGGTTGATCAAGCACCTGGTAGACGAGCTGGGCATCAACCTCGCGGGCGTGCAGCGCTTGCTGTCGGTGGCCGATTCGGTCGAGCGCATGCGAAAGCTGAGTGGCGGCGCCGGGCTCCGCAGCGACGCTCGGCGGCGCATCGAGCGCGAGGTCGACCGGTTGTGCGACATCATCGGCCTCGGCCGCGAGTACCACGAGGGCTAGCGACGACATGGAATTCAAGGATTACTACCAGACGCTGGGCCTCGCCAAGACCGCCTCTGGCAAGGAGATCAAGCAGGCCTATCGCAAGCTCGCCCGGAAGCTCCACCCGGATGTGAACCCGGGCGACAAGGCGGCCGAGTCGCGATTCAAGGAGATCAACGAAGCGTACGAGGTGCTCGGAGACCCGGAGAAGCGGAAGAAGTACGACGAGCTCGGGGCGAACTGGCGCCAGTACGAGCAGGCGCAGCAGGCCGGCCAGTCCCCCTTCGGCGACATCCGGTGGAACCCCGGGACGGGCCAGCCGGGCGGATACAGGACGATCAACGAGGACGAACTCCGCGACATGTTTGACGGGGAGAACCCGTTCTCGGACTTCTTCCAGGCATTCTTCGGGGGCGGCGGCCATACCGGGGGGCGCCGCGCGCGGACGTCGCGGACGTCCAAGACACGGGCGGGGCGTGACATCGAAGAAGAGATCGATCTGTCACTCGAGGAAGCCATGCAGGGCGCGATGCGCCGGCTCGCCGTCAAGCAGGAAGGGCACACGCGCACGGTGGACGTGAGGATTCCCGCCGGCGTCAACGACGGCTCCCGCGTGCGCGTCCCGGGAGAGGGCGAGCACGGAGCCGCCGGCGGCCGGGCCGGCGATCTCTACCTGCGCGTCCGCCTGCGAACAGACCCCCGTTTCGAACGGCGCGGTCGCGACCTGCACACGCAGGTGAGCATCCCGCTGACAACCGCGGTGCTCGGTGGCGAGGCGGAGGTGCCCACGGTCGGCGACCGTCCGCTGCGGCTCAAGATCCCGCCGACGACGCAGAACGGGCAGGTCTTCCGGCTCAAAGGGCACGGCATGCCCGCGGTCGGCAAGCCGGCGGAACGCGGGGACCTCTACGCCACCGTCAACGTGTCGCTCCCGCGCCAGTTGACGGAGGAGCAACGCCGTCACTACGAGGAACTGGCCAAGCTGGACTGATAGGACTATGAATCTGAACACCTTCACGGAGAAGGCGCAGGAAGCGCTCGTCGGTTCGCAACAACTGGCGAGCGAGATGAACCACGCGCAAGTGGACCCGGAGCACCTCCTCGTCGCGCTCGTCGAGCAGAGGGAAGGCGTCGTCCCGGAAGTCCTCCGAAAGATGACCGTGGATCCGGTGCGGGTCGGCGCCGCGGCGCGTGCGGCGCTGTCGCGCCGGCCGCAGGTTCACGGTGCCGGCACGCCGGGACGGTCGCCGCGTCTGTCCGCGATCGTCGAGATGGCGCAGGCGGAAGCCGCGCAGATGAAGGACGAGTTCGTGAGCACGGAGCACCTGCTCCTGGCCCTGGCCTCCGACGGCGCCCGCGACGAGGCCGCGCAGCTCCTCCAGCAGCACGGCGTCTCGTCCGATCGCGTGCTCGAGGCGCTCAAATCGGTGCGTGGCAGCCAGCGCGTGACCGACCAGAACCCCGAGGGCAAGTACCAGGCGCTTGAACGGTATGGCCGCGACCTGACGGAGCTGGCCCGCAAGGAAAAGCTCGACCCGGTGATTGGCCGTGACGAGGAGATCCGGCGCGTCATCCAGGTCCTGTCGCGCCGCACCAAGAACAACCCGGTCCTGATCGGCGAGCCTGGCGTCGGCAAGACGGCGATTGTCGAGGGCCTGGCGCAGCGGATCGTGCGCGGGGACGTGCCGGACGGTGTGAAGAACAAGCGGATTGTCGCCCTCGACCTCGGAGCCCTCGTGGCCGGCGCGAAGTACCGCGGTGAATTCGAGGAGCGCCTGAAGGCCGTGCTCAAGGAGATCACCGAGTCGGCCGGCCAGGTGGTCCTGTTCATCGACGAGCTGCACACGGTGGTCGGCGCCGGCGCCGCCGAAGGCTCGATTGACGCGTCGAACATGCTGAAGCCGATGCTGGCGCGGGGCGAGCTCCACACCATCGGCGCGACCACCATCGACGAGTACCGCAAGTACATCGAGAAGGATGCCGCGCTCGAACGCCGGTTCCAGCCGGTCGTCGTCGGCGAACCGACCGTGGAAGACACGATCAGCATCCTCCGCGGGTTGCGCGAGCGATACGAGATCCACCACGGCGTGACGTTCAAGGACGCGGCGCTCGTCGCCGCGGCGGTGCTGTCGCACCGCTACATCGCCGACCGCTTCCTCCCGGACAAGGCGATCGACCTGATGGACGAGGCCGCGTCGAAGCTCCGCATGGAAATCGACTCCATGCCCGTGGCGCTCGACGAGGTCGAGCGCCGCATCATGCGACTCGAGATCGAAGCCGAGGCGCTCCGCAAGGAGCAGGACAAGGCGTCGGTCGAGCGGCTCGGCCGGCTCGAGAAGGAGCTGGCCGACCTCAAGGAAGAACGCGCGAGGCTCGCCAGCCACTGGCATCAGGAGAAGGACGCCATCCAGGAGGCGAGGCGCCTCAAGGAAGATCAGGAACAGCTGCGGCACGAGGCCGAACGCGCGCAGCGGTCTGGAGACTACGGCACCGCATCCGAGCTTCAGTACGGCCGGATCCCCGAGGTGGAACGACGCATCCAGGCGGCCGAGGCCCACCTGGCGGAGCTCCAGCGGGACCAACGCATGTTGAAGGAGCAAGTGGACGAAGAGGACATCGCCGAGGTCGTCAGCAAGTGGACGGGTATTCCGGTGAGCCGTCTGGTGGAAGGCGAGATCCAGAAGCTGATTCACATGGAAGAACGGCTGCACCGCCGCATCGTCGGGCAGGACGCGGCCGTCGTCGCCGTGGCCAACGCCATCCGGCGCGCCCGCGCGGGACTCCAGGACCCGAACCGGCCCCTTGGCAGCTTCGTGTTCCTCGGCCCGACGGGCGTCGGCAAGACCGAGCTCGCGAGGGCGCTCGCCGAGTTCCTCTTCGACTCGGATCAGGCCATGGTCCGAATCGACATGTCCGAGTACCAGGAAAAACACACCGTCTCCCGTCTGGTCGGCGCGCCTCCGGGCTACGTGGGGTACGAGGAAGCCGGCCAGCTCACCGAAGCGGTTCGGCGGCGCCCCTACGCCGTCGTGCTCTTCGACGAAATCGAGAAGGCACATCCCGAGGTCCTCAACGTGCTGCTCCAGTTGCTCGACGATGGGAGGTTGACCGACGGGAAGGGCCGCACGGTAGACTTCAAGAACTCCGTCGTGATCATGACGTCGAACCTCGGGAGCCAGTACATCGCCGAGCGCGCCACGCGCGAGGCGACGGATCTGGACGAGGGGACGCGCCGCCTCGGCATGGAGGCGATGCGTGCGCACTTCCCGCCCGAGTTCCTCAACCGCGTGGATGACGTCATCGTGTTCCACCCGCTCGGTCGAGAGCACCTTGTGCGGATCCTCGATATCCAGTTGCGCGCGCTCACGAAGAGGCTCGAGGAGCGGAAGATCCACGTGGAGCTGACAGACCGCGCGAAGCAGCAGCTGGTGGCGGAAGGCTACGACCCGACCTACGGGGCCCGGCCACTGAAGCGCACGCTCCAGCGGCGGCTGCTCGATCCCCTGGCGCTCGACGTGCTCCAGGGCCGATTCGGTGAAGGCGACCAGGTCGTCGCGGACGCCGGTCCGGACGGGCTGTTGTTCAGAAAGGCGTAGTGCAGTGGCACCGATCAAGAAACCGCGCTTGCCGAAGCCTCGAAGCGGACGCCCCGGCGACCGCCGGCCTCTCGACCCGCGGCCAGTATCCTCCATGTGGTACCTGCTCGGGTTCTTCCTGCTGCTCGCGGTTGTGCAGGCGTACCTGTTCATGCCGACCGGGCGCACCCTCCCGTACAGCGAGTTCAAGTCGCTGCTGGCACGGGACAAACTGGCCGAGGTGACGGTCAACGATCAGGCGATCCGGGGCCAGCTGAAGGGCTCGGAGGGCGACGAGAAGTCACGCGCCTTCATGACGACGCGCGTCGAGGACCCGAAGCTCGTCGAGGAGCTCGAGCAGCACAACGTGAAGTACACCGGCGAGGTTGCGAGCCGATGGCTCCCCGACCTGCTCGGCTGGATCCTGCCGCTGCTGCTCATCGTCGGGCTCTCCAGCTTCTTCTTCCGCCGGATGGGTGGGGGCGAGGGCGGCGTCATGTCGTTCGCCCGCAGCCGCGGCAAGATCTACGCGGAAGACGATGTCAAGGTGAGCTTCTCGGACGTGGCCGGCGTGGACGAGGCCGAAGAGGAGCTGAAGGAGATCGTCGAGTTCCTCCAGACGCCGAAGAAGTACACGCAGCTCGGCGGTCGCATCCCCAAAGGCGTCCTCCTGGTCGGTCCTCCGGGAACCGGCAAGACGCTGCTCGCGCGGGCCGTCGCGGGTGAAGCCCACGTGCCCTTCTTCAGCCTGAGCGGCTCGGAGTTCGTGGAGATGTTCGTCGGGGTTGGAGCCGCCCGCGTCCGCGACCTATTCCAGCAAGCCGACGCGAAAGCGCCGTGCATCGTGTTCATCGACGAACTCGATGCGCTGGGCAAGGCGCGCGTGCAGAGCCCGCTCGGCAGCCACGAGGAGCGCGAGCAGACCCTGAACCAGCTTCTGGCCGAGATGGATGGCTTCGACTCCCGGAAGGGCGTCATCATCATGGGGGCGACCAACCGACCCGAGGTGCTGGACCCCGCCCTCCTCCGCCCCGGGCGGTTCGACCGGCAGGTGCTCGTGGACAAGCCGGATGTCAGGGGCCGCGAGGCCATCCTGAAGATCCACGCGCGCGGGGTGAAGACGGCCCCCGAGGTGGATCTCAAGGTGGTGGCGGCGCGGACGGCCGGGTTCGCGGGCGCAGACCTGGCGAACCTCGCCAACGAAGCCGCGCTGCTTGCGGCCCGCAAGAACAAGCCGAGCGTCGAGATGCGCGACTTCGAGGAGGCGATCGACCGGTTGATTGCCGGCCTCGAGAAGAAGCGCGTGATGAGTGATCGCGAACGGGAGATCATCGCGTACCACGAGTCGGGCCACGCCATCATCGCGACCGTGGTGCCGGGCCTCGACCCGGTGCACAAGATCTCGATCGTGCAGCGCGGGTTCGGTGCCCTCGGCTACACGATGCAGCTGCCGCTCGAGGATCGCTACCTCATGACGCGAACGGATCTCCACAACCAGCTGGCCGTCCTGCTCGGAGGACGGACCGCCGAGGAGATCGCGCTCGGCGAGATCTCGACGGGCGCCCAGAACGACCTCCAGCGCGCCAGCGACATCGCCCGGGCGATGGTCACCGAGTTCGGCATGAGCGAGTCGATGGGCGCGGTGAGCTTCGACAGCCACACTCGTAACCGGTTCCTCGAGATCCCGCTCGGCGGCGAACGCGGCAACTACGCCGAGGACACGGCGCGAGAGATCGACACGGAGGTCCGGCGGATCGTGAACGCCGCCCACGAGCGAGCGCGAACGCTCCTGGCCGACCACCGCGACACGCTCGACCGCGTCGCCCGCCGCCTGCTGGAGAAAGAAGTGATCGACGGGGAGGAACTGCGGGAGATCATCCACGGCCCAAAGGGGGCGCAACCGGCGTAGGGGCGACCCTCCAGATCCATGAAAAGACGAAGGCCGCGCCGGGAACAACCCCGCCGCGGCCCTCGTTCTGTCAGCTGCCGGCTGTCGGCTGTCTGCTGCCTGGTGAACTACCCCATCTTCTGCATCGCGTTCAGGAACTCGGCGTTCGACTTGGTCTTCGACATCTTGTCGAGCAGCAGTTCCATCGCCTCGACCGGCGACAGCGGGGTCAGCACCTTGCGGAGGACCCACACGCGGTTGAGGTCTTCGCGGGCCAGCAGGAGTTCTTCCTTCCGGGTGCCGCTCTTCTGGATGTCGATCGCCGGGAACACGCGCTTGTCCACCAGCTTTCGATCGAGGTGGATTTCCATGTTGCCGGTGCCCTTGAATTCTTCGAAGATGACGTCGTCCATGCGCGAGCCGGTGTCCACCAGCGCCGTCGCGATGATCGTCAGCGAGCCGCCCTCTTCGATGTTGCGCGCCGCCCCGAAGAATCGCTTCGGCTTCTGCAGCGCGTTCGAGTCGAGACCGCCCGAGAGAACCTTGCCCGACGGCGGGATCACCGTGTTGTAGGCGCGCGCGAGACGCGTGATCGAGTCGAGCAGGATCAGCACGTCCTTCTTGTGCTCGACCAGGCGCTTGGCCTTCTCGATCACCATTTCCGCCACCTGCACGTGGCGCTGCGCCGGCTCGTCGAATGTCGAGGAGATCACCTCGCCGTCGACCGACCGCTGCATGTCCGTCACTTCTTCGGGCCGCTCGTCGATGAGCAGCACGATCAGGTAGATCTCGGGGTGATTGAGCGCCACGGACTGCGCGATGCTCTGGAGCAGCATCGTCTTGCCGGTGCGCGGCGGTGCCACGATCAGGCCGCGCTGCCCCTTGCCGATCGGCGTCATCAGGTCCATGACGCGACCCGAGAGGTTATCGGGCTGCGTCTCGAGCTTGCACTGCTGCTGCGGGTACAGCGGCGTGAGGTTCTCGAAGAACAGCTTGTCGCGCGCCTGGTCCGGCGGCTCGAAGTTCACGGCCTCCACCTTGATCAGGGCGAAGTACCGCTCCCCTTCCTTGGGCGGCCGGATCTGGCCGGAGACCGTGTCGCCGGTCTGCAGGTCGAACTTGCGGATCTGCGACGGCGACACGTAGATGTCGTCGGGGCCAGGCAGGTAGTTGTAGTCGGGCGCCCGGAGGAACCCAAACCCGTCGGGCAAAACCTCGAGCACGCCCTCCGAGAAGATGTACCCGCTCTGCTCGGTCTGCGCTTTCAGGATCTGGAAGATCAGTTCCTGCTTCCGCATCCCGGTTGCGCCGGCGACGTTGAGGTCCTTGGCGATCTGGGTGAGCTTCTGGATGCTCATGTCCTTCAGTTCGCCAATGTTGAGGCCTTCGCCAGGACGCCGTGGTTGCGTCTTGGCAGGGTCCTGGGATTCGTCCGCCGGGGATTCGGCCGCCGGGGATTCAGCCGGCACTGTCGTCTGGCTGTTGGACCCGCGCGCCGACATGGGTTGGCGCTTGTTGTTGCTTGGCATAGTGTGTGGTCTACAGGTAACTCAGGCAGGTTGAGAATTCTGGAAATACGGGGCGGAAGGCCCCCGCGGGCCACATGACGGGAAGAGGCGTGATAGAGGAAGTATAGGAGGACAACTCCCTGCCTGTCAAGGACCTTCAGCCCGAGTGTTCCTGCCTCTCCTGACAGGTGCATCGTTGATCGTGGCGACGGTGGCGGCCGTCCTGATGCTCGAGGCCTTCAACCTGATCAGTTAGTACGCCGTCGGGCTGGCGCCGACACCGAGGATACTGCACGCGACGACTGGCTTCAGTTCGAGCGCCTTGGCCCGTGCCACCAGCTCGGGGCTGTCGGCGCCCGGGTTGAACCAGACGTCCGTGATGCCTTTCTTCGCGAGGTCGTCGAGGAGCGTCAGTCCCACCGCCGGCGACACGTAGAAGGTCGCCATGTCAATGGCACCCGGGACGTCGAGGACGGAGGCATAGCTCTTCTCACCCTCGACTTCCGCCTCCTTCGGGTTGATGGGAATCACGGTGTAGCCGCGGTCGCGAAACGCCCGCAGCGCCTTGTTCCCGAATTTCTTCCGGTCCGACGAGGCGCCAATTACCGCAACAGTCAGTGGCATGAAGCCAGTATACCGCGACGACACCGGTCGTCGTCCGGACAGCCCTGCCGCGCCCACGACGGCGTCAGACGTGGAGGGGAAAATCTTGCCGGGGTTCAGGATGCCGTGAGGATCGAACGCCTGCTTGATGCGCCTGGAGAGCGCGATGACCTCTGGCGACAGCTCGATCGACAGGAACGGCGCCTTGGTGAAGCCGATCCCATGCTCGCCGCTGATCGACCCCTCGCGCGCGACGACGCCCTCGAACAGCCGTCGCTGCGCGCGGTGGGCGCGATCGACCGCGTCGGCATCGCTCCCGTCCACCATGATGTTGACGTGGATGTTGCCGTCCCCGGCGTGCCCGAAACACGGGATCGTCAGGTTGAACTCGCGCCGCAGTTGGCCGATCAGCTGGAACAGGTCGGGCATGCGCCCGCGGGGCACGACGACGTCCTGGTTGATCTTCATCGACGCGATCGTCTTCAGCGCCGGTGACAACTCGCGGCGGACGCGCCACAACTCCTGGCGCTCCTCCTCGGTCGCCGCGCGGAGCAGCTCCGTGGCGCCGGCGGCGCGGCAGGCCGCCTCCACCAGGTGCGCTTCTTCCTCGACGGCGCGCGCCATGCCGTCCACCTCGAGGATCAGCAGGCCTGAGGTTCCCGCCGGCGCGAGCGCGGCTCCGCCCAGGTAGCGGGTCACCGCGGCCAGGCACTCGCCGTCCACCAGTTCGATCGTCGCCGGCACCACCCGTGCGCGGATCAGCTCGTTCACGGCCTCGACGGCGGCGTCGATGCTGTCGAACGTCGCCCGGATCGTTGCGTGCGCCGGTGGCTTGGGAATCAGCCTCAGGACCGCTTGGGTGATGATTGCGAGCGTCCCCTCGGACCCCACGAGCAGTTGGGTGAGGTCGTAGCCCACGACGTTCTTGACCGCCTTCGAGCCGGTACGAATAATCTCGCCGGTCGGCAGTACCGCCTCCAGGCCGAGGACGTACCGCTTGGTCGTGCCGTACTTGAACGCCCGCGGCCCCCCCGCGCACTCGGCGATGTTCCCCCCGATGACCGACTCGTCGAGGCTCGCGGGATCGGGTGGATAGAACAGACCGACCTTTTCCACCTCCGCCTGGAGGCGCCCGGTGATGACGTTGGGCTCGGTCACCACGAGGAGGTTCTGCTCGTCGATCTCCAGGATGCGGTTGAACCGCTCCATCGACATGAGGACGCCGCCGAGCAGCGGGACGGCGCCCCCGCTGTAGCCGGTGCCGCCGCCGCGCACGTAGAGCGGCACGCGCTGCGCGTGGCACGTCTCGGCCATCGCGGCCACTTCGCTGGTGGACCCGGGCAGCGCTACGATCTCCGGCAGGTGCGGCTGCTTCAGCCCGTCCTGGCCGTACGCCGTCCGTGCCGCCTCGTCATGCTTGACGAAGGCGGCACCGACGATCTGCTCGATGTCAGTCACGAACGTCGCAGGGAGCATCAGCTTGTCGCGCTCCGAAAACTGCCGGTTACAGCCAGTCCCTTACCACGGTCTTCTCGCCGATGCGCATCTCCTTCGGCGCCGCGGGATCGAGCGCCCACCTGATCCGATCGATCCCCTCGAGCACCTCGGCGGTGCTGCCGGCGTAGCTCAGGCGCAGGTAGCCTTCGAGGCCGAAGTCCCTGCCAGGCACCGTCACGACGCGGACCTTCGACAGGAGGAACATCGCCAACTCGAACGAGTCCTTCGCAATCCCGGCCTTGAAGCAGCCGCTGAAGTCGGGCAGGCAGTAGAACGTCCCGGCCGGCTTGATGACCGAGACGCCAGGCACCTTCGCCAGTTCGGCCACGATCACGTCGCGGTTGTGCTCCATGCTCTTCCGCAGCCCCTCGACCTCGTCCTGGGGCCCGAGCATCGCGCCCTGGGCCGCCAGCTGGCAGAGGCTCGACGTGCACGAGGTCGTCTGCGACTGCAGCGTCCCCATCGCCGACACGATCTCCTGGCTCGCGATCGCCCAGCCGATCCGGAAACCGGTCATCCCGTAAGTCTTGGCGATCCCGTTGACGACGATCAGGCTGCTGGCGTTGGTGTCGCGCGTGGAGAACTCGTAGCACGACGGGGCCTTCACGCCGTCGAACACGAGCTTGTGGTAGATGTCGTCCATGATCGCGTGGATGCCGCGCTCCTCGCAGAACCGGACGAGCTCGCCCACCAGGTCGCGCGAGAACACCATCCCGGACGGGTTGTTCGGGCTGTTGACGATGATCGCGCGGGTGCGCGGCGTCACCGCCCGCTCGATCCGGTCGAACGAGGGCGTCAGCGTGCCGTCGGCGGGGGTGACGACGACCGGGACGGCCCGGCACATCTTCACCATCTCGGGATAGCTGACCCAGTAGGGAGCCAGCAGGATCACCTCGTCTCCCGGATCGAGGATCGCCCAGAGCGCGTTGAAGATCGCCTGCTTCGCGCCGGCGCACACGATCACGCTCTTCGGGCTGACGGTCCGGCCGTAGTTCTCTTCGGTGTAGCGGATGACGGCTTTCTTGAACGACGGGATCCCGGTCGTGGGGGTGTACTTGATCTTCCCGCCGGCCAGCGCAGACGCGGCGGTGTCGATGGCCGCCTGCGGCGCCTTGTTCTGCGGTTCGCCGATTCCGAGGTGTACGATCGACTCGCCCTGTTCACGCAACATGCGTGCCTGCTCGTTCAGCGCCATGGTCGGCGATTCCGAGATGCTCCGGGCAAACTGACTGACTCCCATAACACTCCTCCGTGCGCCTGGCGCCGGTCCTGGCTCAGGGTTGCAAATCGCCCGCCTTGCTGCGCATGCGAGTTTCGACGACCTCTGGCACCAGACCGGCAATCGGTCCGCCGAGCGCGAAGACTTCCCGGATCAGCCGGGAACTGATGTAGGTGTAGGACTCGGCCGGCATCATGAAGACCGTCTCGATGTCGGGTGCCAGCCGGCAATTCATCAGCGCCATCTGAAATTCGTACTCGAAATCCGAGATTGCCCGCAACCCGCGGACGATGACGTGCGCGCCCTGCTGCCGGGCAAAGTCCACCAGCAGGCCGTCGAAACTGCTGACGACGACCTTCCGTTCGGCCGCGAACACGCGGCGCGCTATCTCGACCCGTTCATCCACAGAGAACAGCGCGGTTTTCTCCCGGTTGTGCAGGATGGCCACAATGATGCGATCGAAGATCGCGGCCCCTCGCGTGATGATGTCGACGTGGCCGTTGGTGAGCGGGTCGAACGAGCCGGGATAGATGGCCACGCGGTCGGAAGCTCGCGCGGACGTCTTGGGCGCCCTGATGTGTTTCATGATGAACTCGGCGCGTTGTCGCCGGCCGTGAGGGCGTCCGCGCTGCCGTGCCGGTAAAACGACAGCGCGCTGTCGCCGGACTGCACGACCCGGGTGCGCGTCAGGCCGCCGGCGCCGGGGGGAGACAGCCTGCGGCGGGCGTGCTCGAGCACCAGCACGCCGCCCGGCGCCAGCCACGCGGCGACGTGGGCCACACACGACTCGAAGTCCGGGCCGGCGTACGGCGGGTCCAGCAGGACCAGGTCGAATGGCCGCGAGCCGCCCGGCTGACTCAGCCGGGCGATGTCCGCGCGAATGATAGCATAGCCCCCGGAGATGCCGCAGCGGCCGAGGTTTTCCGCGATGAGCGCGGCGGCCCGGTTGTCGCGCTCGACGAACACGACTCCCGACGCCCCCCTGCTCAGCGCCTCGATCCCCACGGCACCAGTCCCCGCGTAGCCGTCAAGCACGTACGCACCGGCCACCCGGCCCGCGAGGATGTTGAACAGGGTTTCGCGCAGGCAGTCGGATGTCGGACGCAGCCCTTCCCATCTCGGCGTCTCGAGGCGGCGTCCCTTCAGGCTGCCCGCGATGATCCGCATTCGTCCTCTCTATCCCACACTGATGAGGCCAAACTGCCGGGACCATCGCTCCCGGACAAACGCCTCCAACCGGCCAGCTTCTGGGCCGCCGCGAGCCAGCCAGTCCCGCGCGTCGGCCGCAGCCTGGGCCATCACGTCGCGATCCCGCGCGAGGTTGCCCACCCGGAGTGTCGGCATCCCCGCCTGGCGTGTGCCGGCGACGTCGCCCGCGCCTCGCAGCTCGAGATCCTTCTCCGCGATCGCAAAGCCATCGCTGGTGGCGGCCACCGCCGCGAGACGCGCCTCGGCTTCCTCCGATAACGGCTGCTGATACAGGAGGACGCAGTAGGACTGCTGCGCCCCGCGGCCGACCCGTCCGCGTAGCTGGTGCAGCTGCGACAACCCGAAGCGCTCGGCATGCTCGACCACCATCACCGTGGCGTTCGGCACGTCGATGCCGACCTCGATGACCGTCGTCGCGACCAGGAGATGCACCTCCCCGGCGGCAAACCGACGCATCACGTCGTCTTTGACCTGCGGCGTCATCCGGCCGTGGAGCAAGCCCACGTGGTACTCGGGAAAGACATCCTGTGCCAGGTGATCGGCCATCTCGGTGGCCGCGCGCAGGTCGATCTTCTCCGATTCCTCGACGAGCGGGTAGATGACGCAGGCCTGGCGGCCCTCGTTCAGCTGCTCGCGAACGAAGGCGTGGACTTCGTCGCGACGCGCCTCGGGCCGCACCGTCGTCTTGGTCGGCACCCGGCCGGGCGGAAGGTCGCGGATCGCCGACACGTCCAGGCCGCCGTAGAGCGTGAGCTGCAGGGTGCGGGGAATCGGGGTCGCGGTCATGACGAGCATGTCGGGACGCAGGCCCTTGGCCCGCAGCCGCGCGCGCTGCACGACACCGAAGCGATGCTGCTCGTCCACGACCGCAAGCCCGAGCCGGGCGAACCGCACGTCTTCCTCGATCAGGGCGTGCGTGCCGATGACGAGGTGCATGCTGCCGTCGGCCAGGTCGGCCAGCGCGGCGCGGCGGGCCGGGGCCGGCATCGAGCCTGTGAGCAGGCCGACACGGAACTTGGTCGGTGCGAGCAGCCGCGTGATCGTCTCGCGATGCTGCTCTGCCAGGATCTCGGTCGGCGCCATCAGCGCCACCTGCAGGCCGTTCTCGAGCGCCACGACGGCCGCGAGCAGCACGACGATGGTCTTCCCCGACCCGACGTCCCCCTGCAGCAGGCGGTTCATCTGCCGGCCGCGCTGCATGTCCTCGACGATATCCTCGAGCGCCGCGCGTTGCCCCGCCGTCAGAGGGAACGGCAGCACGCCCTTGGCGGCCGCCCGCACGCGGTCGTCCACGACCGGCACGAAGGGCTTCTGTTCCTGGTCGGCAGACCGCCGATGCGCGATCAGGCCGCACTGGAACAGGAAGAACTCCTCGAAGATGAGCCGCAGCTGCGCCGGAGACCGGAATGAGGCGAGCAAGGACGCCGGCGTCCCCACCGGCGGAAAATGCGCTTGGCGGAGCGCTGTCCGGCGGTCCGGGAGTCCCATCTGCGATCGCAGGTCGGCGGGCAGCAGGTCGTCCACGTCCGCGGGCATCTGTTCGAGGATGTCGTGGACCAGCGCACGCTGCATGCGGCTCGTCACCGTGCCCGTCTTCTCGTACACCGGCACGATGCGCTGCGCGTGCACCGCCTGCCCTTCCCCTTCGCCCACGATCTCGACGTCGGGGCTGCTCAGTTGCAGAACGCCGCGATAGCGAACTGCAGGCCCGTGCAGGACGACCCGCTGGTGCGGGCGCAGCGTGTTCTGGCGGTACGGCTGGTTGGGCCACACCGCGAGCAGGTGCCCCGAGTCGTCGCGAACGACCGCCTCGAAGATCTTGAAGCCCCGCCGGGCCGTCCATCGCAGGCGGCAGTTGAGCAACTCTCCCGCAACAGTCACCTTTTCGCCTTCCCGGACACCGGCGACGGGCCGAAAGGACGTCCGGTCCTCGTAGCGAAACGGCAGCCGAGCGACCAGGTCACCGATGGTGTCGAGTCCCGCGTGCGCGAGCGCGCGCTCCCGCTGCGGACCGATTCCCTTCAATTCCCTGAGAGGCGTGTCGAAGAAAGGCGTGTCGGACACGAGGCTACTGCTTGACGAGAGCCTCGCCCGGCCTCACCTCGATCTGCTGGATGCGAGCCGGGAGCGGGTACGGGTCATCGAGGTTCAGGCCGCGGGGGTTCGACTCGGTCCTCGAATAAAAGGTCACCAGTTCCTGCACCACCATCTTGGGGACAGGCACCCCGCCGACCTTGGCGGTCTCGAGCGCAAAGCGCGCCATCCCGCCATTCGCATCGAGCCTCCCCGAGACGGCAACCGGGACCTTTCCCGTGAGGTAGTTCAGCGGATCGAGCCAGCCACGTGACTGGCGCTGCTGGCGGACGGCGTCGAGATCCACGATGGCCGTGCCCGACAGGCTCCCGTCGGCGAGAACCGTGATGCGCGGTTCTGTGAGCCCCGCCGGCAACTGGTCCCCGGCATCGTAGAGAAGGTAGGCGTTGACTTCCTGCTCGGTCACCCTGGTAACGAGAGGAGCGGACGGACTCGACCCGGCGTTCCGGGAGATGGCGTCGATCTTCGACCGCAGGCGTCCCGCGTCCTCGCGGGACGGTGCGTGCCGCTGGCCGAGCGCGGGGGTGACAGCGAACACCAACGCCATCAGGCCGATCACGCCGCGTCGAAACCCGGAGGGGAAGTACATCATCACTCGATACCGCCCGGAAAAAGCGTGCGACATCGAGTGTAGCACGCCTACCGGACGACGGACGGCCCGGGCCTGCCCGCGTCGCTCGCCCGCTGCCGGGCCCTCAGGAGCAGGTCGATCTTCCGCCGCTCCACGACCTCCTCGAAGATCCTGAACCTCGCCTGCTGGACCGCGTCCAGCACCTCGTCGAGCGCGTCATACGTCTTTCGAAGGTCTTCCGCCGCCCTGGTGTCTAGTTCGCGGAGCGCCTTCAACTGATCGCGCAAACCCCAGTGGGAAATTAACTTCAAATCTTCGGGAAAGAGATGCATAATCCGTGACAACTTCAACAAGCCATTGGCGAATGGCGATAAAAACTCTGTGCTTGGTGTCAATTCCGGACTTACTGCTGTTCCACGGCATTAATTGCACTTTTCCGGTTAGTGACACAATAACTCTAGTTAATGATATTTTTGCATGTGGTTGTCCTGCCAATCCTTTTACAAATCCTAATTCATAACTTTTTAAACCTCGAGCTATTAAACGTTCGTTGCAATAAAAATACACTCCATATTCTCCTCCTGAAGGACTAGATTCCATAGTCAAGCCAGCAAGAACTTCAACTTTTACTATTTCACCTTCTTCAGTTTTCAAATCACCAATGTATTTTCGCGGTTCATAACCTGGAGGATACGCCCAATTCTCAAAACTCAGTGGATTTATTTCTTCTTGGCCAAGTCTAATTATTACTTGTTTATTTATTAGGAATCTTGCATACGTAGATTGGAGATGCTTTTTAAGATGAGATATTGCTTCATCAGTTATGCTTACTCTAAGCTTCTGTAATTCGATATTTGTGGTACCCTCTGCAATATCATCCACTTCATACACGTTTAAAATCCATTTATCATCGGCTTTTAGCCAGCTATCGTCAAATTCTAATAAATATGTTTTTT
>JADGOB010000083.1 GCA_017883185.1 Acidobacteriota bacterium
CGGTGGCTTCGGGCCGCGAAAGCCGTACGGCGACCGGCCGCAGGGCGGCGGGTCTGGCTACGGCGGCGGCCGCGGACCGGACGACCGCCCGCAAGGCGGCGGCTTCGGGCCGCGAAAGCCGTATGGTGATCGGCCGCAGGGCGGCGGGTCTGGCTACGGCGGTGGCCGCGGACCGGGCGACCGCCCGCAAGGCGGTGGCTTCGATCGTCCGCGTGGACCCGGCGGTGGCGGCTTCGATCGCCCCAGAGGCCCAGGCGGCCGGGGTCCGCTCGGCGGACCCCGCACCGACCGACCCGGCGACGAGCCGGAACGTCCTTCGCCGCCGGCCGCACCCTCCGAGCCTCGGCATGCGCCCCGCGAGGACCGGGAGCCGGCGCCGCATCACAATCCGCCACCTTCTCCACCGCCGTCGCTCGACGTCCCGGCTCAGAAGCGGACCCCCACGCTCCCCGACTCGCCCGAGCGGGTGACGCCGCCAGCGGAGCCCGGAACGCCCGCGCCGTCGCACAAAACGAAGATGCCGCGGCTCCGGCCGCGGTAGCACACCGCCAGGACTGTCTCGCGCCGCGCCCTTCGACGTGGCTCAGGGCGCCGTCGGCGGCCACTGGCCGCGGGGGTCGCGCGGTCTGCGCCGCGTGCGGGCATCGCGCTCAACCCCGCTGACGCCCTTAGTGCCCAGATTCCGAAGTACGCCCACGTATTCCGGGCGGGGCATCCCGCCTCGCGGCGTTGCTCCTTCCTCGCATAATCCCGGTATTCTCGGTCATCGTGCCTGGCCGGCCGGGTGCATCGGCGTCCTCGATGCGTCGCCGTAATTAGGCGGCGGACCAGTTAGCCGTCGTGGGGTTCTGTCCTCTGACGCTTATCCCTTCGCCGACAGTCGCCGCGGCCGCCCCTCCCGGCGAGTCGTCCGTTCCGACCCTTCATCGTCCGTTCCCGACTCTTCTGCGTCAGCCCCGACCCCTCGTCGTCCGTTCCGGACTCTTCATCGTCCGTTCCCGACTCTTCTGCGTCAGTTCCCGACTCTTCATCGTCAGAACCGACTACTTGATCATAGAATCCCCAGCATGGTCTTCCACGTCGTCCTCTTTCGCCCGCGCCCCGACCTGTCCGCCGCCGCCCGCGCCGACCTTGTTGAGGCGATCGAGGCTGCGCTGCAGCGCATCCCGTCCATCCGGCGATTCCGCATCGGTCGCCGCGTGACCCACGGCGCCGGGTACGAATCACTGATGCCCGTGTCGCTCGACTACGGCGCCGTGATCGAATTCGACGACCTCGCCGGCCTGCGCGAGTACCTGGAGCATCCCGCGCACAAGGCGCTCGGCCCACGATTCATGCAATCGCTCGAGGCATCGGCGATCTTCGACTACCAGATGCAGGACGGCGACGAACTGCGCCGCCTCGCCCGGACCGAGTAGGAGCTTCAGGTGACCATGAGAACCTCGTGTCGACGGTTGCTGGTGTTCACGGCGGCATGGCTGGCCCTGGCGACTGCGACGGCCGCGCAAGCGCCGCGCGGCGCGATCGCCTTCACCGTCTCGACGCCGGACGCAGCCAGCCACCTGTACCACGTCGTCATGCACTGCCCGGAGGTGCAAGGCGAGACGATGGAGTTCAGGATGCCGGTGTGGGCGCCGGGATACTACGGGCTCTTCGACTTCGCGGGTCACGTGAAGAACCTCTCGGTCACCGACGGAGATGGTCGAGCCTTGGCCGTCGAGAAGCCGGCGCCAAACGTTTGGAACGTGCGCAAAGGAGCGGCGGCGTTCGTCACGCTCAGCTACGACGTGCTGGCGAACAACCAGTTCGTGGCGAACGCGTACCTCGACGAGACGCGCGGCTACATCACGCCTGGCGCTCTCTTCCTCTACGTGCCCGGGCAGCTCGGGAGGCCCGTGACCGTCACCATCGACCTGCCCCCGAAGTGGAGCACCGTTGCCACCGGCCTCGATCCGGTGTCGCCCGATCGGCCACACACCTACCTCGCGCCCGATTTCGACGTCCTGTACGACAGCCCGATCCTGATGGGCAATCTCGAGTCGCTCCCTCCGTTCACGATCCAGGGCGTGCGACACGACTTCGTCGGCTACAACTTGGGCGAGTTCGATCGAGTGCAGTTCATGAACGACCTCGCGGCGGTGGTCGAAGCGGGCACGAAGATCATCGGCGACATTCCGTACACTCACTACACCTTCATGGCGATCGGGCCCGGGCAGGGCGGCATCGAGCACCTCAACTCCACGTCGTTTGGATTTGCCGGGCGGCCGGACAAGGACCGGGCCGCGCGAATCCGCGAGCTGTCGTTCCTCGCGCACGAGTATTTCCACCACTACAACGTGAAGCGCATCAGGCCGATCGCGCTCGGGCCGTTCGACTACGACAAGGCGAACCTGACCAACATGCTCTGGGTGAGCGAGGGGTTTACGGTCTACTACGAGTACCTGATGCTGGCGCGCAGCGGACGGATGACGCAGGAGGAGCTGCTCGAGGCGCTCCGCAAGAACATCGCCGCCTACGAGAACAACACCGGGCGGCTGTTCCAGTCGGCTACCCAATCGAGCTACGACACCTGGAACCAGGGACCGTTCGGCCGCGGGAAAGGGGCCGGCGTTCGCAGGACGATCTCGTACTACGAGAAGGGCCCGATCCTCGCGATGCTCCTCGACTTCAAGATCCGGCACGAGACGAAGAACGAGAAGTCGCTCGATATCGTGATGCGCGCGCTCTACGCGAAGTACTACAAGGGGCTCGGCCGCGGATGGACCGACGAGGAGTTCCGCCAGGCGTGCGAGAGCGTTGCGGGCGTCACGCTCGACGAGAGCTTCGACTACGCCGCCACGACAAAGGAGATCGACTACGCGAAATACCTGGGCTACGCGGGCCTGGAGATGGAAGCGTCGAAGCCGTTGCCCGACGCGTACCTGGGCGCCATCGCGGAAGATACCGACGGCAAGCTGACGGTTGCCGCCGTGGAAGGCGGAACCCCGGCCGCGAAGGCCGGCCTGCGCGCTCAGGATGTCATCAAGTCGGTGGACGGCGCGCCGGTGGACGCGAAAGGACTCGAGGCCGCGGTGGCGGCGAAGAAGCCCGGCGACCTGCTGGCACTCACGGTCATCCGCGACAAGCGCGAGCTCCAGGTTGCCGCCGCGCTCACCCACAAGCAAGACCGCAGCTTCCGCATGCAGCCTGTCGCCAATCTCACGCCGCTGCAGGCATCCATCCTCGCCAGCTGGACCGCGCAGACGGTAAACCGGTAGCAGGCCGCTGAAGGAGGCCAGTACCGCCGTTAGCGCCCGCGCAGACGTTCGCCCGGGCCCGCCAGCGAACTCTGGCCGCAGCCGCATCGTCCAAGTCACCAGGCAGGCCGATGCCTATCCTGGCGATCGGATCCTGCCGCAGGATCCGTCCCCCGAACGGCTCACGCATCCGACCCCTTATTCGGCGCCGCGGTTGCGCCCCTCGGACACGGCGATGTCGATCGCCGCGAGGTTTGGGGCAGGCCGGACGTGGTCGGCGCCGTCCTTCGCGCGCACCGGGTCGGAGGTCACCGGACCCCAGCCTCGCCATCCACAGCCGTGGCAGCGGTGGATCCGGTCGTGCGTGACGTTCTTGCGCGCGCGCTCCCAGAAGCCCCGGGTTCTGGATCGGTGGACGCGGGGCGAACCGCATTTGGGACAGTTAAGCACGTGACGTTCCCCGGGGGCCAACACCATACTGAGCGGTACATCCCCGCATGTAGGCCGGCTGTTTCATCGGCCGGCCGGACGATGTAGCAATCTTGCGGACACAAGGCGACGCCGAGCGCAAGGCCGCCGAGATGATAGCATTTTGCGACGCGCCTTTCATTCGCGGCCTTGCGTGGCTCGGATCAAGTGAGATCGTGACTGGCCGCGTCCTCGATGACGAGGGTGTCAGGCGCCGATGAACTGCTTGATGCGCTTCAGCAGTCCAGGCTGGCTGGCAGTTTCGGAGGTCAGGAGGTCGAGGCAGGCGCCCATGCCAGGCACCGGTTCGATGCCCAGCCGGCGGGCGTTCGGCGGGATCGTGGCGACGTCTCCGCCCCAGATCAGGATGGCGCGGGCACGCGACTCGAGCTTGACGTCGAGGCAGTTCTCGGGGCGGTCGTCCACGACGATCTCGAGGGAGAGGGCGTCGGCGACCTTGCCGCGAGTGCCCTTGATGACGTAGACGTTCGGAAGATCGTAGCCGTGCTTGATCAGCCAGCGCTGCGTCTGGAGCTGCGTGATGTCGCCGGCGCTCGAGGGGCGCTCGGTGATGAAGATCACTTCCCAGCGCCGCTCTTTGGCGATCTGAGCGAGCCGCGCGATGACGCCAGGCTCGGTTTCGTTGAGCGACTCCCAGAAGTTCTCGGTGTTCCTGACGGCTTCCCAGAGGTCGTGCTGCTGGCGGCGCGTGAGCGTGCGATAGCGCGGCGGCTCAACCTCCTCTTCCTCGGCGGTTGGGCCGTCGTCGGTCGCTGGTGCGGCGGCGGTGGCTGTCGCGATGGGCGTCGCAGCTGATGTGGCGCCGGTCTTCGGACCCGCGAGCGGCTCCGCGTCCTGCGTGCCCTCCGTGCCAGAGGTGGCGCGGGCCTTCGGGCCCGCAGGCGGCGCCCCGTCTGCCCTGGTCGGCTCCGGCGCCTCCCCAAACAGCCGGGTGGCAATGTCCGCGAGCGCCGAATCGAGGTCCGCGATCACTCCATCGCAGTCGAAGGCCATTCTGATGGACATCGTCAGTCGAGTCCTTCTCCGTCGCCGCCGCTGCCGCCGTTTGCTTCCCCGGCGCCGCCGGTCATCTCTTCCTCGATCGCCTGGTCGATATCCCCCCCGAAATCCTCGCCCATCTCCTGGCCCATCTTCTTCATGAACCGGGCGACGCTCTTCGGGTCGTTCTCGTCGATGTTGCCCATGGCGGACGGGTCGGCCATCGACTCGAGCCGCGCGTCTTCAGACTTCGGCGACGCGAAGCGCGAGTATAGCTTCTCGAGGCTCGCGCTCCCACACTTCTTGCAGCGGACCTCGTCGATTCGTTCGCGCACCATGACTAGCGCAGTGGTCTTGCGGTGGCAGTCGCGGCATTCGAATTCATAGATTGGCATGGCTGACCCAACTCACAAGTCTTCGGTGCAACAGGACATTGTGCTTCCGTGGCACCGGGCTTCAGCCCTGTGCTCGTCGTTCACCTGACATTCTACAGGCGATTGACCACTCCCGCTCTACTCCGGGAGTGGTTCGAAGCCTTGGCGATAGGCTTCGGCGTGCTGGTGGGACCGGCCGACGAGGCACACTTCCGAATGGTGCCAGGGCTGCGCGTGGTCGTTCTGGGGGAAGGCGCCAGGGATCGCACCTGAACTCTAGCATGGCGCGGCAAGGCGCGGGTCATGCGAGGCGAGAGTGCGATCACGCCTCGGCAAGGAGCTTCTCGAGGTACCTGCCGTAGTCGCTCTTGCCGAGCGCGTGCGCCAGGCGTTCCACCTGGGCCGCATCTATCAGGCCCTGGTGATACGCGATTTCCTCGGGACACGCAATCTTCAACCCTTGCCGCCGCTCGATCGTCTGGATGAACAGGCTCGCCTCCAGCATCGATTCGTGCGTACCCGTGTCGAGCCACGCGTAGCCGCGCCCCATGCGCTCCACCGCAAGCGCCCCGCGCTCCAGATACACCCGGTTCACATCGGTGATTTCGAGTTCGCCGCGCGCCGATGGCCGAAGCGCGGCCGCGAGGTCGCACACCTGTGTATCGTAGAAATAGAGTCCCGTCACCGCGTAGTTCGACTTCGGCTGTTTCGGCTTCTCCTCGATCGACCTGGCCCGGCCCTGTTCGTCGAACGCCACTACGCCGTAACGCTCCGGGTCGTCAACGTGATACGCGAACACCGTGGCGCCCTCGCCGCGTGCGGACACGTCGGTCAGTGTCGCCTGCAACCGGTCGCCGTAGAAAATGTTGTCGCCTAGGACGAGGGCCGACGGATCACCACCGATGAACGCGCGGCCGATGATGAACGCCTGCGCCAGGCCGTCCGGCGACGGCTGCACCGCATAGCGGATCGAGATGCCCCACTGCGCGCCGTCACCAAGCAGTTGGCCGAAACGTGGTGTGTCCTGCGGCGTCGAAATCACCAGAATGTCCCGAATCCCCGCCAGCATCAGCGTTGTCAGCGGGTAGTAGATCATCGGCTTGTCGTAGACGGGCAGCAGTTGCTTCGAAACCACCTGCGTCACCGGATACAGTCGCGTGCCCGCTCCGCCAGCCAGGATGATGCCTTTACGTTCGCTCATACAGGTGCATTGTAGTGTTGCCGTGCTTGGTTCGCCAGTAGCGCACGGGGTCGCGTCCCAACACCCGGGGCGCTGAGACAATCTCGGCCCGGCCGCCTTCGGCCTACGGACGCACCACGTGGACGGCAAACATCGCCTCGAGCACCGCGAGGTAGTTGGCAGCGGAACCGGGGGGACGCGCCGAGTGTGGAGGATCCGGTCGCGAGAATGCGGACGCGTGGATAGTGGTCGGCGGCGATTTTCAGGAACTCGGCAGGATCGGCGAGGCGGTGGACATGCGCCGCGACTCGGTGGAGCACCTGGTCGCGTGGGGCGGCATGCCTGCCCTGCTCCCGCTCACCGATGCCGATCGCCGCGACTGGCTGCGGTCGTATCAGCAGACGTTCCTGGAGCGCGATCTTGCCGATCCACCGCGCGTCGGTACCTCGCGTATCTGGTCGTCTGCCCTGGGAGTGATTATTCCCCGCGTTGTTCGAGCGCCGTGATTCGCACGTCGTGGCGCCGCTCGAGGTCGCCGATGGCCGTCGTGCAGGTCTGGAACCGCGCCTCTTGCTGCTCGAGCACCAACCCAATCTTGCCCTCGAGGGTCTCCACGAGCACCTTCATGTAGCGGCGGGTGTCGGCGTGCTGTCGGCGATTCTCCTCGCGATGCTCCTCGATGATCCCGAGCAGAGAGCTTGTCGTTTGTTCGATGTGCGCCTCGAGTTTGTCGAAGCGCGCGTCGTGCGCGTCAAAGCGCGCGTCGTGGGCGTCGAGCCGAACCTCGAGGCGCCCAAACCCCGCGTCAACGTGGGCCTGCAACTCCTGTCGTTCGTCTGTGGTCATGGTAGAACGCGCTCGCTTTGCTTATGGTTGACTGGCCAGCGTCAGAGATCACAGCACACCGCGCGCCAACGCGAAAACCCGAACGAATCAGCGATTCGTGTTCCCTCGACCGTTCCGTTGTCGCAGAATCCGCGACCGGCGGGCCCTGGTGCGGATCACTTCCTGCCAACACCGTCTCCCCGGCAAGCGAGAAGACGACGATACCGTCGTCCGCTTGCCGGGGGCAAGGATAATCACTCCAGATAGTCACTCCCGGAGTGATTTCAGGGTCTGACGAGCACCGTCGTCAAGGCGGCGAAGATCTATTGGATGGACGTCGGCCTGCGGGCGCGGGTCGCGCGCACCGCGTTGGCGGATGCGAACGAGACGCGCGACTGGCGAGGGGACCGACGGCACCGACGATGGCGAACAGAACCCGTCGAGAGTGCCCGGGCGAGCAGTGCGCGTGCGTGGTCACCATGGGATCGGCCAAGGCCTCGGGCGTGCAGGCGGGTCCAGACCTCGTATTCGATGACACGGCTGGACACGAGGGGCTCACGCCACAACTCGGGGGGCGGTATTCGGTCCTCGGCGACGCGGCGAGCGCGGCGTCGACGACGTCAGGGCCGGGGGCGCAGGATGCTCGCGTCGAGCACGTCGAACCGGACCCGGCGGTACTGCGCACGAAGCGAACAGCGCTCCCACCGTGTTTCCAGGTTTCGGCGCACCGCGTCGCGCTCCACAACCGACAACTGGCGCCACTTCACCTCTGCTACCACGAGGCCCTTCGGGTCGTCCGGGTCCGGCGCGACCAGGTCGAGGTCGACGCGCCCCTCCCAGTACCGCTCGGCACCCGGGAACCGAGCCCGGCAGTAGTCCTCGAAGACCGTCGACGCATGGTCGTGCACCAGCGCCTGGCGTTCTGCCACGGAGAACGTTGTCCATCGACTGCGGTGCGGCGAGTACACCCGAAACCAGAACCTGATGGCCGGGTCCTGGATCCGGTACAGTGTTTTCTTGGTCGACCTCACACTCTCGCCGAACGGCAGGTCGCGCACGAGGACCGAGGTGTCGAGCAGTAACTGCAGCACCCGCGAGAGGTTCGACTGCGGCGTGCCGAGCCTTGACGCGATCTCGGACGGCCGCTCGGCGCCCCGTCCAACCGCTTCGAGTACCGCCAACGGGTTGAGGCCCGCCACGCCTTCGTCGCGCAGAATCCGTTGCGGCTCCTGCTCCATGTAGGGCGCGAAATCGAAGTACAGGGCGTCGGCCAGCGCCAGCGCGTCCTGATCAGGCTCAACGAACTCCCAGTAGCGGGGAATCCCACCAACACAGGAGAACTTCCCGAACGATGCCATCTCGCCCGGGTCGTGGCCGCACGCCTGGCAGAACGACGCGTAGTCCATGGGCTCGACACGCAGGAGTTTCTGGGCGCGTCCATACAACGGTGCCGCACGATTGAGAAACAAGTCGTGCATCATGCGCGTGCTCGATCCCGACAGGATGAGCAGGCAGCCGTCCGGAATGCCATGGTCGAGCCACTTCTGCAGCTGGCTGGCCAACGAACGGTCAACCGCCGTGAGGTAGGGGAATTCGTCGAGGCACAACACCCACCGCCGACGTTGCAGCGCGAGGATCTCGAGCAACTCAGGCCAGGTCCTGGGCACGAGTTGGGTATCGAGGTGCGGTTGCAGATCGAGGAACACCTGCTCGATTTGCTGATCGCGCTGAGCTTCGATCGCCTGGCTGTACAGGCCGTCGCGGGTCTCAAGCCACTGCCGCAACAATCGGGTTTTGCCTACCCGTCGACGGCCGTAGACCACCAGCAACCCGCCGCGCTCGGCGGCCGTGCCAAGTTCCCGCTGCTCACGTTCACGGTTGACGAAGGGCAGTCTCACAGGTGTCAGTGTGCGGCGTGGAATGATGCGTGTCAAACATAATGTTCGTCGAGCATCATCTGTGGCGTCTGGTGCACGGTAAGCGGTAAGCGTGGTGCGTCCTGGTCCTGGATGTCCTGCGGTCGGGGACGGCTGGCCGTCCCGTCGCCTGCTGGCGCGACAAGTCCGACCGCGCGGTGGATTTCGTCGTGGCGCGCGGCCGACAGGTGGACGCCATCGAATGCAAGATCCGGCCGGGCCGCTTCGACCCGAAATCTCTCGCAGTGTTTCGCCAGAGCTATCCGGACGGCCGGAACATCCTTGTTTCGCCCGGGATCGCCGAGCCCTACGAGATGCGCGTGGGGTCGCAGTTCCGGCGGGTGGTATTCACGCGCGAGTCTGAGGATAGCGCGGATCGATGAGGGCCTGGTCAGGGTTCGGCAGACGCGGCATGCTCACCGACGATCAGCATGGATGGTGCCGCACTGGTCGAGGCGTGATGGCAGCGAAATCACTCCCGGAGTTGTTTTCCGTCAGACGCGGCCGTTGTGCAGGTCGGCGAGAAACTCCGTCACCGGGAGGGCGTCGATACCGTCGCTCGTTCGGAAGGGCCGCTCGCCCAGAAAGACGACGACGCGTCGGCGGATGCCGGGCAGGTCGGCGATCGCCTTCAAGCCGACGAAGTCGCGCGGCGCGAGATGAGTTTTCGCCTTCACCTCGATCGCGACGAATTCCTTGTCGCGCTCGGCCAGGAAGTCCACCTCCGTCCCGCCGGCAGACGGAGCCCAGTACGACAACGCGTCGAAGCGCCGACCCACTCCCCACACCGGGTCACCGTACGCCCGGAGGAGCATCCCGATCCAGCCTTCGAGCAGCGGCCCTCGTTCGAGTGCGGTGGGAGGATGGTACTCCTGCCTGACGGCCCGGAGCACCCCCGAGTCGGTCCAGTAGAGCTTCGGGTGCCGCCGTTCCTTGACGCGGAGCCGAGCCTCGTACGCCGGCAGCAGCCACGCGAGGTAGGTATCGGCCAGGATCTCCAGGTAGCCGGTCACGGTGGTCCGGGCGACGCCGGCGTCGCGAGCCAGACCGGCGGTGTTGAGCACCTGGCCGTGAAAGAGCGCGGCGGTGGGCAGGAAGCGGGCGAAGCCGGGCAGGTTGCGCACGAGCGCCTCGGCCTGGATCTCTTCCTTCAGAAACAACTGCACGTAGGCGCGAAGGCTCTCGGCCGGTTCGGGGGACTGCCAGATGATCGCGAGGCTTCCCGCCCGGAGCACGCGGGCCAGGTCGAAGTCGGCACCAAGCTCACTCGGTAACAGCGGCAGCAGCAGGCGCTGGAGCGCGCGTCCTGCCAGCAGGTTGGTGCCGACCTGCTTCAACTTCCGCGCGCTCGAGCCCAGGAGGACGAAGCGGATCTGGCGTTCCTCGATGAACCGGTGGACCTCGTTGAGGAGAGCGGGCAGGCGCTGCACCTCGTCGACCACGATGGTGGCGCCGGGCGCGCTCAGAGAGAGTTCGCGACCGAAGAGGCTGGGGTCGCGCAGATAGTCCTGATAGAGCCCTTCGTTCAGCAGGTCGAAGCGACGGGCACCGGGGAAGTTCTGGCGGGCCCACGTGCTCTTGCCTGACCCGCGCAGGCCGAGCAGGAAGAAGCTCCGCACGGGCGGTCTCAGCAGGCGATCGTAAAGAGGCCCTGCCATGTTGTCGTCAATTATGCCAGAAATATGACGACGTGTCGACACGGCGCCATCCACCGGCGCGGAAATGACTCCCGGAGTGGTTTGGGGGGCTGATCGTCGAGGGCGGCTACTTGTCCGCGCCGATGATGGCACGGACGCGATCCAGAAACCCCGTGCAGGCTGCGAGGTCCTCGCGCAGGCCTCGGTGGTCAGGACGAAGTCGCGGCCGTCGCTCCCGCTCGACGTGGTCGAGCAGCACCAGGCCATCGACATCCGACTCGTCGTTGGCCTCGCCGCTCGCACGGCTCGCTGTCGCCCCGTGACCCGTCGCGACTGGCCGCGTCAGTTCCGACTGACCGCGTCAGCCCCGACTCGGCTGCTCACACCGCCACCTTGAACTCGACCTTCGACGCCTGGCTCACTCGCCGAGACGCGTCGAGGATCTCCAGCGACACGAGATCGCCGGCCACGTCGAAGTCCAGGATGATCCCCGGCTTCTCCTCGTCGCTTTCGGCCACAGCCGTGTCCTCCTTGAGGACAACGGTCAGCGTATCGGTTCGCGGGTCGTAGTCGACCTTCATGATCTCTCGTCCCAGTACTTCGCCAGTTTGCTGGTCCTGTATCCGGTCACGACCTCGAGCGTCTCTTGCCGCGTGTCGACGATGACTCGCACCAGGTACGTGTGGCCGTCGGGCGGGAACGCCACACGCGACTGATAGACAACTCTGCCGGTCCGAACAGGGCATTGTCTGTTCCGGCGCCTCCAGAACTGCGAGTATCGTGTCCGCGGCCAGGCCTCGTCGCGCCATTTCGGCGGCGGCGTGCGTCGTGATCACGAAGCGAGGCGCGTCGGCGCTCATCTGCCTACCACGGTACCACAATCACGCCTGCCCACCCTGACTGGCGAGCTGCAGGTCCTGTCGTCGGGCGACAGGCCCAACGTCCATGAAGATTCATTTCGACGAACAGGCCGACGCCCTCTATCTGCGACTCGCCGACTCGCCGATCCTCGACTCCGAGGAAGTGCGCCCCGGTATCGTCCTCGACTTCAATGCCGCGAGGGAAGTGGTGGGTGTGGAGATTCTGGGAGTGAGCGCGCGCGTGCCCACCGCGGATCTGAAGGAGATGCGGTTCAAGATCGCGTAAGCCCTGACACCCAGAGAACCTGAGGTGCCTCTTTGCCGATCCGCCGAGGCTCGTGACGATCGCTCTCGTCGTGGCCGAGGGCCAACATGAGCCTTAGCGCGCAATCGACGATACCAGATATGGTATAATCGAAAACGTGGGATGGACTGTTGAAACACTCAACGACACGGTAGACGGCGAGCTTGCCGACCTCTCCGAGGAGATGCGGGCGCGTTTCGTCCGCATTGCTGAGCTGATCGAGGCAGTCGGTCTTCCCAACGTCAGAGAGCCGCATGCGTGAACGAGCGAAGGAGTTGGAGAGATGACCAAGGTCAAAGACCTGCATCGGGACTGGATGAAGAACCCGAAGTACAAGACGGAATACGAGGCGCTGGGAATGGAATTCCACCTCGTCCGCAGCCTCATCGAGGCCAGGACGCGCGCCGGGCTTTCGCAAACACAGCTCGCCCGGCGCATGAACACGTCGCAATCCTACGTCGCCCGCATCGAGAGCGGCCAAGTCAAACCCTCGACGGCTGCCCTCGAGCGCGTGGCAAAGGCGACCGGCTTGCGGCTGAAAATTACTTTCGAGCCAGCAGAGGCTCGTTGAGGTTCACGTCTGGCTGGGGCAGAGTTCCGCTGCTCGCGGACCACACCTCAGACCGGTTCCACCACCGCCCGACCCGGCTCCAGCGCGATGAAGATGCGCGTGGCGGGCGAGAGGCTCAGCGGCGCATCAGCGTGATCGGAAGGACCGTCGCGAAATTGTCGAAATCTCCGTCCGTCGTCAGGATCGCCAGCTTCCGGTGTAGCGCAACGGCGCAGATCAGGAAATCGACGCCCGACCCGGCGATTCCCGTAGCGCGACACCGGTTCGCGCACCGGGCCGCCTCCTCGTACTCCTCGACACCGATCGGCTGTTCCTCGAAGGCGCGCAGGTGCTCGCGCAGGCGGTCGAACGTCTTCTGCTCCCGGACGCCGGACAGGATCTCCTGGCGTATCGGTCCGATCAGGACCGCCCGGCTGTCTACGACAAGCTCGCGCAGAAGGTCGACGGTCTGTCTTTCGGCGGGATCCAGAGTTGCCGCCGGGCGCCTGAGGGCGAGCGACCAGACGCACGTGTCGATGAGGATCTTCACCGGGGGCTCTTCCTCGCGCGTTCGGCCTTGTAGTCGTACCCCGGATCGAACGCGACCGTGCCGAAGAGCTGCAGGATGTCCGTCTGCTGGCGGTGCCGGACGTACTCGCGCAGCGCGGCTGTGACCGCCTCCTTCTTGGTCCGGTGTCCGCCGGCGACCCGAGCCTTCTCGATCAGGGAGTCGTCGAGCGCAAGATTGGTTGCCACGAGGTCACCTCATCGTGTGTACTATTACACATCACAGTGTGTAGGTCAACGGTGACGACTGCGAATCTCGCTGCGATTTCGACGAGGCGCGGCTGGAGGATCCGGTGAACCACCAGCAAAGGATGGGGGCCGCCGCATCGGCGGCTACGTGTCGCCATTGACAGGTCGTGTCGACTGACATCGTCAGCCGCGACTGACTTGTTCCACGGTCCTGACTTCGATCCCATCATCGAGCGGATATCCGTTGGGCGCGCGGCACACGATCGCGGCGGAGGCGACGTTGGTCGGGCCAACGGCCTCGCGGACGAATGCGAGGTTGACCGCGTCGGACCGCGCGGGCAGCTCGGTCCATTTCGCCTCGATGAGTTCCAGGCGGCCGGCGGCCTCGGCGACGAAGTCCACCTCGCGCGTGCGGTCGCGCCAGAAGAACAGGCTGTGGCTGCGACCCGCCATCCGCTCCCGGTGACGGAGCTGGGCGAAGACGAACGTCTCCCAGACGGCGCCCGCCCACGGCGAGCGGCGGAGCTCGTCGGGCGTGCGGACGTTGAGCAGCGCGCACAGCAGGCCGCTGTCGGCTAGGTAGAGTTTGGGACTCTTGACCAGCGTTGTCGTGCGGTTGGAAAACCACGGCTCGAGCAGCACCACCTGACCCGAGGCCTCGAGCACCGACAGCCACTGGTTTGCCGTCGACGGGGCGATGCCGACGTCGCGCGCCAGGTCGGCCTTGTTCAGCAGGTTGCCCGATCTCAGCGCGCACGCTCGCAGGAACCGCTCGAAGTCGCGCAGGCTGCCGACGTTGGTGAGCGCGCGCACGTCGCGCTCGAGGTAGGTCGCCACGTAGGAGCTGTAGAACGCGACCGCGTCGATGTCGGCGTTCGCCTGGAGTTCGGGGAAGCCGCCGCGCCCGAGGGCGGCCTCCACGGTCGTTGAAGGCAAAGCTTCGCTGATTTCCCGGAACGACAGCGTTTCGAGGTCCACGATATCGGCGCGTCCCGCGAGCGAATCGGAGACGCCCGCCATCAGCGTGAACTTCTGCGAGCCCGTCAGCAGGAACTGGCCGGGACGCGCGCGGTCGCGGTCCACGGCCACTTTGAGGTGACGAAACAGCGCCGGCGCGTATTGGACTTCGTCGAGGATGACCGGAGGCGGGTATCGGGCGAGGAAGGTGTCGGGTTGCTTCTCGGCGAGTTCCGCCTCGGACGGGAGGTCGAGGGACACGAACCGGTAGTCGGGAAACAGGCGGCGCAGCGTGGCTGTTTTCCCGGTCTGCCTGGCGCCCGTCAGGACCACCACCGGCCGGGTCCGGACTGAGTGGACGAGTCTGGTCTCAACGTATCGCGGGATCCACATGTGCACATTATATGACCGGGTCGCATTTTGTGCACGACGCGCTGGCGGCACCCGAGCGTCGAAATTACTCCGGGAGCACTAGTGTCCGGTCACGGCGCCGGCGATTGCCGGCAAACTGTTGATCCGCTGTGAGTTCGAAGTCCGGCGTGGCGCGCACGTCCGAAAGGCGCACGTCCGAAAGAGGTTGACCGCCGTCGCGACGAGGCCTAGGCTGGAGTCTGGCCCGCTCCAAAAGCGCGCGAGGTACGATGTCCGACGACCGGCCAGTCGCGTGGAAGCCAACTGAGCATGCGCGGACGGTACTCGCCGAGCGGGGGATCGAAGCCACGTGGGTCGATCGGGTTCTTTGGGCTCCGGACCGGGTTGAGGTGGACGCTCGGGACCCTGCGCTTCGACATGCGCTCGGCCGAATCGCTGAACGCGATCAGCCACGCTGCGGGTCGTCTACCGATCCAACGAATCCGAGTGGCTGATCGTGACCGCGTTCTTCGACCGCCGGGAGGCCCGACGTCCATGAAGATTCATTTCGACGAACAGGCCGACGCCCTCTATCTGCGACTCGACGACTCGCCGATCCTCGACTCCGAGGAAGTGCGCCCCGGTATCGTCCTCGACTTCAATGCCGCGAGGGAAGTGGTGGGTGTCGAGATTCTGGGAGTGAGCGCGCGCGTGCCCACTGCGGATCTGAAGGAGATGCGGTTCAAGATCGCGTAAGCCCTGACACCCAGAGAACCTGAGGTGGAGGACCGAGTCTGGGGACTGTATCGACGAAATCCTCATGCAGACCCGCCGGATTCGCGCGTGCTGGTCCACGGACCGCCACCTGGGCCTCACCGGCCGGGTAGGGGCGGTCGGCCGCGCCGCAAAATCACTCCGGGAGTAATTTCCGCGGCGAGGCGATTTCATCCGCGCGCGACGTGCCGGAAGCAGAACCGGACGAACGGGGCGGCAACGCGCCACAGGCCGCGCTTGCTCTTGTCGGGATCGTGTGGCGACGTCGTGGACGGTCGTGTGGCTGCTGGCGAACTGGCGGAGCAGCGCCACGTCTATCGCGCGGGCAGACTCGTCGTGAAATGGGACCTGCAACACCGCATGGCCATGAAGGGCACGGCTTCGCCACGAGTTCTCGTGTTGATCCAGGAACTGGAATCCGAGGGGTTGCTATGAAGATCCGGTCGGTTAGCTTCAACAACAAGAGAAAGGCGTTTGCCGTCAGGACGGCGACGACGACCCTCTCGTTTCCGTACGCGAAGCTCGCCCCGGCCCCGAATGCCGGCGATCCGGTCGTTCAGGTCGCCGTGGACGAAGATCTAGGACGTGAAGGCTTCACGTACTATTTACGGTCCGGGGAAGACGGGTCGGTTCACATCGACCAGGTGCTGGAGTACAACCGGGACCCGCGCTACCTCCGCGACCTGCTGCTGTACCAACTGACGGTCGAGGCTCGAGCGCGGGTGGAGATGAGTGCGCTCTCCAAGCGGGAGATCATCCGCCGGCTCAGGACATCTGCGGCCCAGTTCTATCGGCTGCTCGATCAGACCAACTATCGGAAGTCGGTCGATCCACTCCTGTCCCTCCTGCAGGTACTGGATTGCGAGGTCGAGGTGCGCGTGCGAACGAAGCCCTCCTCGCGAACGCGCGCCGCCTGACGGCAGTCTGCACCAACCGATCCTCTGGATGCGGTGAGAAAGCACTCCGCTGCACACCATTCTCACCCGCCCGTTCGGGTGCTCGACGTCCTGCGGACGATGGTGGCCGGGGCGGGGTGGCGTACTGGCGGGACGTGATGGACTGCCGGCATCTGGCCGCGGGGCTGCCTCCGATAATCGGCCGAAGGGATCTGGGGCTGGACCGGCGATATGAAAATTCAGCGATAACAACAGAAATTTCATGGTGTCGTGTAAACCATAATCAGGCAGCATCTTACGGATGCCGTCGTCTCTGCCATCGGCAGAGCGCCCGTGGTCGCCCTGCTTGGGCCGCGCCAGTCGGGCAAGACGACCATCGCCCGGGCCGTCGTTCGCTCGGGGGTGTATGCGTGCGATGAACGGCTGAACTACTTCGACCTCGAAGACCCCGCGCACGTGGACCGGCTCGCCAACCCGAGGCTGGCGCTCGAATCGCTGAGTGGTCTCATTGTCATCGACGAGGTGCAACACCGACCGGACCTGTTCCCCATGCTTCGGGTTCTGGCCGACCGCGAGCAGACCGACGCACGCTTTCTGATTCTTGGAAGCGCGTCCCGCGACCTGATCCGGCAAGGGTCCGAGTCACTGGCCGGCCGGATCCTCTTTGTCGACGTCCTCCCCTTTGGCCTCGCCGAAA
>JADGOB010000227.1 GCA_017883185.1 Acidobacteriota bacterium
GTCAGGACCGAGCAGGAGATCAAGGTCGTCAAGTCGATCTGATGTAGCATGGCGCTGTTGGTCCACACGGAGGTTCCATGCGCCGCTGGTTGCAGCTGCCGATCCCCCTGCTGCTGATGACGGTGGGCCGAGTCGGTTCCTCGAAGTCCACCCGGAGGGTGCGGACACCCTCTAAGTCGGACTTCATCCGCCGTATCTCGGCCGGACGCAGCGCGAGGTTCATCTGCGTCGCGCCAGACGCCGCTGACGATGCGGCGGAGACGTCGGTAACCGGGGGATCGGCGCGGATGTCGTCGGTCCTGGCAAGCGCGTCTATCGGCGTCGCGCGACCGACGAGGCCCCGCAGGGTGTCACGGACGGTCACACGGTCGTTCGCAAAAGACACGGCCATCGCGTCCGCCGGCATCGGAAAGGTGACGAGCGCGACATGATCGCTCGGGCCAAAGCGGTCGAGCAGGCGGTCGGCGGCGGCGGCGATGCTCTTCTCGGCGCCGCGCGGGAAGCTCGTCTCGTCCACCACCACGAGGATCGTGCGCGACGGTTCGAACAGGGAGGCACCTTGCGACGCCCCGGCTCTCAGGGTTCCGCGCGCCGCTGCTTCCGCGCCCGGGCCGCGATGGACGTACCGCGCCGACGTCACGTTCCGAGGGCTCCCGTCAACGGTCACCGCGAACTGATCCGGGCGCAGATCGGCCACCGGCCGTCCCTGGCTGTCGAAGACGAACGCGTCGATCGACAGCGGCGAGGCCGGGCCTGGCTGGCCGCTGGCCACCACTCCGGCGGTTCTGGCGGCGGCCAGCGCCGTGGCCATCATGTATGCCAACACCGCGTGGCGGTGCATCAAGACTCCTTCGCAGCAGACCGGGGAGCGGAGAAGACAGCCGAGGGGACAACGCTTGACGCCTGTTTCCTGTCGCACTAGTCTACCCCTCTCTACCTCTTTCTGACGTGAAGCCGAAGCACGCAGGCCGGCGGCCAGCGTCGGACCTGGTTCGGGAGGGCTGTGACATGTCTGATTTGTCGTGCCAGGTTCCGTTGCCGCCAGCCGGGCTGCGGGCGAGGTTCCGCCGCGGCGACCTCGTGCGCCCGACGGCCGGACTGGCGCCCGGGTTCGTGCAAGCCAACCTGGTCGTCCTCCCGCGTGCACTCGCGTTCGACTTCCTCGTGTTCACGCAGCGCAATCCGAAGCCGTGCCCCTTGCTCGAAGTCGTCGAAGCCGGCTGCGCCGAGCCTCGGGTCATGGCACCCGGGGCCGACCTCCGCACCGACGTTCCGAAATACCGGGTGTACCGCGACGGCGTGCTCGTCGAGGAACCGATCGAGCTCACGCAGTGGTGGAACGACGATCTCGTCTCGTTTCTGATCGGCTGCAGTTTTACCTTCGAGTCGGCGCTGCTCGAGGCGGGCATCCCGGTGCGCCACATCGAACAGTGCACCAACGTGCCGATGTTCATCACGTCGGTGCAGACCGTCCCCGCGGGGGCGTTTCACGGGCCGACGGTCGTGTCGATGCGGCCGGTTCCCGCGGAGAAGGTGGTGCGCGCGGTGCAGGTGACGTCGCGTTTTCCGGCGGTACACGGCGCGCCGATTCATATCGGCGACCCGGCAGCCATCGGCATCCGCGACCTGATGCGCCCTGACCTTGGCGACCCGGTCGAGGTCCGGCCGGGGGAAGTGCCCATGTTCTGGGCGTGCGGCGTGACGCCCCAGGCCGTGGCGATGTCATCGAAGCCGCCGTTGATGATCACGCACGCGCCGGGACACATGTTCATCACCGACCGCAGGGACGCGGATTTCTCGGTGTTGTGAGGCGTGCGGCGCCGCGCCCGCGCGGCGGCCCCGCACCCTCTCTCGTCGTGGCCCAGGGACGCGCATGTCAATCGAGAACATCGTCCTCTCACGAGACCACCGGGGCATCTCCGCGTTGAGGCCGTACCTCGCTCCCGATTTCTGCGAGCGCGCGGCCACGCTGATCCTCGACCACCCGGGCACGGTGCTCATCGCCACCGGTTTCTACGTGCCGGCGGGAGGCGCGACCGAGACCGATGGGCCGCTAGGCGCCGTGGCGCTCGGGAATGTGATCGCGTCGCTTGGCTCGCGCGTGATGTACCTGACCGACGCCTACACGACGCCGCTGCTTCGCGGGCTGCTCGGGAAGGGTGGAGAAGTGCTCGAGTTTCCGATGATGGACCACCAGGCGAGCTGGCGGCACGCGGCGGACCTGCTCGCCTCGCTGGCGCCGAGCCTGACGATTGCCGTCGAGCGCTGCGGGCTGACGGACGAGGGCGCCTACCTCGACATGCGCGGCGCGGACGTCTCCGGGTATCACGCGAAGATCGACTACTTGTTCCGCGAACACGACTGCAGCGTGGGCATCGGCGACGGCGGGAACGAGATCGGAATGGGCAACCTGGCGGCCGCCATCCCGATGGTGATGCCGATTGCCGGGCGTCCGTGCGCGACGGCCACCACGCAGCTGGTGATTTCCACCGTGTCGAACTGGGGCGCGTGGGGCATTGTCGCCGCGATGTCTCGGCTGCGGCAGGAGAACCTGCTGCCCACCGTCCGCGAGGCACGCGACCTGCTGGTGCAGGCTGTCGCGCTCGGCGCGGTGGACGGGACGACCGGCAAGCACACGGAAAGCGTGGACGGGTTCCCGCTCGAGGAAAACGACCGCGTACTGGCCGAGATGCACGGCTGGCTCGGCAGTCACGGAATCGGCTAGCCGCCCTCCTATCGCCGCAGGATCTGCGGCAGCAGGTCGGGGCCGGGCGACACTTCCTCACGGACCACGAGCTTCCACGTGCCGCCGCCGCGGCGGGTCTGCGGGGAGAGATAGTCCCAGGTGACGATGCCGACCTCGGCCTCGAGGACATACGCGGCGCCGAGCCGCGCATCGACCCCAGTCGACGTGACGCTGCCTTCTTCCCACGTCACGTTTTCCTTCACCACGAAATCGGCCGTGACCGTGTGGCGCCCGGGCTGCACCGTGACGATACCGAGTAGCGTTTCCTTCACGTCCTTGCCGTCGATCGTCACGTCCCTGATGCCGCCGCCAACCGTGACCGTCGGCAGCAGTTCCTTGCGAGCCTCGGCCACCAGTTTCGCGATCAGCCCTTCGTCGGTCAGGCAGTTGGCCGCCTTCCGGCGAACCCACTTGGACGGATCCTTGCGCGCGATCTGCGCCAGCAGCTCCTGGCTCTGCAGCCGCTCGATGGCCGCGCCGCGCTCGATCGGCCCCGGTCCCTTCCCGTCCTGGGCGATCCGCGACAACGCGTCCTGATTGATCAACCCGCGAATGGCGGCGAGGCGGATGTTGCGGACGGTGCAGGTCCTGGCGAGCTCGGTGAGCACCGACTGGTCCGTCAGCTTCCTCACGGCCGCCAGCCGGACCGCCGGCGTGGTGGCGTTCGACCGAGCCAGCTGCACGCAAGCCTTCTGGTCTCCCGCCTGGCAGTCGGTTGACAGCTTGACCTGCGTCTGTCCAGGGGACGATTCCACGGCGAAAACGATGAGAGCCAAGGTGAGAACACTCATCCGCGCCGGCCTCCTTTCAGCCGGCTCCGCATTCGCGAACGACACTACCTTGCCCGGCGTGGAGCGTCAAGTGGGCGGCGTCGGACTCACCGTCGTCGAAGACTTCGCGCCTAAGGGACTAAGGACGATGTGTGCCAACGGTGTCGAACGACGAAGCGGCGACGTGGTCCGAACCTCGCGAGCTTCCGCTGTCGCTGACCGGCGATCGTCACACCGCGAAGTACGCGCCGGACGGCCGGCTGTTCGTGTCGTTCCGCGACATGGCGAGCGGGAGTCCGTGCAAGGGCGACTGGGTGGGCTGGGTCGGGACGTTCGAGGACATCGTGAAGGGGCGCGACGGGCAGTATCGCATCCGGCTGATGGACAACAAGGACGACTGAGACTGCGCGTATCCCGGCGTCGACGTGCTGCCCGACGGCACGTTCGTGACGACGACCTACGGACACTGCGAGTCCGGCAAGGAGCCGTTCATCGTCAGCGTGAGGTTTGCGCTCAGGGAGATGGACGGAAGGTAGCCGATAGCCGGCAGCGGACAGCCGACAGCAGGCAGCCGATAGCGCACAACCGGCGGCAGGTCTGCCTTCGGTTTCAGTACCTTCAATCTGTCTCGTCCGGAACATCCGGTTTGGCGGCGTCAGTCGTCCGTCAGCGTCAACAACGCCGCAGTTTTTCCTCGACGCTGCGCACCTTGTCGTCGAGCGATTGCGCCTTGTCGGTGCGGGTGCCGACGCGGAGGCTGCTGTGCACGCGCGGCGCGCCCATCTGGTGCACCACCTCGTGGCAGCGCTTGACGGCCGCAAACACGTCGTCCCACTCGCCTTCGATGTCGGTGCCGAACGCGTGCAGCGTGTGCGACACGCCTGCCTCCTGGAGCACGCGCTCGCACGCGGCCACGTACGCCGACACGGACACTCCGACGCCAATCGGGACGACCGACAGGTCAATCATCACCTTCATGGAATTCCTCCTGTCCGCCGCTCCCCACACGCGTCACCCCGTCGGCGTGTTCAGGCCCGGCGGTCTCCTCCAGCGATTCTCTCACAGGCGGATTTCTCGCGGCGACGCCGGCTGATCAGTGGTGCACTGGCTGGAGGATCTGACAGGCACGGTGCCGGTGACGCGAGAGGGCGACAGGCGGCGTGGCCGTGGCAGGTTCTGGAGTACTCCGACGGCCGGTTCGAGGCGGCTGGCGAAGTCGGCGGCACCGAGAGTGGACCCATATTTATGGTAAGCTGTGTAACCATATGAAGACGACAGTCGACCTCCCGGATGGGCTGCTCATCGCGGCCAAGAAGAAGGCGGCCGAGGAACGCCTCACACTGAAGGTGCTGATCGAGCGCGGTTTGCGCCGGCAGCTGGCGAAGGCACCGGAGGGAAGGTCCCGCGGCCACGCCATTCGTTGGATCACCGTCAATGGGGGAGTGCCTCCGGGCCTGGACGTTCGCGACCGCGCGCTCATGCGGGAGTGGATCCGGCGCAATCGATGATCGCCCTGGACACGAACCTGCTCGTCTACGCGCATCGGAGCGCCACCCCGGAGCACAAGGCCGCGCGGCGGGCCATCGAGCGCGCGCGGCAGAGCGGTCTCGGCTGGGGCATCGTCGACGCGGGCCTCGTCGAGTTCTACGCGGTCGTGACGCACCCGGCCGCGGCGGGCCGCCCGTCCACCGCCGCCGAGGCCGGCGCGTTCCTCGACGCCCTGGTGACCGCTGGCGCCCGGCTCTGGGCGCCACGGGAGGCGTTCTCGTCCCGGTTGTTCCAGCTCGCCGCCGACCTCGATGTCGCCGGTTCCGGAATCTTCGACCTGCAGATCGCGCTGGCGGCGCTCGACAACGGCGCCACGCAGATCTGGACGCACGACGCGCAGTTTGTCCGGGTGCCGGGACTTCGGGTCGTCCATCCGCTGCATGCCGGGCGCAGCAGCTAGACTCCTCCCAAGGCCGGAAACGTGCAGAAGTCCTTCACCGAGTTTCTCGCGTTCCGTGGAGTGACCCACGATCCATTCGTCGCCGAGCCGGCGAAACCCGTCGATGTCCTGCACCTCGGGCGCGCGCGCGACCTCCACGGCGTGTTGGAGTTCGTGGGCGAGAAACGCGGTCTGCTGTCTCACCTGTTGGCCGGCGTCAATCGCCACTCTCAGCCATCGCACGCCGCTCCG
>JADGOB010000228.1 GCA_017883185.1 Acidobacteriota bacterium
CTCATTGCTGCGTCAGCCGCGCACGGCTTGGTCGCCGGAGGCCGCTCGTGCCGGATCCAGCCCGCTCTTCACGTAGAGCAGCGCACCTGGGAGGTTGCCGACTACCCCCAGGGCGACGAACAGCACCGACAGCGCGAAAGCCTGCGGGGCACCGACGCCGGCGCGTAACAGCCAGACGAAGGCCGCCAGCATCAGCACTGACCCGGCGCATCAGGTCGGCCCAGATGCGGTCGGCTGGCCGCACCGAGGGGGGCGTCGGCGCCACGCCCAGGCAGGCTCGACGGCTGTTCTAGACGGCACCCTTCAGGCCGGTCGACGTCCTGACCACAGGCGGTTCGGCCGGACCCACCGGCACGGCAGGCGTGTACGCCGCGTGGTGACCCGAAGGATCCTCTCGGCGCTCCCGGTTGTGCGCGGCGCTCACGATGCGGGCGCGCCAGCACCGGCGCCCCGTCAGCCACGGCCTCGGGCGGGCCCCCGCCCTCCGACGAGCCATCGGCATCGGCAGCACCACGACGATCTTCACGGTGGTCAACGCGCCCATGCTCTGCGGGCATCCTGAGGTGGACGAGCGGGGACTCCCGGATGTGGGCCGCAGGCAACGGGGAGCGGGCTTCGACAACTTCTCGTACGCGGACGATCGCGTCTACCACCACGCCAGCCGCGATGTCGTGGTCGATCTCGCCGCCTACCGTTTGGATCCCGAGCCGTCGAGCTTCACGACCGGTAAGACGGCCGACCGCATCTACGGTCAGACGGTCAGCGGCAGTTTCTTCGCGGCGCTCGGCAACTTCGCCGCAGCGTTGGAGCGGGCCTACCCAGACGCCAGCCGAGGGAATCGCATCCGTGTGGTCACGTTCAGCACGTTGCCGGGTGAACCGGGAACGGTGGCGGCTGCCTTCCTACTGCTGCTTCTGGGGCCGGCGGGCCTCGTGCCGCTCGTCACGTGCGTCAACGTTGCCGGCATGATCCTCGCCCGGCTCGCAGGTCGTGAACGCGAGATTGCCATTCGGCTGGCGCTCGAGGAACGAGACGGATCAGGGGCCCGTCGAACTCGCGGTCGTGGGCATCGAACGCGATCTGAAGTTCGAGTCGCTTGGTGAGGCGCCAAGCGTTCACCCAACTGACCTGAGAAGCCGTCACGTACCGCGCGCAGCCTGTCGTCACGGTCACCTGGCTGGTGCCTCCCGGTTGCGCAAACGGCCCTGGCGCCGTACCCGCCTGGCACTGCTGGATGGTGCCGCCGCAGGTTGGGTCGTGGCACGGCCGACTGACACCGGATTGGCCGCCCGGTGGGCTAAGATATAGTCATCGTTCAGAACGCCGCGGTCCGGACGGAGGGCCGAGGCGGACCAGCGGGGACACGGACCCCCGGCATACACCGGGCGAACAACTGTGATACAGAAGAAGGCTCAGGACGCCACCGCCACCAACGGTCGCGTCCTCCTGATTTCGCTGCAGCAAGACCTCACCGTCATCGGCCTGCGGTACGTGCACTACTCGCTCTTGAATGCCGGGTACGCGTCCCACTACCTGCACCTGCCCCGCTTCAAACCCGAGAACGCCGGCGGCGCAGAGCAATTGCGTCAGTTCGTTGCAGATGTGGACCCCTCGTGGGTGGGCATCAGCCTGATGAGTACCGAGTTCAACGCCGCGAGGCAGCTGGGCGCGAAGTTGAAGCGGCATTTCCCTCACATCCCCGTCGTCTGGGGCGGCGTCCATCCGACGATTGATCCCGAAAGCTGTCTGGCGTACGCGGACTACGTCTGCGTCGGCGAGGGCGAGGGAGTCGCGGTTCAGTTCTCGGCGGCTCTGGCCCGCGGCGAGGATCCTCGGCGCGTTCCTGGCCTCTGCTACCTGATGGATGGAGTGCCGACGAGGAACGCCCTGGCACCACTGATCGAAGACCTGGACACAATCCCCTCCTACGAGCACATTCCCAAGAACGGCTTCCTGCAGGACGGCAGCGGCGTCATCAGTCCGCTCGGCCAGCGGCAGGCCATCAGGTATGGGCGGTACCAGCACAAGTTCTATGACGTGCTGACCTCGCGAGGCTGCCCGTTCAGCTGCACTTACTGTTGCAGCGACCTGGTCTCACACATTCAGGGGTCGAAGAAGATTAGGCGGCGAACCGTCGGGCACATCATCGCGGAACTCGAGCAGGCGGTGCGCGAGTTCCCGATGATCGAGATGGTGAACTTCCACGACGAGAACTTCCTCTCACACGACATCGGCTTCCTCGAAGCGTTCACGGCCGAGTACCGGGCGCGCGTGAACAGGCCGTTCATGTTTGCGTGCATCCCGATCTACATCAAACACGACAAGATGAAGCTGCTGAAGGACGCGGGCCTCGTCTGGATCCGCATGGGGCTGCAAAGCGGCAGCGATCGCGTTCTGAGGGATGTCTACAAGCGCAAGTCCTTCAGGCAGCACTTCCTGGCCGCCGCCGCCGTCCTCGACGACCTCGCGATCGCCGCGTACTGTGACGTCATCCTCGACAACCCCTTCGAGTCGGTCGAGGACCAGTTGGAGACCATCCGGACCCTGCTCGCCGCGCCACGGCCGTTCTACCTGCAACTGTACTCGCTCAGCGCGTACTTCGGGTCGGAACTGCACGGGCGCATCCTCAGGGAATGCCCAGAGAAGCTGGAGGACCCGAAGGAGAAGGACTACCTGATCTATCGGAAGAATCGCCTCAACGAGTTGACGCGGCTCTCCGCATACATCCCGCGGACGTGGGCGCGGAAGATGGTCGAGTGGTATCGGGAGAACCCGGGGGGGTGGGCGTTTGCCGCCTCCCTGCCCGCGGCGAAACTCTTCTCCGCCCTCTGCTTCGAGCCGGTCGCGCACTTCCGCGTCTTCAAACGGTCGCAGCGCGGCTCGTATCGGCAGGTGCTGCAGGCGCTGCCCGCGTACGGCCGAATTTGGCTGGATCGGTTCTACCGCCAGTGGACCGATGCGTCGTGATCGCTCGTCAGGATCGCCTCGCGCTTCTGGTGGCGTAGTCGGCGCCCGCGAGGGACGCCTCGCCCGTCCGTGTCGGTTCGACTCGTGTCGCGGTGCACCTGGCCGGAGATTTCGATGGAGACGGCGCGGTCGACCTCGTCATGGCGTCGGCGACCGGGCTTCGTGTCAGCCTTTCGGGCCAGGCGCGGGCACAATAAACAGGGCCGTCACGATCTGCGGCAGGTCGGGCTGACCTATCTCCTGGATGGGAAGCGGAGCCTGAGCCTCTGCCCTCACGTCTATCCAGGCAATGTCTCCGATGCGGCCGAGTTCCCGGCGGTCCTGCCGCGCGTCACGCGCCTCCTCGATGAGGCGGCGATCCCGCGCGACAGCGTGACGCTGGTGTTTGACAAGGGGACGGCCGCGCTGGCCAACACCGTAGCGCTCCGCGAGGCGGGCGTCGGCTGGGTCTCCGCCTTGCCGTGGATCCATGCGGCACCGTCGCCGAGCACGACGTGGCGCGCCACATTGGTGTCGTGCGCCCATTATGGGAGAACTACTTGACTTTACACCGGTTGGGCATGAGCCTAAAGCCGTGGTTTCAAACGTCGTTCCGGCCGCTCCCGACCGCCTCTCCGATGCGTTAGTTACGAGAATCGCCCGGGCCAGCCTTCTCCTACTCTTCACCTACATCTTTCTGGCCAACGCCTGGGTGGGCGACGACGCCTACATCACCTACCGGGTGGTCTGGAACTTCGTCCACGGCTACGGCCTGACGTTCAACCCCGACGAACGAGTCCAGGCTTACACCCATCCCCTGTGGATGCTGGTGATGTCGGCCGCACACTTCGTCACGCGCGAGTTCTTCTTCACTGGCACGTTCGTGTCCTGGGCGTTCGACATCGCGACGCTGGTCGTGCTGATGCGCTGGGCGCGGACCGTGCCCCGCGCCGCCGTTCTGGTCGTCTGGCTGCTCAGCTCGAAGGCGTTCGTCGACTACACGGACTCGGGGCTCGAGAACCCGCTCAGCTACTTCCTGGTCGCGCTGTTCTACACCCGGTACTTCGACCGCCCCTGGGGCACGCCACCAGATGCAAATGAAATCCGGCGCTCGGTGCTCCTCGCCGCCCTGGCGTTCCTGAATCGGCCCGACGCGGTCCTCCTCTTCGCGGTCCCGGTGGCGGAACTGCTGTGGATGGCGGTGCGCCGGCGGCACGCGCGCGTGGTCGCGCCGCTGCTCGTCGGCGCGGCGCCCGCGGTGCTGTGGCTGGCGTTTGCCACGTTCTACTACGGGTTCCCGCTGCCGAACACGTACTACGCGAAGGTGGCCAACGGCATCCCGAAGTTCCTGATGTACCGGCAGGGCTTCGCGTACGTGCTCAACAGCGCGAGCCACGACCCGCTGACGCTGGGCACCATCGCGCTGTCGCTGCTCGTCGCCGTGCGCGGCGGCGGCGCCGCGCGCCGCGCCGCCCTCTCGGCGGCGCTCTACGTCGCCTACACGGTCTCGGTGGGTGGCGACTTCATGAGCGGCCGCTTCTTCGCCATGCCCTTCATGGTCGCGGCGATGGCCGTCGCGCCAGACATCGCGACAATCGGCGCGCCGTGGGCGCTCGTCGCGCTGGTCGCCTACAACGTGGTGATGCCGATCGTGCCGATCAAGACCACGTCGCGCTACGACGCGGCGTGGCCCTGGCGGACGCAGAACGGCATCAAGGACGAGCGCGGCCACTCTCACCAGGGCACGAACGTCCTCTTCTTCAGCCCGTTCCGCCAGCTCCCCGACTCCGTGTGGGTCCGCGAAGGCACCAGCTTCAGGAACGGCCCGGAGAAAGTCACAGTCCAGGGCAGCATCGGCCTCTACGGGCTCTACGCTGGGCCCGAGAAGTTCCTCGTCGACCGGAACGCGCTCTCCGATCCGCTGCTGGCGAGGCTCCCGGTCTCCCCGCGGCTCTTCTTCGAGTTCTACGCCGGCCACTACTTCCGCGATCTGCCGGACGGCTACCTCGAGTCGGTGGCTCGGAACGAGAACCGGCTCACCGACCCGCTTCTGCACGACTACTACGACAAGCTGCGCAACGTGACGCGCGGTCCGTTGCTGAGCGCTGCGCGCTTCCGCGACATCGCGACGCTGAACGTCGGCCGCTATCGGAACCTGCACGAGCAGGTCCTGAAGCGCCGCGCGCTCAACCTCTCGATCCGCGCCGACAACGAGCGCTTCATCACCGACGTGGGCGATCGCGATCCGGTTGCCGGCGCCATCCGCGCGAGCGGACGCGCCGGCTATCTGCAGTTCGGACCGGCGATTCCGGTCGCCAAGGGCATGTACCGCGCCCGCTGGATCGGCACCGTGGATTCGGCGCCGGGCGCGACGCTCGGCTATGTGGAGGTCTGGTACGGTCCCGAGCGACGCGTGGCGCGGCACCCGGTCGCCGTTCCCGCCGCCCCGACGGACCACCTGCTGACCTCGATCGATTTCACGGTGCCGGACGAGGGCGTGGACGCGCTGGAGTACCGCTTCTATGTGAATGACGGCGTGCGCATGACTCTCGAGCGGGTCGAACTGTACTCGGGGACCGCCATCCCGGCGAAGACGCCCTGAATACTTACTTGAAAAGCGATGCTTTCTGTGATTAATTTACTCATTGCTGCGTCAGCCGCGCACGGCTTGGTCGCCGGAGGCCGCTCGTGCCGGATCCAGCCCGCTCTTCACGTAGAGCAGCGCACC